>CAMEKZ010000022.1 GCA_945921635.1 uncultured Clostridia bacterium
CGCAGAGCTGTCGCGAGAGCTTGGCTGTACGGTAGTAGAAATCTCCGCGCTCAAAGGCACGGGAATAACAGAGGCTGCCGAGGCGGCAATAAACGCGGCACAGAACGGAAAGACCGTACCGATGCACACATTTTCCGGTACAGTCGAGCACGCGCTTGCACATATCGAAGAAGCCGCCGTACACGGTATGCCTGAGGAACAGCAGAGATGGTACGCAATCAAGCTGTTTGAGCGTGACGATAAGGTGCTGGAGCAGATAAAGCTCGACAAAGCGATACTCGACCATATCGAAAGCGATATAAAGACGGTCGAGGAGGAGCTTGATGATGATGCGGAGTCTATCATCACAAACGAGCGCTACATTTACATAGGCGAGATAATCAAGGGCTGCTATAAGAAGAAATACGCAGGAAAGCTGTCGGTTTCCGATAAAATCGACAAGGTGGTAACCAACCGCTTTGCGGCACTTCCTATCTTTGCGGTTATCATGTTCCTTGTATACTATATTGCGGTTTCGACGGTAGGTACTTTTGTTACCGACTGGACAAATGACGGCCTGTTCGGTGATGGCTGGCATCTGTTCGGTATCGGTGCAGCGGATTATGACGATGCTATGACGGCTTATGCCGAAGAAAGCGTCTGGACGGACGAAATGATTACACTTGTGGACTCGGCGGCAGCAAGCGGTGTTATCGGCGCGGAGGATATCCGGTCGGCTATTGCAGATAAAGACTTCGGTGCCTTTGACGAGGCTTACGGTTCATTTGCGGATTCTCTTGCAGAGGCAGGCTATGACATTTCCGAAATATACGATGCGGCGCTTGGTGACGAGGCTGAGGGGATACCCGACCAATCGGAATACGGCGTATGGGTGCCCGGTATACCGGTACTTGTACAGAACGGACTTGACGCGGTAAACAGCCCTGACTGGCTCAGCGGACTGATAGTAGACGGTATTGTAGGCGGCGTAGGCGCTGTACTCGGCTTTGTACCGCAAATGCTTGTACTGTTTATCCTGCTCGCATTTCTTGAGGCGTGCGGATATATGTCGCGTATCGCCTTCGTACTTGACCGTATCTTCCGCAAGTTCGGTCTTTCGGGTAAGTCGTTTATCCCCATGCTGATAGGAACCGGCTGCGGTGTACCCGGAATAATGGCGTCGCGCACCATTGAAAACGAGCGCGACCGCCGCATGACTATTATGACTACAACCTTTATCCCCTGCGGCGCAAAGCTCCCGATTATCGCACTTATCGCGTCCGCTCTGTTCGGCGGCGCATGGTGGGTAGCGCCGAGCGCGTACTTTGTAGGTATCGCCGCTATAATAATCTCGGGTATCATGCTGAAAAAGACAAAGATGTTTGCAGGCGACCCCGCTCCGTTTGTAATGGAGCTCCCCGCATACCACTGGCCTACAGTCGGAAATGTACTCCGTTCGATGTGGGAGCGCGGCTGGTCGTTTATCAAAAAGGCGGGTACAATCATTCTGCTTTCTTCTATAATTATATGGGCAGGCTCATGCTTCGGCACGATTGACGGCTCGTTTACCTTCAGCACCGAAATGGAGCTTGAAAACAGCGTACTCGGTATGATAGGAAACGCGCTCTGCTGGATTTTCGCACCTCTCGGCTTCGGCAACATTAAGGCAACAATCGCTACAATCATGGGACTTGTTGCAAAGGAAGAGGTTGTCGGTGTGTTTGGCGTACTCGACTTTGAGGGTATGACACAGCTTGCGGCGTACTCGTTCCTTGTGTTCAACCTGCTGTGTGCACCCTGCTTTGCGGCAATCGGCGCAATAAAGCGAGAGATGAACTCTGCAAAGTGGACATGGTTTGCGATAGGCTATCAGTGCATTTTCGCATACGCGGCATCGCTGATGATTTATCAGATAGGCTCTATATTTACCGGCAATATAAACGTAATCGGTCTTATCTTTGCAGTAGCGGTACTTGCATTCATTCTCTTTATGCTGTTTAAGCCGTATAAGGAGTCAATAAAGCTTACGAAAACGGTAAAAGTAACTAAGTAATTTTGACGGAGGGATATAAATGCTTGCGTGGATTTGCGAAAATCTTGCTACAATAATTATCTGCGCCGTGCTTATTGCCATAGTAGCGGCAATAATAGCCGGCATGATAAGGGATAAGAAAAAGGGAAAATCCTCCTGCGGCTGCGGCTGTGCAAATTGTCCCATGAGCGGAAAATGCCACACCGATTTGCCGACAAGCGGTACCTGCCATTCTGAATAATATGATTTACGGGAAACGCAGGATTTACTTTGCGTTTCCTTGTTTTTATCGATTTAGTTAGCGTATGCTAATCGAGAACAAAGGAGTTTTACATGAGCGTAGTAATCGTAGGCGGAAACGAATGTATGGTGCGGGAGTACAAGGAATTATGCAAGGAGTACAAATGCAAGGCAAAGGTCTATCCTAAGATGTCCGGCGGCATGAAAAATATCGGTACGCCCGACCTGCTTGTACTGTTTACAAGCACGGTTTCGCATAAGATGGTGCGTTGCGCCCTTAACGAAGCAAAGGGTCAGAACGTGCGTATTGCCCGCTCTCATACAAGCTCTATGAGCGCTTTAAAAAGCATTCTTGAAGAGCATACCGCAGGCGGATAACAATAAAAGGAGAAGCTATGTCAGAAGAATTATTGGTTCGCAGCTGTGCGCCGACACTCGCGGGACTGAAAACAGCAAATTTGTTCAACTGTCCGTACACCGATGCAGAGGAAATAAAGTCCGCTGCCAGAAAATACAATAAAATCCTTGTCAAAAAGGGACTCAGGGTACTCCCACTAAAAATGCGTGAGAACAGGGCGCTGATATATGTCTACCGACCGTCACGGCTGTCGGACGACCTGCGCCACGATACCGCCTGTCATCTGCTCAGAGAGCGCGGATATACAGTCGGCGTGCCCGAGCGGTGTATTATTCAGCTTATGCAGAAGCTGAAAGCCGATGATGAGTTCCCGCATGAAATCGGACTCTTTCTTGGGTATCCTCCCGAGGATGTCTGCGGCTTTATCGAAAACAAGGCGGAGGGCTGTAAATGCGTAGGCTGTTGGAAGGTGTACGGTGACGAGGCGGCGGCAAGGAAAATGTTCGCCAGATATAAAAAATGCACCGATGTATATTGCAGTCAGCTGAAAAAGGGCAGCTCCGTCGAGCGGCTGACTGTAGCCGTAAAGCAGCCTAAGGAAAAGGAAAATAACAGAAATGAACTGTGACTGTGAAATAAGCTTTGAATACCACGAGCTTGTGGACTGCATAACCTCTGCGCTTGATGCGCGCGACCCCTATACCGGAAATCATTCAAGGCGGGTGAGCGACATGGCTTGCCTTTTATGCGGAGCTATCGGAATAAGCGAACGCGAAACGCAGGAAATACACATAGCCGCGCACCTGCATGATATAGGGAAAATAGGCATACCCGACAGAGTACTGCTTAAAGAGGGCAGGCTTGACGATGAGGAGTGGCGGCTTATGAAAAAGCACCCCGAAATCGGTGCGGATATCCTTCAAAAATCCCCTCACTTTTCAAGGATTGCCGCGATTATTCTCCATCATCATGAGCGCTGGGACGGCAGGGGCTACCCATTCGGCGCTGTAGGAGAAGAAATCCCGCTCGGGGCGCGTATCATAGCTGTCTGCGACTCGATAGATGCCATGGCGTCAATGCGTGCGTACCGTGAAGCTCTTTCAATTGAAGTCTGCCGAAATGAAATTGAAAGAAACAGCGGGATAATGTACGACCCGAAAATCGCGGGTGCGGCGCTTGAAAACTGGACGGCGCTTACCGTAGAATACAGGTGAGGAGTTTATTTTTGCAGTAAAGTTAATTCTTGTAATCACAAATCGGATATGCTATAATTAAATGTAGCATATCCGGTTTGATTTTCTTTACGGTATTCGGAAAAATGAGGGCGGCGGCAATATGACAGAAATTTCTGTCCTTACAAGGCGAAACATATTCCTTTATGTTGCCGCTGTTTTTTTGCTTGCATTTCTGCGCGTGGTTTTTACAGATGGCACGACCACGAATACCGTTATTACGTTTATAAACTCATTTGGCTTCAGCGAAAATCCGCACAGCTATGATGTAGGGGGCATGGCAAAGCTGTTTATCCCATCAGGCGGCGCGGACAGTCCCAGACCTATCCAGCTGCGCAAGGCAAAGGACGGCAAAATCGATTTTATGACCTACCGACTGGCGAAAGCTGACTGATTTACGATACCTTATACCTTATTAACTTATTTACATTTTAATTCCCGACGGTAATATGCCGCCGGGAATTGCTTATATATCAAGTTTGCACAAAATGTCACCATATATTGTCTTTATTGCTATTGAATAAAATCCCCGCAGGCGCTATAATTATCATAAAATAAAAGACAGGAGTAACCTTATGTCAAATCCTTATTTACCAAAATGGGAGTATATCCCCGATGGCGAGCCGCGCGTCTTCGGCGACCGCGTCTATGTATACGGCTCGCACGACACAGCAGGCTCGGACAGCTTTTGCGATTATGTGCTCAAATGCTGGAGTGCCCCGCTTGATAATCTCAATGACTGGGTGTGCCACGGCGATATTTTCCATACCCGCATAGACCGTGACCACAATGCCGACACAGACTGGACGGACGACAGCAATCAGCTTTTCGCGCCGGATGTAGTAGAGAAGGACGGAAAATACTATCTCTTTGCGTATATCGTAAATTCAAAGGGCTGTGTAGCCGTCAGTGAGCGTCCCGAGGGACCGTTTACTCTGCTTTCGCAATACAAATACACTATCTCCGATGAGATATGCTGCAACGGCTGGTTTATCGACCCGGGCGTTTTTGTAGATGATGACGGCAGAGCATATATCTACTGCGGCTATGAGCGCTCATTTATGGCGGAGCTTAACAGCGATAATATGTATGAGGTGCTTGACAACACCTGCATAGAGCATATTATCCCGAACGTTATCACCGAAAACGGCGGCTTTACTACTGAGGACACCCTGTTTTTCGAGGCTTGCTCCATGCGAAAGATAAACGGTACATATTACCTGATTTATTCGCCGAAAAGGGGCAGCAGGCTCGCCTATGCGACCTCTGACAAGCCGACCGGCCCGTTTACCTACCGCGGCTATATCGTTGACAACGGGGTGGATTATCCCGGCGGCAACAATCACGGCTCGGTAGCAAAAATAAACGGTGAGTGGTACATTTTCTACCACCGCATGACAAACGGAACTATCATGTCCCGCCGCGCGTGTGCAGAGCGCATCGAGATACTCCCTGACGGAAGTATACCGCCAGTTGAAATGACCTCGCTGGGCTTTGAAAAATCTCTTAATCCCTATAAGATAACCGACGCGGATATAGCCTGCGTGGTTAAGGGTGGGGCGTTTGTAACTGAGAAAAACGTCTTTGACAGAGTGATAACAAACATCACCGACGGTTGTGTAATCGGCTATAAATACTACGATTTCGGAGAAGATTTTTCAAGCAAGACCATGGAGCTAGCCGTAAATATAAACGGCTGTGGCTGTGACAGCAAGCTGCACGTTCTGATTGACGGTGAGGATGGTGAGGAAATCGGAGTGCTTGATATAGGCAGGGACAGCGCGGTGATAATCGGCGTTGTAAAGGCTGTGACAGGCAGACACTCGCTGTTTTTCAAGGTCAGCACCGAGTACGGCGGCTGGACAGGCGATTTTTTCAAGGGCAGACAGCTTTTTGAACTTAAAAGCTTTGTCTTTATGAAATAGCCTATTGCACAAAATGTCACCGTGTGCTACAATGGTATTACCGACAAAGGAGGGAATACCGTGAAAATAGGAACAATCGGCTACAACTACCGGCACGATATGCGCACGGAGAATTTTGATCTGGACAGACCCGCGGGGCCCGGAGCGCCGCTTATGCTGTTAATAAAAACACCGTCGCGCTTTTGGATAAAGGGCGAAGAATTTACCGTAAAAGCTAATTCGTTTGTATTATTTAATTCTGACACGTCCTGCAGATATACCGGAGAAGGCGACTGCTATACAGACGACTGGATTTATTTTGATATGACCGCCGAGGATTTTGAGTATCTTGAAAAGCTCGGTATACCGACTGATACTGTCGTTCATATCGGAAGCCTTGACGAGCTGTCACAGCTTGTACATATACTCGCTTTTGAGCATTATTCAGCGGACAGCTTTCACGATGAGATTGAACAGCAGTACATTAAGATACTGATTTTAAAGCTTGCGAGAGCGATAGGACTGAAAAACCACGCTTCGGCAAAGCTGCTCAGCGAGAAAAACTACCGTATGACACAGCTCAGAAGCGAGATTTATACATTCCCCGAGCGGATGGGTGATGTCGATGAGATGGCAAAGAGCTTAGGAATGAGCCGCTCGGGCTTTCAGCATCTTTATCGTAAGATGTTCGGCACAAGCGTGATAAATGATGTTATAGCCGGCAGAATCCAGCAGGCACAGCGCTTGCTTTCTTCTACAAATCTTACGGTGAAAGAAATCGCGGCGCGGTGTGGCTATTCAAACGAGTACAGCTTTATGCGGCAGTTTAAACAGCGGTGCGGCAAGACCCCTACAGAGTACAGAAGCAATATGTAAAATATGAAAGGGATAAGGATTTGCTCGACGGTCTTACGCCGGTTAAGGATTTGGACAGATACGGCGTAACGGACAATTCGGCGCAGTAGAAATATTTTTGAAAAATATGAAAGACGACCGGAGAAAAACCATTCTTCGGTCGTTTGTTGTATTAGGAGGCACTCGGCAAATAGAAATTTGTCGGGTGACCCGACAGGCAATTCCGCCTTTAAATCGTTCTGATTTATCTTGAAGCTACATCAACGGCGGGATAATAACGTAGCGAAAAATTGCGTTTGCCGATTAGATAATTATACCACAATAAGCCAAAAATCTAAAATTAAAATACACCGCCTGCTTTATTTCACAGGCGGCGTATTTTGTCAATCCTCTTTTTTCTTTAACGTAAACCGTTTTACAAGCGATTTCAGCATATTCGCCTGACTTGCAAGCTCCTCAGACGCCGCCGCACTCTGCTCGGATGCTGCGGAGTTGTTCTGCGTAACGGACGAGAGCTGGTCTACGCCCGCCGAAATCTGCGTCAGCGCCTCTGACTGGCTCTGCGTGTTCTTTGATATGCCGTCAACTGATTTAACAATATCACCGATGTTGTCATATACTGTTTTCAGCGATTCAGCGGTTTCGTTTGCGATGCGCGAGCCGTTTACTACAGCTTCAAGCGTCTGCGTGATAAGCTCGGAGGTTGTCTGTGAGGCCTCGGCGGACTTGGACGCGAGGTTTCTTACTTCATCTGCAACAACCGCAAAGCCCTTGCCGGCTTCGCCCGCTCTTGCCGCCTCAATGGCTGCGTTCAGCGCAAGGATATTTGTCTGGAACGCAATATCTTCAATCGTTTTTATTATCTCGTTAATTTCGTCGGAGTTCTTGTTTATATCCTTCATAGCAATAAGCATCTCGTTCATGCGCTCATTGCTGAGGTTCGCCTCGTCCTGTATGGTGGACATATATCTGCTTACCTGCTGTGCTTCGGAGGAGTTCTGCTTTGTCTGTTCGGAAATCTCGCTTACCGTAGCCAAAAGCTCCTCAATCGAGCTTGCCTGCTCGGTAGAGCCGGAGGCCAGCGACTGAGCCCCGCTTGAAATCTGCTCCGCTCCGTTTGCTACCTGGTCGGAGGCAAGGTCTATATCTACAAGCGTATTGTTGAGTGAGCTTGCTATATTTTCAAGCGCACGCTTGAGCTTTTCAAACTCGCCCGTGTATTCTAGCTTCAGGCTTATATCAAGATTGCCCTCGGCTATCTCGTCAAGCACTGAGGATAATTCGTCAATATAGTGGATATAATCCTTCAGCTTTACTACGGTCTTTGTAAAGCTGTCCGCAAGCTCGCCGATATCGTCATTTGTGGTGCGTTTTACTGTTACGTCAAGCTCTCCGTCGGCTATTCTCTGTGCCGCCTTGTTAAGCACCTTTATCTGACGTGTCATGCGGTATACTATGACAAGCGAAGCAATTACGGCAATAACCACAACAAGGATTACTGCACCGATAATCATAATAAACAGCTCGTTGAACTGCTTGGAGATCTCATCGGCGCTTACCGTAGATATCAGCTTCATTCCGTTGTCAAGCGAGTTGAACACGGCGTGTGCTGAATTGCCGTTGATTTTTATGTTCAGCATACCCTCGCTCTTTTCGGCAGAAAGTGCACCGAGCAGAGATTCAAGTCCACCGTCGGTGTTCAGGTCACCAAGATTGGTGCCGAAGTCGATGGCATTGTTGTACATTACATTGTTTTCACCGTCAATTATAATCGGGTTGTAGGTTTCGTATGTGTCCGAGGATTCGGCGATATTCTGTATCATCGTGAAATCAACATCCATACCGAGGATACCGACATTTACTCCGTCCTTGAAAAGCGGTATAACATACGAAATCATATATATTCCGACATTTTCGTTGAGATACGGGTTCATCCAGGTAGGTTTTCCGTTGTTTACGGGTGTATAGTACCAGCCGACATGAGCAAGGTCGGTCTTATCGTAAATGCTGAAGTCGGTCGGTGTCACACTCTGAAAATCTTCTTCAGTGCTGTTTCTTAAAAGGAATATACCCGAGGTAGGCTCGGTAAAATCCGGATTATATCTTATGTAAGCGGATATGGCGCCGTCTGTATGTGTCGCAAATTTGGTAAGTGTCGGCAAAAAAGCGTCGGTATAGCTTTGTACATACTTTTTGTCGGTTTGAAAAGCGTTGAAATCGTCCAGATTTTCCATCGCGATATCTGCCATCGTATCAACCGAAAGCTCGATTTTCCCGATATACGCGTTTATCTTCTCCGAAACATTGTCACCGGTACTTGCCATAATATCGGTTGTATTTTTTTCGATATACTTATACGAATTGTTAAGGCTCAGCAGGCCTACTGCGAGCGAGGAAACGACTGTGCAAGCCGCAACCATAATGCTGATTTTTTTAGTAATTGTCATAAAAAGCCTCCAAATCAATACCACCAAACGCACTCTGCGAAAAAATGCGAAATGTTGATACTTGTCCGTTTTGACCCATATTGTCGAAAAACGGCCATTTACAATATTATATACTTTTCCAAAGAATAATTCAAGTATTTTTAATAAATTTTGGGTACTTTCCACAAAAACAATAACAAATTTTGTATATCAAGCCGCCTTCGGCAATTTGCTTAGGGCGGCTTAGCTTAAAGCTATCTGAGATCCTGTATATCTGCGGCGGGTATATCGTTTTCCAGATTGTCACGTCCGAGGTCGTTATCAATAACGGGGTAGATGTCGGGCACAGGCTTTTCGTACCTGTCCTTTGCACGAGGCTTGCCGTGATATACTTTCAGATTGGGAGAATGTGTTCCTGCTATAATCGGTTTTGCGTGCTCCTTGCCGTGCTTTGCGTGACCGTCAAGCTCCGGTACGGGAGCTATCTCGTTTCGTTTTTTTACATGGGTCTGCTCCGGTCGCTTCATGCCTTGTTTTGCCATTAAATATCACCTCGGGATTATTCTAACCGCAAAATGACCGATTATAAGCATTACGAAAAATTTCCTGCCGATTTTAACGAAAAATTTCCCCTTGCGTATTGAAATTAGGCAAAAATAATGATACAATAATAAATATAGCTCAAATCTGCAAATCGGGAATGGGGTCTTTTAGTGATAGAGTATCTTACTGATATATGGGAAAACCTTATCAGCGTTTTCAGGCTGATGGGTGTCGTTGACTATATTGATATTTTACTGCTCGCGTGGTTTATATATAAAGGCATCAAGATAATTAAAGAAACAAGAGCCGAACAGCTCATAAAGGGCATAATCATTATCGCTATTCTGTTTTTCGCGGTAAATCAGTTCCAGCTTAAATCCATGAAAGTGATTATGGAAATGTTTTTAAATGTCGGAATTGTAGCGATACTTATCGTATTCCAGCCGGAGCTGCGCCGTATACTTGAAAAGATGGGTCGTACCAAGGTCAAAAATATTGCACTCGGCTTTGAAAGCAAGACCGACAGCTCATCTGCCGATATAAACAACTGTATCGAGGCTGTGTGCAGCGCGTGCGAGCAGCTTTCGCTGACAGCAACGGGCGCGCTTATTGTATTTGAAAGAGAAACCAAGCTCGGAGAGCAGATTGACACCGGCACAATCCTAGGCGCTGTACCCAGCACCGAGATTTTCGGCAATATATTCTTCCCGAACACGCCGCTCCATGACGGTGCGGTGATTATCCGCGACGGAAAAATTTATGCCGCAGGCTGTTTTCTGCCAAAGCCCCAGAAAGAGGAGCTTATCTCAAAGGCTTTAGGCTCGCGTCACAGAGCGGCTATAGGCATGAGTGAGGTGTCTGACGCGGTAGTTGTAGTCGTATCCGAGGAAACGGGTACTATATCGGTAGCCGAAAACGGCAGCCTTACGCGCTTTTACACAAAGGACACGCTAAGAAAGCTGCTGCTCCAGCGCCTTATCCCCGAAAAGCCGGAGATAAAAAAGAAACAAAAAAAAGAAAAACGCAAAAATAAGGCGAATGCTCCTAAGGCTGATGGTGACAAGGGGGCACAGAACAAATGAAAAACTTTATTATAAATTTCTTTAAAAATATAGGCAAGGAGTTCAAAAGTATTCTCTTTGCGCTTTTGCTTGCTATTATTGTGTGGTTTGCAATATCCATGCAGGTATTTCCGGATATTGTTTCGCATATCAATGACATTCCGGTTACAGTTACCGTCACGGAATATATGGCGGCTAATAACCTGAGCGTTTCTGAAGATTTTGAGCATACCGTATCTGTCAAAATCAGCGGCAAGCGCTATGATATAGGTAATCTCAGCGGAGATGACTTTACTGCCTCGCTCGACTTATCTACAGTCACGGGTGTAGGAGAATATGTCGTAAAGGTAAATGTTGTTCCCGTGAAGAATGTCGAATGTGAAATAGATGACTCTGGACTGACCGTAAAAATAAAGGTAGAAAAAATAATCAGCAAGACATTTACGGCCGCTGACGGAAATCTCACCGCCACAGCGGACGAGGTTATACCTACCGATGATATGAAGATAGACAGCATTACCGCAGATCCCTCGACTATCACGCTTACCGGTGACGCGGCTGACCTTGAAGCGGTAAAGCGCGTCGAGATACGCTCGGTATCAGCGGGGGAGACATCCGCTTCGCTTACCTCAAAGGGACAGATTGTTCTTATCGGAGCAAACGGTGATGTGATAGAAAATCCCGATATTTCTTATGACAATGACAACTTTATAGTAAATGTGTCGCTGTATAAGCAAAAGACGCTTCCGCTCACGGTTCAGTTTACAAATGTACCGTCAAATTTTGATTTAAGCAGCCTGAAATACAGCATATATCCCGAAACTCTGACTATATCCTCGCCCGATGACTCGGTTGATATGCAGGACAAGTTTGAGGTCGGCACAATCGATTTGAGCCAACTTACGACTAAGTATCTGCAAAAGCTTACTCTGCCGATTACCTTGCCGGAGGGATATAAAAATATAAGCGGAAACACCTCCGCAATGGTATCATTTGACGCTGAAAATTATACCTTCCTAAGCTTTACGATACAAAAGGAGAATATAATCATAGCAAATGCGCCCGATAATTTTGATATTGATGTGCTGACAAACGAGCTTACCGTAAACGTAACCGGTCCTGCCGATGAAATAGCGGCAATGACCTCAAAGAATATCTACGCAACGATTGATTTGATGGGCACATCGCTTACTGCGGGACTGAAAGACGTCACACCTGAGTTTACTCTGCGCGGCACTAAGGTAAAGAGCTGGGTAACGGGTGATTATAAGGTATCTATTCAGGTGTCCGAAAAGGACGATACGCAGACTTCATCATCACAGTAGGAGAGATTTTAAATGCTTAATATACTGACAGAAAGTGTGCAGAGCGCGGCTGAAAGCACCACATCAGAGGTATTTGTTCCGCTTGATGCACAGCAGCAGCTCGAGCGCGCCGAGTCATTTTTCTCAAATCTGTGGGACGGATTTATAGCCTATATACCGACGCTTATTACTGCGGTAATTATTTTTGTATCCGGTTTACTGCTGTCAAAGCTTATAATAAAGCTGATGCAGAAGGGCATGAAGCGCAATGTCATTGACAAGACCGTCTCGCGCTTTATGTACTCGCTTGTAAGGATAGTACTCTATGTCCTGCTTGCGACGGTCGTGCTTGCCGTGCTGGGAGTGCCGATGTCATCTATTGTTGCCGTTGTGGGTACAGCGGGTGTTGCTATCGGTCTTGCACTTCAGAACAGCCTTTCAAATGCGGCAGGCGGCTTTAATATCCTTTTTACAAAGCCCTTTAAAATCGGAGATTTTATCCGTGCTGAGGACGAGGAGGGAACAGTCGAGGCAATAAATATCTGGTTTACAAAGATTCTGACGATAGATAATAAAACCGTGTTTATCCCGAACGGTCAGCTTGTAAGCTCTAAGATTATTAACTACACCGCCTGTGATAAGCGCAGGGTGGATATGATTTTCCAGATTTCTTACGACGCTGACTTTAACAAGGCACGCGATGTACTCAGAAGCATAACTGACTCTCACCCTAAAATACTGGACGAGCCGAAAACCGATATAAGAATGTATTCTCATTCGGACAGCGCGATTGAGATAGCTTGCCGCCCGTGGGTAAAAACCGGCGATTACTGGGAGGTTTATTTCGACCTCAACGAGCAGGTCAAGGAGGCATTTGACAAAAACGGTATCGAGATACCGTACAATCAGCTTGATGTCCATGTAAAAAAATAACATATCATATATGAAAAATCACCGCAAAGGCGCTTGCCTTTACGGTGATTTTGTATTTGCGGAATACGGTTAAGCCATGAAATTCAGCTTCTTTACATTTGTATCCTCGGAGAATGTGATAACGTTGTACATAAACAGTACCGACTGATAATCACTTATATTAACATCAATGTCGGAAAGCGCGCCGTTTATATATCTCAGGTCGATTACCGTTATTTTGCTGTAGTTTTTAGTCAGGAACGGTATCAGCGAGTGCGCGTAGCTGTCCTTTATCACGAGCAGCGAGCCACTGTCGCTCTCCTTCGGGATTGTTGTAGTTATTTCGAGCTTAGGTACGTTTGTTCCTAAAAATGCTGAGTATTTATCCTTCTTCTCAAGATAATCCCTGAAATACAGGCTGTCGTATGTGTTTGCTGATGTTCCTCTGTACACTGTCATGCTAAGCTCCGGCTCTCCGTTTGCCAGCGTATAGAAATCTATCGTATCGGGAGTTATACTGTCATCAAGCGTCTTTGAATATAAAGTGCCTCTGAATGAATTTGAAGCGTGCTCGATGCTGAATTTATCAAGCGATATGGGGTTGTATTTCATTACCGATGCCGCGGACTGATAGCCGAGATAAGCTCCGAGACTGGTCCAGTGGTGGTCGGTGCGGTAGTAGATATATTCTTCCTTAGCGGCGGCAAGGCTGTTGTAGATATCGATGCCCTTTATGCTCGGCGTCGCATCATAGCACATTTTAATGAAATTCTTCTGGTTTGCCGCGCCGCAGTTTGCGGGGAGGGTGTCGCTGTAGATTTCCTGTGCGTTAGGGGCGAGCATAAAGTACATATTTACGTTCTTGTACTTTTGTGCAAAGCTTTCCATAGCGGCGAGATTTGCGTTTACCGACGTTTCGTCATATTCCTTCCACGCCTCTATCATGCGTCCGTCCTCGGTGAAGATTCCCTTGATTTCGCGCTTTCCAAGCAGGCGGTCAAAATTGTTTTTCATGCTTATCCATTCTTCGCGCAGGACAAATCTGTCGGAAAAATACGTTTCAAAATCCTGCATAAAGCTCTTGTCGGTTACCGTGTCAAAGGAGAATTTCGGAAACTCCTGCAAATATCTGTTTTCGTTTTCGCTGAACGGCTTTGCCGGCATATTCACGCTTTTAATTATCGTTATAATCGGTATAATCAGCAGTATCAGGGAAAACAGCACAATAAGCAATATTTTATGAATTTTCTGTTTACTCAATTTATTTACCTTTCCTTTCCGAGCTTATATCTGTGGTATACATATCAGAAATTGAAGTACAAAAACGGATTGTAGGTCTGGTCTACAAGATATGCGGTACACAGGACAAGCATACCCGCCATAACGGCTATTCCGCCGTAATTTACAAGCGGTGTGCACTTTTTGCGGACAAGCTCTACCGCCTTTTTCGGTAAATCGGTACAGCCGATTATGCAGATTATAAAGGTAATCGCGTAGGTGGAAAGATAATAAAGCGCCGAGCCGTCCACCAGTATTCCGCTTGCGCCGAACATTGTCGCAATATAATTTCCCGCGGTCGGTAAATCGGCGGTGTCAAACAGCACCCACCCTAGTATTACAAGCAGCATTGTATAGATACTGCATATCGCTGTCGGGAGCTTTTTCAGCACCTTTCCCAAAAACAGCTTTTCTATGATGATAACCACACCGTAGAGCGAGCCCCATAAGATAAAGTTCCAGCTTGCACCGTGCCATACGCCGGTCAAAAACCATACGATGGCAAGATTGAGCACCGTGCGCGGCAGACCCTTTCTGTTTCCGCCGAGCGGAAAATAAACGTAGGATTTAAACCACGAGCCGAGCGTGATGTGCCATCTGCGCCAGAACTCGGAAATGCTCTTCGACATATACGGATAGTCAAAGTTCTTAGGAAAATTAAAGCCCATCATCTTGCCTAGTCCTACCGCCATATCCGAATAGCCCGAAAAGTCAAAATAAATCTGGAAGGTAAATGCGAGTATGCCGAGCCACGAGGTAAGCACCGACACGCCGCCGAGGTCAAGCCCCTTTATCTCCGTCCACAGCGAGCCTATGCTGTTTGCTATCAGCACCTTTTTGCCAAGACCGATAATGAACTTTATTATACCGTCATAGATTAAATCAATAGTTATTGTCCTGTCGTCAAGCTCTTTTGCCACATCGTCATATCTTACGATAGGACCCGCTACAATCTGCGGGAACAGCGTAACAAACGCCGCAAAGCTTATCGGATTTTTCTGCACCTTTACATTTCCGAGATACAAATCTATTGTGTAGGACATTGACTGGAAGGTAAAAAAGCTTATTCCGATAGGCAGCATATTCATCGGGAGAAATTCTATCCCGAAGAAGTTCATGTTGTTTATGTCTATAAGCTGCTGTCCCGCTATCGCGTTTATGTTCTCTGCAATAAAGCCGCTGTACTTGAATACGCCGAGCAGTCCTAAGTTCATGACAACCGATACTATAAGACATATCCTGCGGGGGAGCTTTCTGCCCTCAAATTTGTTCATCACAAGTCCCGCAAAATAGTCAATCATCGTAGAAATCAGCATGACAACTACATATATCGGTTCGCCCCATGAGTAGAACAGCAGTCCGCTGAGCAGGATTATGAAGTTTTTGCTTTTCTTTGGCGCGATATAATAGATTATCAGTGTCAGCGGTAAAAACAGATATAAAAATACCGATGTGGAAAATACCATAAGCTTTCCTTTCTTGTCTTTGACCTTACTTATTCATTGATATGTGAGAGTGCCTTTATATAATCCTCTTCCGTGTAAAGACAGTTTATTACCTCTGTCATAGCCTTTGTATTTAGCAGGGCGGGGAGGTTTAGATTATAAAGCAGCTTTCGCCTTTTAGCGGCGGAGTTTTCCTTGCCGATTAGTCCGTCGTCCATAAGCCGCGCGTTATCCAAAAATCCGGCTTTTTTGTCGCAGCTTTCGGCGATTATCCCCGCATCGTTCAGCGCTTTTTCAAGCACCTCGCGCGACACGCCCTCAACGCCGAGCAGTCCTTCGGCAGACGGCTTTTCCTTGCGCTTTTCCTTACCCGCAATTTCGGGGATAAATACGTTTACGACCTTACACAGCCTTTAATATCGCTCATCCTCTTAAAGCCCGCGCTGTCGCTGTCGGTGAGTATTATTACACCGCAGGTCTGTGCAAGCGAGCGTATAAGCTCGGTCTTTTCCTTGTCCTTAAATATACCGAAGCCGTCGGTGGTGATAATCACCGCGTCAAGAATACTGCCGAGCTTTATTTTATCGTATTTGCCCTCGACAATTACGGCTTGTTTAAGCTTTATCAATCTGTACTCCTTTCTGTTCAGCGTTTATTCTGCTTTTCGCTGAACAGCAGGACGACCGTCTGCTCAAGCACAGTGCGGTTGTCAGCCGCCGAGGTTTTCATCTTAATATCGGCAGAAGCAAGTACCGATATACAGCGCCTGATATAGTCGGCAGAGAGTCGGTTTATCGTGTTGAACGCTTTTGTTACGGCAAAGGTGCGGTTTTTCGGGTAGGAAAAATCCTCCGCCGTCTGATTTGCGTTTTTCCCTGCCTTGCGCGCTATAGCCGCACGGTAAAAATCAATATATGTGGTAGACAGCGCCGCAAGAATCATTATCGGATCAATTTTCTGAGCCAGTAAATCATCAAGTATCATAAAAGCCTCTTTGCGGCTGTCCTTGGTTATCGCGGTGGCGAGTGAATAGACGCTTGTATCAAGCTGCTTTGTTACAAGTCTGTCTATTATCTCCGCGGTGATTTCTCCGCTTCCGACATAGCTGCACAGCTTGTCTGTTTCGAGCGAGCAAAGCGTGAGGTTGTTGAGTGTAAGATTTGCGAGATACACGGCGTTTGGCCCGCTTATCACACAGCCGTTTTTCGCCGCCTTCCTGATAATAAGGTCGGCGATTTTGTTAGCCGTAAGCTGCTTAAATTCGCATACGGTGCAGGTCTTCAGCTTTGACAGCTTTGTGAGAAGCGCTTTGTTCTTATTCTTCCTGCCGCCCTCGGGCTGAAGTCCGGTCATCGAAATAATGACGGTACATTCTTCGGGAACATCTGACAGTATATCGAGCAATCTTTCGTTTTCATCATCGGAAAGCTTATCGCAGTCGAGGTCATTTATCAGTACCGCTTTTTTGTCGGCAAACAGCGGCATACTCTCCACGCTGTCCGACAGCAAATCGAGCGAAAATGTGCCGCTGAGCCTTGTAAGGTTTATATCATCGGGATTTTTACCGACGGTTTTGTCAAGCACGCGCTTTGTATATGTTTCGGTGAGAAAAACCTCTTCGCCGTAAAAATAATATACACGGTTTACGCTACCGCCCTTTAAGTCGGCGGAAAGACGCTGTTCATCTACAGTCATAAGCCCTCCTTTATTTGTTATTAGTTATATTTGTCACCGCGCCGTCCGAGATATAGAGCACGGTATCGGTGTAATAGAGCATTACCGAGTTTTGCGGCAGGCTTGTCTGCCTTTTGTTTATGTAATAGGACGGGAGAATAAGCTCCGGCTCGGTTTTGATATAGCCGTAGCATATATTTATGCAATCGTTCCTTGCGTCCGTTATATCGGATATATTGAGCAAAACGCCGTCTATATCGGCAATTACGCCGTCACCGGACATGGAAAAAACCGAGCTGCCGAAGCAGATTTCATATTCGGAGTATTTTTCCGCTTTGGCAAACAGATTTCCGCTGAGAGCCGCAGATATATCGTATTCCGACGTTATCAGCACATTGGCCATCTCACCGAATATATCATCGCACGCCTTTAAGGTATTGCTGTTGTCATCTGCTATAACAAGAAAATCAAGGCTTCTGATATTATTTCCCATTATATCCGCATATAAAGCCTCAGCAGCCTTGTCACCGCCGGTTATTACCGCTCCTGCAAATTTATCGGAGAAAAACAGCACGCTGCCGTTTTCACCGTCGCTTGACGGTATCACCGTGACCGTACCGCCTTTGATTGCTGAGGATAGAAAAACAGCGGCGATAAGCGAAGCACAGGCAGTAAGGCCGACACAGCAGACCGAAAACAGCCTTTTCTTTTTGGCATAAATGGCAGTAAGCAAAATAACCGCCGCGCCCGCGGGGATGATAAACTTCACCGCGTCATTTTCACAGCTGTGGTGCGAAAAAGGCAGTCCTGCGATAAACGTGAATATCTTATTCATAACCTCACAGCATAGGTGCGCGGGTACGGTAAGGATTTGTAAAGCTCCTCCCGATAATGCAAACAACAGTAAAAACACAAGGCTGAGAGTAAAGAACGGTATCGTTATTATCGATGTCACAGCGCTGTAGACCGAGAACATTCCGAAATACAGCACAGACAGGGGCAGACTGAACACCGACGCGCAAACCGCACAGCAGACCGCGTCAAGCAAGGGCTTGCTTATCCGTGAAAAGCGTGCTTTGATTGCTTTTGATACAGCAGGTGCGGCAGCTCCCGCGCCTATTGTGGTAAAGGCGGAGAGTATCAGACCCGCGTCAAGACAGGCGAGGGGATTGATAAGTGTTATTATCAGTACCGAAAGCCCGAGCGAATTAAGACAGTCACTCTCCCTGAAAAACAGCTTGCCGCAGTAATGCACGAAAATCATTATCCCCGCGCGTGTAACTGACACGGTAAACCCGAAAAACGCCATCAGAAAAACAGACAGCAGTAATATCAGTATGATTTTTACCCTCGGCAGCCTGCCTATGCCTATAGCTGTAAGTATAGCTGCGAGAATGTGAATTATAAGAGTAAAGTGCGTACCGGATACCGCTGTAAGGTCAGCCGCACCCGCCGCTCTGATATTGTATTTGTCAATACTTGTAAATGAGCTTTTATCGCCCAAGAAAATGCCCTTCATCAGCGCACCGGCGCTGTCGGGATAGCTTGTCGAAATTACGCCTTTGAGATATTCTCTGTAATCCGTAATAAATCCGAAAATATCATTCTGACCCACATATTCTGCGGTAATGCCGGACTTTGCGGCGGCGCTCAGCATTATCCCCTTTGACATATAATAATCAGCCGTGCTGAAAAGCGCGCTGTTTTCAAGTATGGAAAACTCTGTGTCAAATGATAAAATATCGCCTTTATTCACATATTTATCATCAGCATACAGAATGAATCCTGCGTCATAATCGCCAAAGTACAGCTGATATACCGATAAATCGTTGCCTATATCGGTCTTTTCACAGACAGTTGCTTTTACAGCGTGGATTTCTCCGTTGCACAGCCTTTGTGCATTGGCTGCGGCGGCATAACTGCAAAGATAAAACGCGATTATGCCGATTACGGCACAGATAAAACCGGTTGAAACGGTTCTGCGCTTTAAAAAGCAGAAAAGATAAAATGCCGCAATAAGAAATAAAATTACAGCAATTACAATAATTAACTTATTGTACAGAAAAACAGAGGCAAAAATCAGTCCGGTAAGATATGAGAAACCAACGACTGCTAATTTCTGCCTCATGAATTTTTACCTGTTATGCAAGCTCAACGCTCAGCTTTTTGCCTCCGAGGAGATGGAAGTGCAGATGCTTTACTGTCTGACCCCCGTCTTCTCCTACATTTGTGACAAGTCTCCAGCCATTGTCGAGGTTAAATGACTCGGCAAGCTGGCGAGCAGCAAGCATTATCTCGCTTACTACGCCTACATTATCAGCATCAAGCGCATTTGCACCCTCAATATGAACCTTGGGTATAATCAGAATGTGAACCGGCGCCATAGGGTTTATATCCTTGAACGCTACCACATTTTCACTCTCATATACCTTTTCAGAGGGGATTTCTCCGCTTATTATTTTACAAAATACACAATCCATAATAAATTCTCCTTATATCAGCCAATCATTTCTGTTACTATCTTGTTCAGCGCGAGCAGAGCCTCGTCAATCTTGGTGACATCAGCAATACCCGCCATAGCGTTGTCGGGACGTCCGCCGCCCTTGCCGCCTGCTATTGCCGCAATCTGCTTTACAATGCTGCCTGCGTTTGCGCCCTTCTTTACTGCGTCGGGACTGCATATACAAAGGAAGTTGCCCTTGCCGTCGGATACGCCTGCAAGCAGTGCGATAAACGAATCACCGGTGTTCTTGATTTCGTCGCCCGCTTTTCTCAGGCTGTCACCGGTTACGCCGGAAAGCATAGCTGAATAAAGCTTTATGCCGTTTATCTCGGAGGGGTTGCTCATTATGTTCTTGAGCTGGCTTGCGGATATGATACCGTTAAGTCTATCTATTTCGTTCTGCATATTGTGCATTTCTGCCATAATGCTTTCGCACTTCTGGAGCAGGGCAGACGGATTTGCAATCTTCATTGCCTGCGAAATATTATTTACCATTGCCTTGGTCTGGTTGTAAGCTGAGATTACGCCGTAGCCGGTTACCGCTTCGATACGTCTTACGCCCGAAGCTACGGAAGATTCGGAAATAATCTTGAACAGACCAGCCTTTGCGGTGTTGTCAAGGTGAGTACCGCCGCAGAACTCGGTCGATACATCGCCCGCCTGTACTACTCTTACTATATCGCCGTACTTCTCGCCGAACAGCGCCATAGCGCCCTTTTTGCGCGCCTCTTCGATAGGAAGCTCCTCGGTTACAACGGGTATACCCGCGAGTATAGCGTCATTTACGAGCATTTCAATCTTTTCGAGCTCTTCGGGAGTAACCGCGCTGAAGTGGCTGAAGTCAAAGCGGCATCTGTACGGGTCTACATACGAACCAGCTTGATGCACATGGTCGCCAAGCACCTTGCGGAGCGCCGCCTGGAGCAGGTGAGCGCAGGTGTGGTTCCTTGCGGTAGCCATACGCTTTTCTTTGTCAACTGCAGCTGTTACGGTATCATCGGTGTAAAAGCTTCCGCTTTCGACATGGCAATTGCAGATAAACTGACCTGCCGCGGTCTTTTTGGTATCAATTACCTGCATTACATTATCGCCCGCGGTTATTGTACCGCAGTCGCCGACCTGTCCGCCGCTTTCCGCATAGAACGGGGTGGTTTCGAGTACAACCGTTACCTCGTCGCCCTCCGAGCAGGTATCAACAACCTCACCG
>CAMEKZ010000023.1 GCA_945921635.1 uncultured Clostridia bacterium
GCTGAACAGGGAAGTCCCAGAACTTAAAGCCGTCAACCGGACTGTCGCTTTCTGCAACAGCAAAGAAGGATTTTCTGTCATTTCCTTCAACGCGCGCTACAAGATAATACTTGCCGTTAAGATAGAGCGCACCCGAGTTAAGTACTGCGTTTATGCCGAGACGCTCCATAAAATACGGATTAGTTTCGGGGTTATAATCGTATCTCCAGATTACGGGAGCGTGCTCTGCCGTAAGCACGGGGTTTTCATAGCGGTCATAGATACCGTTATAGCAGTCGGAAATCTTATTCTTTCTTGTAATCAGCTCAGCGTACTTTGCCTCTACGCGAGCCTTGTTTTGCTCAAACAGGTTCATGTTTTACTCTTTCCTTTTTTCACAGAAAATTTTTTGCTGTCGCAATGTACTAAGTATACTACATATTTTTATAAATTTCAAGAGTTTTTCTTAAAAAACTTTAATAATTACTTAAAATATTTTTGCAGTAACTTAAAAATATACTTAAATCATAAGTCCGTATCACACAATTGCATGATACGGACAGCATAAAGATTCCACTTGTTATTTCTTGACTTTGCTGTAGGTGTATTTAGAAATCTTATCGGTAAATACCGACATATAAATACAGCTGCAAATTAAAATCAGGCAGATAATATTTACAGCCATCGCAATTACGGTAAACGTTTCGTAATAGGTGTACTGGTCGCTGAGCTGTAAAACAACTACAAGCAGGTCGATAAAACCCATAAGACAGGCGCTGACACCGGCAGTTACACGGATACCCTTTTTTCTTATCGCGCAGACAAGCGTACTGATTGACATTGCAAGCTTCAGCACTATAACCGCAAACAGCACCAGACCCACCATA
Source organism: uncultured Clostridia bacterium (assembly GCA_945921635.1). Taxonomy (GTDB): domain Bacteria; phylum Bacillota; class Clostridia; order Oscillospirales; family Ruminococcaceae; genus Ruminiclostridium_E. Next base: position 867 of record CAMEKZ010000023.1, read on the forward strand.
AATGCGGCGTTGTCATCAAACGCACCGGTGATTTCGGATTGTTCGGAAAATGCTCTTAATATCAGATCCTGCAGATAAAACGGATACATGGCAGAGGTAACGACCGCGTTTACGAGCAGGGCAACTGCACAGAAAACCACAAAAATTCCGCCGAGCCGAGTTTCCTTTTTATCCTTTTCATAGAACTGCTGTAAAAGCTGTTCCTTTTCCTCGGGCGAAAGAGCAGTATCGTTTATAATCTTGTTATCGTTTTTCATATCTGACCTGATTTCTCTGTTTGCCGTATGTAATTACTGCGTTACTGCTTCTGCTGCTCCCTGTTCATCGGCTAAAGCTTCTGCAGCTTCGACAGCTTCGGCTGCGCCGCCGTTTTTCAGCAAATCCCTGATTTCGGTCAGGAGAACAATCTGCGGGTCGGGCTTGGGCTCTTCTGCCTTAGGCTCTTCTTTTTTCTTACGCTTGAAGCAGCCGAGTATTTTTATAAGAATAAATACCGAAATTGCTATAAGCAGGAAATTGATTATCGCACCGATAAATGCGCCGTAGCCTATTGCAACCTCGGGTTCAAGCACATCCTTTGTAACAGCGTCGATAACTGCGGGCTTGAGTATGATTTTGAGGTCGGAAAAGTCAATTCCGCCGGTAATCATACCGAGTGCAGGCATGAGCACGTTGTTTACAAGAGCGGTTACTATTGCGGTAAAAGCGGCACCGACAATCATACCGACTGCCATGTCCATTACATTTCCTTTGGAAATGAACGCCTTGAACTCGCTGATGAATTTAACCTTGCCTACCTTTTCAAGGCCGTGCTCGACGCTTTTGAGTGCCTTTATTTCTTTCTTTTCCTTTTTTTCTTCTGCCATTTCAAATATACCTTCCTTTGTTTATATAGTTCAGGTCTCCGCTAAAAACTATGCCGCAGAGAAACGGCAGAGGTTTTCAGAGGTGACTATTTTATATTTAAAGCGTTGAAAACGCTTTAATTATACACCTTGATAAGCTCAAAATCTATTTGCCCCAGATTTACATTTGAGTTTACGCATTTAATTCTCACCTTGTCTCCGATGGTATATGCTGTACCCGATGCCGTTTCCAGCAGAGCAATTCCGTTCCTTACCTCGTATGCGCCTGCGGGGAGAGTGCGCACATCTACCTTGCCCTCTACGGTACTCGGCAGTTCTACGAAAAATCCGCTGTTGATTATTCCGGATACCATACCGTCAAATTCTTCGTCAAGATGATTTTTCATATATTCCGCGGCGTAAAAATCCTCGCAGCTGCGCTCGGCAGCGACAGCCGAAAGCTCGGTCTTTGTAGCTTGATTAGCCGCACGGACTGAAAAGTCGGAGTATTTTTTCTTTATTTTATCCGCACCGCGTTTTGACACATAGTCGGTCAGAATGCGGTGAATGGATAAATCCGCATAGCGTCTTATCGGGGAGGTAAAGTGCGCGTATTCCGCCATAACAAGTCCGAAGTGGCCTATCGGCTGTTCGCTGTATTTTGCCTTCGCCATGGTACGCAGTATAAGACGGTTTATAATGGGACTTCTCGGGTCGTCTGCGGTTTTCTTTAAAAGCTTTGCAAAAGCCGCGGCATCCGCCTTTTCGTTTATTCCGAGGGCGTTTATGCCAAGACCGTCAAGGGTTTCTTTAAGAGATTCGATTTTTTCTGCGGGAGGGTTTTCGTGCACACGGTAAACAAACGGCAGATCGCGCTTCATTGCAAGTGAAGCAGCTGCGTTGTTTGCCATAAGCATAAATTCTTCGATAATGCCCTCTGATACACCCTGCGTCCTTGCCTTGATGTCGATACAGATACCATCTTCATTGCAGACAACCTTGCTTTCGCTTGACTGTATCTCGGGTGCGCCGCGGTTTGCGTGGTTTGCACTGAGTATATCGGCAAGCTCTTTCATAACCGGGAGCAGAAAAGCCACATCTTTATATTTACTTAACAGCTTTTTGTCGGTGCTTCCGTCCAGAAGCTCGTTTACCTCGCTGTACACTCCCTGTACGCGCGAGCGGATAACCGTTTTCTTAAATTTAGACTTTTTCAGCTTGCCGTCTTTGGAAATCTCCATAAGGCAGGAAAAGGCGAGTCTGTCAACACCTGGGTTAAGTGAGCAGATACCGTTGCTAAGCTCCTTTGGGAGCATGGGTATTACCTTGTCGGCAATATATACGCTTGTACCGCGAGTAAATGCGTCGTTGTCAAGCGGAGAGCCTTCTTCAACATAGTGACTGACATCGGCAATATGAACGCCGAGGTTATAGCCGTTTTCGGTCTTTTCTATGCTTATTGCGTCGTCTATATCCTTTGTGTCAGCACCATCTATGGTAAATATCGGAATGTCACGCAAATCAAGGCGCTTTGCTATTTCTTTTTCGCTGACATTTCTGCTGCCAATCGCTTCTGCCTGAGCCTTAGCCTCGGGAGAAAAATCAACAGGGATATTGTTCTGTACAAGATATGCGTCGGTGCAGTTTTTGGCGTAGTTCGCACTTCCAAGCACGTTTATTATATCAACGGTATGCTCGGAGTGATGTTCGCCGCGCTTTCTGATAGAGAACAGCACCTTGTCACCCTCGTGTATGTTGTCACTGACCTTAACAATAGTCAGCGGCGGGCAGCCCAAAGTATCGGGCAGAACCATAAGATACTTTCCCTCTCTGACTATTACACCGGAAAACAGCTCGGCAGATTGCTCCAGTACCGCAAGCACGACAGCAGTTGCACTGCGCGATTCGGTCTTTTCGGCAATCTCCTTTGCGATGACCACATCTCCGGGTACAGCTCCCATAAGCGAGCCGCCGCTTACAAATGCGTCCTCGCCTGTGAGAAGATTTGTAACAAAGCCGAAGGTGCGCGAGAGCGTTGCAATTCTGCCGGTAAACACCTTTCTCATATCGCTGATATAAAGCTGTTCTTTTTTTGTTTTAAAAAGAATTTTGTCTCTGAGTAATGATTTTACGGCGTTTTTCAGCTTGTCCTCGTGCTTTTTGGAGATGTCTGCGGCGCGTGCGAGCTGTTTTATCGTAACGCCGCCGCCAAGTTCATAAATTTTGCTGATAATAATTGATTGATAGTTCAAAATAAATCCTTTCGTCCGTTTGCGGCTTGCTATCCCTGTCATGTATTATGCGCAATGCGCAGCCGCAGTTTCTTAAATCCCGTTTAACGATATTATTATACTACAGCTTTCGATGTATTTCAACATCAACGTGAAAATTTACATGAAATTTTTATAAATTTTTTTGACGTTTGTATGCTTTTCCGCTCCGCTAAAACCAATCACGGACAGTAACAAAGTTCGACATATTTTGTAAAAATGCGTATAAGTTAATATTTTATAGTTGACAAAATTAACTAAAAGTGTTAGAATAACAAATATAAAAGATACAATAATTCTTTATTTTATTGAAGGGTATCATAACACAATCATGATATTAACAAACAGCATTTGTTTAAATATAAAACAAATTCGATAAATTTCCATTATAAACTTTCATAGGACAAAAAATGCTGTGTTTTTGCTATTAAATTCATGATTGAGTATTGACAAAGTCGACAGAATGTGTCATAATAATGCTAAGATAAGGAGGGTTATCTTAAAATGGGTATTAAAGAAAATTTCAAACGTGGTTCTCTGGAGATGCTGATTCTTCATCTTCTTAAAGAAGAAGAAATGTACGGCTATCAGCTGACCCAGGAAATCGGAAAGCGCAGCAACGGAACATTCCGTATTACTGAGGGTTCCATGTATCCTACGCTTTACAGACTGATCGACAAGGAGCTTATCTCCGACCGCTTAGAGCTGGTCGGCAGAAGACGCACCCGCGTTTACTATCGTCTTGAAGAAAAGGGCGCTGAGTATCTTGAAAAGCTTGTAAGAGAGTACGAAATTACAAGCGCAGGTATTGACGCTATTATGAATTACGTTCCTGAAGAAGAAGAAAAAGAAGAAAACGAAGACTGATTTGTTTTCTCAGACAGCGGCATATCGTTGATATGCCGCTGTCAAAATTTTAGATGGAGATGTTTAATTTGTCAAAATTCATTATAGACAGTCACGCACATATTTTTCCCGAAAAAATTGCAGAAAAAGCATCTGTAAACATAGGCAAATTCTACGATTTAAAGATGGACTTTGACGGGTCGGTGAAAAAGCTGCTCGAAATCGGAGAAAAAAACGGCATAGACAAATTCCTTGTGCAGTCGGTAGCTACCGTACCGCATCAGGTTTCACATATAAATGATTTTATCGCTGAGCAGGTAAGCCTTTATCCCGATAAATTCATCGGCTTCGCATCGCTTAATCCTGACATGGATGATCCCGAAGAAGAAATAGAACGTGTTATTAAGCTCGGTCTTAAAGGAATAAAGCTCCACCCTGATTTTCAGCATTTTGCCATTAACGAGCCGAAGGCTTGCAGGCTTTACGAGGCAGTAGGCGACAAGCTCCCGTTTCTTATTCACACAGGTGACTCAAGATATAAATATTCAAACCCTCCGCTGATGGCAGAAATCGCGAAAAAATATCCCCGCGTCAGATTTATTGCGGCTCATTTCGGCGGTTGGTCGGAGTGGGACTCGGCGGAAAGCTGTCTTTGCGGACTTGAAAATGTCTGGGTAGACTCCAGCAGCTCTTTTTATGAAATGCCGCCAGAAAGAGCGGTAGAGCTTATCGAGAAATACGGCGCCGACAGAGTGTTTTTCGGTACAGATTATCCAATGTGGGACGCAAAGGACGAGCTTGAATATATAGACAAGCTCCCGCTGAATGACAATGCAAAAGAAAAGCTGCTGTGGAAAAACATATCGGATTTTTTGCAGCTCGGACTATAAATAAATAGGAGGAAAGCTAAACAGGCTTTCCTCATTTTTTAAGGAAATTGTATGATTTATTTCAGTTTTATAAAACCAAAAAACGCTTGCACCGGCTATAAGCAATACAGCCATGACGAGGGGATAAAGCTAGCAAGGCACGCCTTTGAACGCGAATATTCCGTAAAAATTTCGGAGGCTGATATTCTGAAAACCGAAAAAGGCAAGCCTTATCTGAAAAACAATATTGCTAGTTTCAACATATCGCACTGTGACGGCCTTGCCGTATGTGCAGTATCCGAAAATCAGGTCGGCGTAGACTGCGAAACCTTGCGAAAGGTGAGCAGCGGCGTGATAAGAAAGTGCTTTTCGGATAGTGAAGCGGAATTTCTTTCCCGTTCAAAAATCAAAGAGCTTGATTATATCAGGCTCTGGACGCTTAAAGAAAGCTATGTGAAATACACGGGGCAGGGCATAGACAGCAGTCTTTGCGCGTTCAGCTTTAATCTTGAAGGCGGCTTTGCGGATTTTCCTTGCGACTGCCGTTTCGGTCAGGTTATTATAAATAACAGCTTTGTTATTACGGTTTGTGAAAAAAGTAATGAAATGGCGGGAAAAATAATTGCCCAAATTACAGAATTTGACATTGACAAACGTGATATTTTGGAGTACAATGTATTTGACAAATGAAAAAGCGAACGGGAGCTTGTAAACAGGCTGAGAGGGGGATGATAGCCCCGACCGATAACTTGATTTGGGTAATGCCAACGTAAGGACACGAATATTCGGCGCATACGAGGGTATTTCGTATGCGCTTTTTGTTTTGGAAAGGCGGTTAGTTTGAAGCTTACAAGTAAAAATATGCGGCTCTATGCGGTGAGTGACAGGGCATGGAGCAGGGATGACGAGGATTTTCTGTCAAAGGTCGATGAGTGTCTTAAAAGCGGAGTGACTATATTTCAGCTTCGTGAAAAGAACAGTGACTACGAGCATTTTAAATCACGCGCGCTTGCAATAAAGCCGATGTGCAGAAGGTACGGCGTTATTTTTATCATAAACGATAATGTACAGCTCGCAAAGGATATAGATGCTGACGGAGTTCATATAGGGCAGGACGATGAGAGCATAGCTCAGGCACGCAAAATACTGGGTGATGAAAAAATAATCGGGGTGTCTGCTCATAATGTAGAAGAAGCAGTCGCTGCCGAGAGCGCAGGCGCGGATTATCTCGGGTGCGGAGCGGCTTTTGTGACCACCACAAAAACTGACGCGGGCGCGATAAAGCACGAAACATTAAAGGATATAACCAATGCGGTGAATATCCCTGTTATAGCTATCGGCGGCATAACCGACAGCAATATACTGACCCTTTGTGATTTAGGGCTTGACGGAGTGGCGGTTGTATCTGCAATATTCGCACAAGATGATGTTGCGGCGGCAACGGCAGGGCTTCGGCAAAAAGCCGAGCAGGTGGCTAAAAGCACAAGAAAGATATAACGAAAGGATGATTATGATGAAAAAGATACTCACAATAGCAGGCTCCGACAGCAGCGGCGGAGCAGGAATACAGGCGGACATAAAGACCATAACCATGCACAATATGTACGCCATGAGCGCGATTACGGCGCTCACCGCACAGAATACAACCGGTGTTTACGGTATAATGAACGCCGACGCGGATTTTGTGGCAAATCAGCTTGACTGCATTTTCACAGACATTCGTCCCGACGCCGTAAAAATCGGTATGGTGAGCGACACCGCTATAATAAATGTAATTGCCGAAAAGCTCAAAGAATACAAGGCCGAAAACATAGTCGCAGACCCCGTCATGGTAGCTACAAGCGGCAGTAAGCTGATAAGTGACGACGCTATAGACGCGCTTATGACACAGCTTTTGCCGATGGCTGATATAATCACGCCTAATTTAGCTGAAGCTGAGGTGCTTACCGGCATGAAAATCACCGATAAAGCTATGATGGAGCAGGCGGCGCAAAAGCTCGCCGAAACAATAAAGGGCGGCATAGTCATAAAGGGCGGTCACCTTGACGATACCGCGGACGATTTGCTGTACACGAGCGGAAAAGCCGTATGGATAAGAGGGGAGAGGATAAACAACCCCAACACCCACGGCACCGGCTGTACCTTTTCCTCCGCAATAGCCTGCAACCTTGCTCTGACCGATGACAAGGTAAAGGCGGTAACGGCGGCAAAGGAGTATCTGTCGGGTGCGATACGCGCAGGCCTTGATTTAGGACACGGAAGCGGTCCGCTTTATCACAACTATCAGCTCGGTGAAAAGCGTTAAGGCGGGATTTATGTCATTACTGGAGTTTAAAAACGTCAGCTTTAAATATATAACCGATGATTATGTACTGCTGGAGAATATTTCTTTTGAGGTAGAGAAAAACGATTTTATAACCGTAATAGGCAAGTCGGGATGCGGAAAAAGCACCCTGCTTAGGCTCATTACCTGCCTTGAAACCGACTACAGCGGCGAGATAACTCTATGCGGAAATCCCGTCAAAAATACTCACGGCTATGCTGCGTTTATGCCGCAGAAGGACTTACTTCTCCCGTGGCGGACTATCATAAAAAATGTTATGCTCCCGCTTGAGGCGCAAAAAGTACCTAAATCACAGCGAACAGAGCTTGCCAAAGACGCGCTCGCTCGGGTGGGGCTGTCGGGTATGGAGAACAAATACCCGTCCGAGCTGTCGGGCGGTATGCGACAGCGCGTTTCGTTTGCTCGTACCTTGCTTGCGGGCGGAGAGCTTATGCTGCTCGACGAGCCGTTTTCCGCGCTTGACTCGCTTACAAGAATTGCAATGCAGGATTGGCTGTTACAGCAGGTAAAGCAGCTGTCAAAGACCGTTATGCTTGTTACCCACGATATAGACGAAGCCATGCTGCTTGGAAACAAAATATTCCTGCTTACAGGGCGGCCGGTCAGCGAGGTTAAGATAATAGATGTTTCACATATAAAGACCCGCAAGGACTTGTACAGCGATGAGGCGGCGGAGCTTAAAAACAAGCTTGTTTCACGGTTTCTTACCGATGACAGCGGAAAGGAGCAGTCGTGAAAAAGAAGATATTCGGGCATCTGCCCGCATGGATAACAGGCATATCCCTGCTTTTGCTGTGGCAGCTTATTGCGGTTATCATTGACGCGGCGTATATTCTGCCGTTGCCCACACAGATAGCGGTAAGGATATGGGAGCTGAGAGACCCGCTGTTTACGGTACATACACCGGCAACTATGTCGGTTACTCTTATCGGACTTTTAATATCAATCGTGCTTGGCGTTTTGCTTGCTGTTGTTATGGACAGGTACGAGTTTGCGGAGCGTGCGCTTTATCCCGTAATTGTTACTACCCAGACCGTCCCCGTGACGGCAATCGCGCCTCTGTTTGTTCTGTGGCTCGGCTACGGTATATGGAGCAAGGTATTGGTATCGGTGCTGATTACATTCTTCCCGATAACAATATCCATACATGACGGACTAAAATCCTCAAAAAGAGAAAACGAAGAGCTTATGAAAACCTTTGGCATGAGCAGTCTTGCGATATTCTTCAAGCTGAAGCTGCCCAATGCGCTCCCCTCGTTTTTCTCGGCAATAAAAATGGCGATACCGCTCAGCATAATAGGAGCGGCAATGGGCGAGTGGCTCGGCGCACAGAGCGGGCTCGGATATTTCAGCAAGCGCATGATGACACAGCTTGACGGTGCGGGAGTGTTTGCACCGGTGGTTGTGCTCGCTGTATGTGCAATGTTGGTTGTAGCTGTTATCAGTGCAATAGAAAGAAAATTTGTTAAATGGAGAAAGGAAATCTGACAGATGAAGTTTAAAAAAATACTCGCCGTTTGTCTTACAGCGGCAATGGTAGCAGGCGTATGCGGTTGTTCAAATGCGGCAACCGACTCAGACGCTTCGGGAGAAAAACAGTTTGACGAGCTTACGGTCGTACTCGACTGGTACCCCAATGGCTCTCATGTATTTTTGTATGAGGCTATCGAAAAGGGCTACTATGAGCAGGAGGGACTTAAAATAAACGTTGAGTTCCCGTCAAATACAAACGACGCTATCTCAATGACCGCGGCAGGCAAGGCAGACATCGGCTTTTACTATATGCACGACGTTATTCAGGCAAACGCTAATCAGGATATACCCGTTGTATCAATCGGCGCGGCGGTACAGCAGCCTGTAAACGTGCTTATGTCGCTTAAGGATAAAAACATAAACTCCATAGCCGACTTAAAGGGTAAGAAAATCGGCTACGGCGGCTCGGTGCTGAATGAAGCCTTTATCGAAACGATGCTCAAATCGGCAGGACTTGAACTATCTGACGTAGAGCTTATTGATGTCGGCTTCGAGCTTATGTCGTCCATGACCACGGGACAGGTTGACGCTACAATCGGCGGCTTTATCAGCCATGAGGTGCCCGAGCTTGAAAATCAGGGCTTTGAGGTAAGCTACATAAAGCCTACCGAAAACGGCGTGCCCGATTATACCGAGCTTGTTTTCGTAACCTCAAAGGAAAATGCGGAGAAAAACGCCGACAAGCTCACCAGATTTTTAAACGCAACCAAAAAGGGCTTTGAGGATGTAAAGAACAACCCCGCCGAGGGCGTTGAAAATCTGCTCAAAAATCAGAATACCGAAAACTTCCCGCTGAATAAGGATGTTGAAACCAAGAGCGTAGACACTATTCTTTCTCTTGCCGAGACAGACAGCGCGCCATTCTTATCACAAAGCGAGGAAACCTGGCAGAAGAATATTGACTGGATGCTCGAAACCGGAGTAATTACTAAATCGGTAAATCCGTCGGATATGATAGTAAAGCTTGTATAATAAGCTTGTTGCAGATAAAAGTAAGGCGGCAGCCGTGATTTAAAATCGCAGCTGCCGCCGTTTTATTTGTATTTCTTATTCGTCTGAGAGGCTGGCTCCCGCTATAAGCTCCGACATACCGCCGAAAAGCTGTTTTGTAAGTCCGTCCGTCATATCGGGATTGGACTTTTTGATTTTTTCGGCACGCTCGATATATTCTAATATATCTACATTGCAATATTGCTTTTTATCTTCGCCGCCGAGTATCCTGTCAAGCGCCGAGGCGGACGAGGTGTAGAACATCTCCTCAAATGCCGCCGTAAAGGCTTTGGGACGGACTGCGGTCTGCTTTGAGATAAACTTGTCATTGTAGCTAAGTATATAGCAGTCGGTGAGCTTTATAAACTCCTCTTCCGCAAAGGCAATGAGCCGGTTTTTAAGCTCAATATCACTATCGGAAAAAGGTCTTATACGACCGTTGAAATCCATGTAATTGCTGTTAAGGCTGAATCTGCTCAGAATAATTTTTTCACCGTATTTTTCGGTCAGAAAATCAGCAAGCGCCTTCACCGATTTTTTGATATATGTTTTGGTAAGTCCGCCCTTTTTAGCGTAGGGGAGGATTTTTTTGTCTTTTTCGCAGAACGCCTTGAATATCTTTGTATCTTCACAGTCGGCAATTTCGCTGAAATAAGTATCCCCGTGTGCGTATACAGGGCGAATTATTTCATTGAAATCAATCAGAATCCATTCTGACGGCTTTTTCAGCTTTTCGGTAAAGCCTCTCGACAGCTCCTTAAAAAATACAGTCTTGCTTTCGATATAGCTGTAATCGACATCTACCGGCTTTTCAAAAGCAGTAAGGAATGAGCAGTCGCTTATCTCGTTTCCGATAATTGCATTATTCGAGCAGTCGGCGATAGCTCTGAGATTCGAGCCGCCCCACAGGTCAACAGCCGCCGCTTTGTGTTTGTTGTAAAACTCTCTTGCAAACAACGTGACTGCGGTTTTGTTGCCGTTTAAATACATCTGCGCGCATTTCAGATAAATATCGAGATTGCTTACTGTAAGACGGCAGTCGGAAATAATACCGTTCTTGTCGAAAAAGTCCGACAGCGCCGACGCAAGGTCATTCTGAGCGCATAGATTGAGCCGTATAATTTCTATTATGTCCTTATCGGCAAAATCGCCGCGCTTTATACTCCGTATTGCGCCGAAAACCTTTTTCAGCAGCGTATTTTCTCCGAAATTAAAGTGCGCCGATATTTGCGAGAATGAGCAAAGACCGCTGGATTTAAGGTCAAGCAGAGCGCTGAAATTTGAGCTTATAAAGTCCGCACTTGTACGGCTGATTACATAATCCGCGGCGTTTGACTCGCTGAAAAAGAAGCTGTCGCAGTCGCATTTTTTGATACTGTCAAAGTACTGTGCGACGCTCTCAAGCCACAGCCTGTTGTCACAACTGTTCGTAAAGCCCTGAGGCACAGGCTTGCCCTCGGCAAGGGATAGCGCTATGTCGGATATGTTCTGTGCAAAGCGGCTGTCACGGTTTACGGCATAGCAGCTTCCGCGCTTGTTTACCGTACCACAGTAAAAACGCGAAACATCAATTACTATCGGGCTAACCCGCTTTATAAAATAGGTTTCCATTTCAAGCAGTAGCTTGAAATTGACTGCTTCGTCAGTATGTTTTACAAATCTGCCGTTTATATAGTACAGCTTGGGGTCGGTTATGTTTACAAGAATGATATTTCTTCCCGAATAAACCGACAGAATATCGTCTATGTAGCTGTCGAGATACTTTTTCCAGATGCTGTCCTTTTTAATATCAACCTTTTTAAGTCTGTCTTTATTCTCGCGGTAAAATCCGGAATTTATAAAGGCACTTCCGCCTGAATACAGCACACCGTCAAGCTCGAATACGGGCGCCGCCGCGGTGTAATACAAATCAAGAATAAGATAATCCTTTTTATTTTCGGCGAGATATTCTTTGAACCCCTTGCAGAGGTTGTGATAAAGCGCGGGTATACTGTCGCGGTAATACTTTTCATCGGTATCACGCTTTTCTCCGCAAATAGTGAGCTGTGAGATGAAAAGATGCGAGCGGTCAGTGGTAACATTCTCGTTTTTTGCGAACAGCTCGGAAATAAGCGCCGAGCCGTTGAGTGCAAATGAAAACTCCCGATTTTCCTTAACGCCTCTTGCAGGTGATATTTTGTCGCCCATAGTCTGGGCTATAAAGCTCAAATAGCCGTCATATTCGCTGTCCGTGAAATATCTGCGGTTTACATCGGTCAGTAAAAACGCGCATTTTGCCCTGCCTGCCTGCTTCATGACAAAAGGCAGATAGCCTGTAAACTCATTGATGATTTTTCCTGATGAAATGTCGCGTTTAAGCCTAAGGCAAATTAAAGCACCTACGTCCTCAAAGCGAGTCACAGCCTCGTTTGATACGATACAGCCTATCGAATACGCAACCGATACGTTCCTGCCGTCAGAGGTCTTTATTACATCGTATTCGCACAGCGTGTTCAGTCCGCAGCCGACTATAAAATCCGCACCCATTCCGGCAAGCCGTGCGGCATATCTGCGCCACGAATCCTTTACGACAGGGGAGTGCTTTTCTTTCCATGAGCAATACGCAATTATAAATTCCGCACCCTGCTTTTTCGCCTGAGAAATCGCGCCCGACACATCGGCATCGATTGCTGTGCTGATAAATGCAACGTTGATATTGTTTATATTTACTGTTTTAAACTCTTTTTTACCGTGCGTACAGCTTTCGTGCGAGATAACCGACAGAGGGTATTGTTCGAGTGCAGCGGGCTTTTTCTTCAGCAGTCCGCTGTTTATTGCAACCGCGTCAATACCGCTTTTGCAGAGCGTGTCAGCAAGCGCGGACGGGCAGTTTTCCGCGTTTTCGTTTTCAAAGCTGTAGCTTTTACTGTCGTCAAGGTTTACATCAAGAGCCGCCGCAGAAAAGTCTGAGGACTTAAAAATATCGGAGATAAAGCGCATTGTAAAATCAAACGAATATCCGCTTGCCGCTGCCTCTTTTTGAACCGAACTGCGAGGGGAGATGTCTCCGCCGAGCATTATGACGCACTTGTTGTTATCATTTTTCAGTGCCTTGTTTTTAACCTCAAAGCGCGGAGCCTGAACGGTGCGCCCGATAAAGGACGGGTGTTTTATTTCCTTTTCGTCGCTTGCGGTTACACCTGCGCTTTTTACATATACTATCTCTGCGGTTTCCGAGTAATTGCTTATTTTTTCAATGCCATCGATAATTTTAAAGCCGCGCACCCTGAATTTTATATTTCCGTAGCGGTTAAAATTGCTCAGCTTGCAGGACAGCTTTCCGCAGTAGCAGAGAAAGCTGAATTTATCTCCCGAGGAGCAGCAGTATATTTTATATCCGTCAAAGGTCGCCGAGCCGCTCCAGCTTAGTATTATTCCGCCGCCGTTTACTGTCGCCCTCAGATTTTTCGGAGTCTGCATAGGGCAGGCTACTACTGCCGCCGACTGTGCGAAAAAGTTGTCGGGGCCGTCTGCTATTCTGAATGCCTTGACCTTATAATCAAGTGCAACGCCGTTTTTCAGCCCGCTTATTGTCATTTTGGTATCGGTGGTGTTGTCATATCCGACAAAGCGGTTTTTGCCGTGCGGCGAGCTGAACACGCGGTATCCGTCGGCATGGGGAACTTTCTTCCATTCAAGCGTTATTTTATTTTCGGTTATACGGGTTTCTACCGTAAATTCGGGTGTGCTTTCGCATAATTGCTTAAAGTTCATGCTGTGTCACCTCTTACATCAGATATTGTTCAGAATCCAGTTTACAAACGACCTGCGCTCGCTGTCAGCCGTTATTTCAACCGGCTTTTCCGCGGGCTTGTTTGTTATTTCTCCGTAATACTGCTCAAGCTTGTCAAAATGCTTGTAGAAATTATAATATCCGCCTATATAATGCTGTACGTCATCGATACGGATACGATAGCTGTCGTGCCGTACACAGAATGTCTCGGCAACTGCGTCGGGATTTTTCATATACATAGCAAATTCGGGATACAAAAAGCCGTTGAGCATATAATGCGCTCTGCGGTAAATCGTCCGTATAAATGCCTCATGGTTGAATTTTTTCATGTATGATGCGGACAGTCCTTTTTCCTTTATCCTCTCATACAGCTCAAACGCCGCCATAAGCAGTTCAAGGAAGGTATGGAAGGTGGTGTCCTGATTGAAGATTTTGTTCAGGTTTTCGTTGGCGTTTTTCAGTCCGAAATTCAGGTACTTCTCACTTGCGTCATACATGGTGACTTCATTTACCGCGTATGCTATCCAGTGGTCGCAGAAGCGCACATAGTCATTTCTGATAAAATAATCGAGCGCTTTTTTTGCACAGGTGAGATATTTTGTGTCACCGGTCACGCTGTACGCCCTCGCAAGTGCAAAGGTAGCCTCGCCATCGTAATAAACTATCCTGTCGCGCTCTTTCCTCTGATAATCGGGGTAGCTCAGTACATGATAATAGCTGCCGTCGCTGTCCTGACAGTCTAATATCGAGTTTGCCGTTTTGCGTACAAGCTCTTTATATTTATCATTCTTAAAGACCTGCATATATGTAGAAAGGGTGATGATAGCGACTGCGTTTCCGCCGAGCTTTATCTCGTCGGATTTTTTCTCAATCAGATACGCATGATCCTTGTCGGGCTGTTCCATGCTGTCGGTCATGTATTTTATTGCGCTTTCTATTTTAGGGATGAGGGTCTTGTCTTTTGTAGTCTCATACTGCATTATGACGCTCCAGATAGTGCCCGCATGGCGCAGAATATTATAGCTCGTAAAATGAACGTCATTTACCGGATTTACTCCGTAGTCAAACCGCCCGCTCTCGTCCAGAGCATTTGAAAGATAAACAGACGATTTCTGAATGACATTTTCAATATCGGATTTTTTCAGCTGATTTATTATTCTTCTGCCGTAGTTTTCTTCGTCGGGGTACAGCTTGTAAAGGCTGTCACCGTCGCTGATATAACCTACCGTGGTAAATTCGATAACGCTTTCGGGTATTGAGGTGAAAAGGTTGTTGCCGTTTTCGGCATAGTAGCCGCGCAGGGTGTCAAGCTGAAATCTGCGGCTGCTATAGTCGAACAGACCTCCGCAGTTAAGCTGTGCTTCGAGCAGAGCAGTCGAAAAATCAACATCGAAGCTTATGCCTTTTTTGAAAAAGTATTCTCGTGTATTGCTTATCTCCGATAAAAAGCTCTTGTAGGGCACAATCTCAAAGCTGTTTACAATATCGGCTTTGAGCCATTTCGCAGCTATCTGATTTTCCGCGGCATAGCGCTCTGCAAGCTTAAACGCGCCGTCAAGTGCATCTGACAGACTGTAGCCGGCACACGAAAAAACGCGTGCGCGGAAGCTTCCGTCGGTCAGCGATACAAAAGCAACGTTTTTTCTGAAAAGCGTACCCGCCTTGCAGTTGTCGGTCAAATCAGCAAGATAGGGGTCGGCAAGGACAAACTTTTTCAGCTGTCTTTTCTTTTCACGGAAAATTTCGGTAAAAGTTTTCTCTGCGGTGTTTTTCACGCTTTGCTCCTCCCGTTTCAATTCAGTTTTTTAGGGTCGTATAATATGACAAAATTCCGGTACAATTAAACATTACCATTATATCACATTTTACAATTTTAGTCAACATTTTTCTATTGACCGAAACTTCACAGAGTAGTATAATTAACTTTGTACCCTGTACCAAATTTGATATTCGGTTAGAAAGAGATGTAATATGAACGAATTTGATGATTTTATACAGACGCAAAAAGATGAAATGACAGCTTTGCTTAAAGACCTTGTGGAAATCCCAAGCGTTATGGGAGAGACATCAGACGGAGAACCGTTCGGTAAGGACTGCTTTGCGGCGCTTGAACTTATAACGGATGCCGCCGAAAAGCTCGGCTTCAGAACCTTTATCCGCGATGGGTATTATGCCGTTGCCGATTGCGTTCCGGAGGGCTGTGACGATATAAAGCTCGGAATACTCTGTCATCTTGATGTTGTGCCCGCGGGTGACGGCTGGAGTTACGAGCCGTTTAAATGCACCGAAAAGGACGGAAAGCTGTACGGCAGAGGTACAATGGATGACAAAGGACCTGCGGTATCGGCACTTTACGCGGTATACGCTGTAAAGCAAAACGCTGTACGGTTAAAGCACGGCGTCCGCCTTATCTTCGGGACAAATGAAGAAAACGGCTCTGCCGATTTAGAGTATTACAGCACACACGATACCATGCCGCCGCTGGTTTTCACTCCCGATGCCGAATATCCGGTTATAAACGGCGAAAAAGGCATGGTGCGGACGACTTACACGTCTGATTTTCCCAAAGGTGAGATTGTTTCTATACACGGTGGACAGGTGATAAACGCCGTACCGTCTGCTGCTTGCGCCGTAATAAAAGGATTATCAAAAGAAGCCGTTATCGGCTGTTCTGAAAAATTAGATAATTCTTGTCTGTATGCGATTGACGAGGATAACGGTACAGTAAAAATCGAGTGTCATGGCAAATCGGCTCACGCTTCGCTTCCCGACAGCGGTATAAATGCGATAACCGGACTTCTGGAGCTTCTATGTAGTTTACCGCTTGATGATTTCACTCAGCAGGAGGTATTGAAAAAAATCCTCCGAATATATCCTCACGGTAAAACAAACGGGGAAGCTCTCGGTGCAAAAATGCAGGACAGCCACGGTGCGCTTACATCCGTACTCAGCTTAATTCATACCGAAAACGGAAAAATTGTATTCAGCACCGACACGCGCTTTCCTTTGTCCTCGACAAAAGAAGAAATCTTCGATAAATTTTCGCGGGCAATTATGGACAGCGGCATAGAAATAACCGGATATATCGGCTCTCAGCCTCATTACACCGACGAAAACAGCGAGCTTATCAAAGCTCTGCTTAGTGTATATGAGCTAAGAACAGGCAAAAAAAGCCGCCCGATAACGATAGGCGGCGGAACTTATGTACATGAAATTGACGGCGGCGTAGCATTCGGCGCAGAGCGCTCCGGCACGGATTATCACATCCACGGCGCGGACGAGTTTATACCGATTGATGAGCTTTTGGACAATGCCGCCATGTTTGCACAGGCAATTTTGGAAATCTGCGGCTAGAGCGGTATTTTAAGTGCGGTTTCGTAAGTGGGAAGCTCTGACAGAAATAAGCTGACATCGTATTTTTTTGCATCCTGTATTACCGATTGAGGCGGTGTATTGTTTTCGGAAATAATCACCGCAGGTATATCAGCGGCTACAGCCGCCGCTATGGTGTTTTCGGACGGGATAACCGTAATCCATACGCTGTCCGGCTTTATTTTGCCGAGCGTGTTTGACGCCAGATCACAGCAGTAAATATTTGAAATGCTTCTGCCTGTGCCGGATGAGTTAAGGCAGACAAAGCTTTTCTCCAAATCTTTTATTGTCATGACTTCTCACCCCTTTGATATATAGATTTATCACCGCGGACGGCTGTTGTAAATACAGCGGAAATGTTTTATGCCGCTCTGAAAATAAGTAATTTTAATCCTTCCTTTTTCATATACTTGTACAAAAGTGAAAAAGGAAGGATTTTTATGCCGATATTTTTTGACAGGCTCAGAAAAAAAGATACTCCGCAGACAAGCGAGCTGGAAGAATACCGTCTGCGGCTGGATTATATTCAGAACAGACTTGAAAAAGTCAGGCAGCTGTTTGATATGGAATGTGACCCCGAAAAAATAGAGTCGCTGATTTATGAGGAAAAAGCTTTGATGATACGATTAAATCATCTGATAAAAACGGCAAAATCAACCAATCTCAATGTGCATGATGAAAATATGAGATTTACGCCGAAATAAATTACATAATAAAACGTTTTATTTTTTTCTTCGTTGTGACAAAATCATAATATTTATCACGGATTGCCTTTACGTCACGCTGGCGTATATGCACGCAGTCGCCTGTAGTGAGTATGAACTGCTTGTCGACCTGTAATATGTAATCCATATTTACAAGATAGCTCTGGTGGCATCGGAGAAAACGCTTGTCAGACAGCTCTTCTTCGATTTCGTCAAGCCGCTTGTAAATGTTATAATCGCGTCCCTCCGTTCGATGCAGGATACATTTTGAATTGTTGCTTTCGATATATATTATTTCATGGTACGGAATGCTGATATATTTTGAGCGTTGTTTGACATAATAGATGATATTTGACACACTTGTGTAATTAGTAATTCGATTAAGTATGTTTTCTACGGCTTTATAATCATACGGCTTTAAAATATATCCCGATGCTTCTACCTCATAGCTCTCTACCACATAATCAGTAGACATCGTCAAAAAGACAAGCTTGCCGTCATAGCCCATTTTTCGCAGGTGTCTGGCAATGTCAATACCGTGTACGTTACCCATATAAATGTCAATAAAGATACTGTCGTACCATTTTCCGTCCTCGATATCTCCTAAAAGCTCGATGCCGTTCTGGTATTGCTTAACACTTACAGTGAGCGATTTACTGTTAAAATATGACACGAGAATATCGGAAAACAACCCTCGGTCAATATCGCTTCCTTCACAGATTGCTATTTGCATTGAAAATCATTCCTCCAACATATAACGGACTGCAAACGATCGCTGAATATCGTACAAGCTTTATATTCTAAAGCTAAACAGGAATAAACTTGCAGTGAGTAACCGTAAACCTCAATACGGTCAGTTCATAAATTTTACCTATTTATTATATCATTTAAAAATGCAAAAGGCAACCGTTTTTTCATTAAAAATTTATTATTTTTATAGATTTTGTCGATTTTGTTGAAAAATTACCATTAATATCTATATATTTGATAAAGTTGTATGTGAAAACGTGCAGACAAAGCTCTGATACCCATATCACTTGATAAGTGCAGAATTATCAGTTATCTGTTTCCATTCTTCTATAAGCCTTTCGAGTGAATAAGCGGCATTTGCGGGACTTGTGGAAGGCAGTTTTACTGCGTCCGTTCGGGTTGCATTTTTCAGAAATCTGTTGTATAATGCGTAAGAAGTCGCACCGTTCGTAAAAATTCTGCGTATTTTTGAGTTTTCTATAACAGGGATTATATCGTTCGGTACAGCGTTTCTGATACTGCTGTCGGACGAGCCGTGTATTTCACAGCTTGCTATTACGTCCCAGACAGCGACCCTGTTTTCAATCAAAAAGGCTTTTTTCTGAGGTATTGTTACCGGACATTCGCAGGAAAACACGGCGGAAAGTACTTTCCAGAAGCGGTTTTGCGGATGATTATAGTAAAACTGCGCATCGCGTGATTTAACCGACGGAAAAGAGCCGAGAATTAAAACGGTGCTGTTTTCATCAAAAACAGGCGGAATTTTGTGATAAATCATAAGGTCACCCCTTTTCCGATATTGTATCATACAGGCGGAAATTATGCAATATTTAGGATGAAATCTCATATAACGATTTTGCAAGTAAAACGGAGAAAACGGCAGTTTTTGATATGATTTCAAACTTTATTTAAATTCGCACAATTTTTTTGAAATGTCAAAAGAGAAATGCAGAGAATTAAAGAAAATCGGCAAGAAATGCAAAGAAAAAGAGATATATTTGAATTTTGACTCAAAAAACTGTTGACAACCGCAATCCGTTTGGTTATAATATAACACGTTGTTTAAACAAATAACAGGAGGAAAAAAGAATGTCAACTTATATGCCCAAAGCTGAAACCGTTGAACGTAAGTGGTATATTTTAGACGCAGCAGGCAAGCCCTTAGGCCGTGTTGCTGCACAGGCTGCTCACATTCTCAGAGGTAAGCACAAGCCCACATTCGCACCCCACTGCGACTGCGGCGACCATGTAATTGTTATTAACTGCGCTAAGGCTGTTTTAACAGGTAAGAAGCTTGAGAACAAATACTACAGATGGCACACAGGCTGGATTGGCGGACTTAAAGAAGTTCAGTACAGCAAGTTAATGGCTGAAAAGCCCGAAAAGGCTATGAAGCTCGCTATCGAGGGTATGCTTCCCAACAACACTTTAGGACGTAAGGCTGCTACAAGAATGCGCCTTTACAGAGGTGCTGAGCACGTTAACGCAGCTCAGAAGCCCGAAGAATACAAATTTTAAGGAGGGATAACAATGTACGAATCAAAGCCTTATTACTACGGAACAGGTAGAAGAAAACACTCTGTTGCAAGAGTACGTGTTTATCCCGGCAGCGGATCAATCACAATCAACGGCCGTGATATTGATGAATATTTCGGTCTTG
>CAMEKZ010000024.1 GCA_945921635.1 uncultured Clostridia bacterium
ACCTTTTACCGTTTAGCTTTATGCAGTTCTTTCTGAGCAGCTTGCAGATATTCCCCTGACTGAGCAGCGGAAAAGACTTTGACAAAAAGCGGTCAATACGCTGACCGCTGTCATTTTTTGATATAACGATTTCTCTCATTTTTGTATTCTGTGAAAGCCGTTATCTGCAAAATACTCGGTCGCCTTGGTGAAATACTCGCCCGAGGTGTGACAGCTCTTTGCCACATTGTCAAGCCCCGATTTTACATCCTCCCACCGTGCGAGAGTTTTTTCATCATCGTCCGCTTCAAGCCAGAGCTGATTTTCCCAGATACCGAATTTAAGATTTATAATATATGCCTTCTTGTTCATAAATACCTCTGTTTTACTTATTCCGATATTACAGCTTGCCGCCCTTTGCTCCGCCAAGCTTTCCGCCGGTAAAGCCGTCAAGTATATTACTGTCAAAGCTGAAGGTCAGTGCCTTATTCTCGCGCTCACGCTTTAATGCAAGCATAATCATTTCATCAAGCAGTTCCTGATACTTCACGCCGACCGGCTCCCACAGATAAAACGCGAGACTGCCAGGTATCGTGTTTATCTCGTTGAGATAGATTTTGCCGCTGTCCATATCTATCATAAAGTCGATACGCGATACGCCGTTACAGCCAAGGCACTTGAATGCCTTTACCGCGAGGGTGCGTATCTCTTCTCTGGTTTCAGCCGAAATATCAGCGGGGATTTTTCTTTTGAGGGTAGCCATGCCGCTTGATTTGCCGCCCTTGCCGCCGGATATGTACTTATCCTCATAGCTTAAAATCTCGTCGCTGTTTACCGGCTCCTCGCACTCGGACGCATGGGCAGAGCTGTAATCGCCGCATACCGAGCAGTTTATTTCCTTTAAGTTGGTTATAGCAGGCTCGATAAGCAGCTTGTTTGCAAAGGTAAACGCGTTGTCGAGCGCTTCGTCAAGCTCTTCATCATTATGTGCAAGCTTTATACCGACGCTTGAACCGAGGTTTATCGGCTTTACTATAAGCGGATAGCCGATTTTCTGCTTGATATTGTCCTTAACCGCGCCTTCGTCTGCGGCAAAGTCGCTTACATGAACAATCACACAGTCAAGCACGGGTATACCGTTGTCCTTGAAAACAGTCTTCATCACATACTTATCCATGCCTACCGCCGAGGAGATAACGTCACAGCCGACATAGGGCACGCCTATAGTCTGCAAATAACCCTGAAATACGCCGTCCTCTACATTTGTACCGTGTACGACGGGAAAAGCGACATCGATATAATCGTGTATGTTGTTGCCGAACTTCTTTGCAGGATAGTAAGCAAGCTGTACCTTTCCGCCGTTGTTTATAAGTATCACCCTGCGGCTCTCTTTAAGCAGAGAGGGTATGTTTTTGTATGCCGCAATATCGCCGATACGCTCGCCGACATACATCTCGCTGTTTTTGGTAATGTAAATCGGTATAACCTCGTACTTTGCCTTGTCTATCGCGTTCGCCGCCTGTATTGCCGAGATGATGGAAACCTCATGCTCGACGCTCTTGCCGCCGAAAAATACGCCTACTTTGATTTTCATTTGTGTGCTGTCCTTTCAAATATATTATGTTATCAATTGCCGTTTGCCGCAGGGGCAACGGTCGCTACAGTTGTCATAGGGGTGCGTTCGGTTTTCTTGGTTTTGTCCTCGATACCTACAAGGCTGATTTCCATTCTGACATAATCACCGTATGTAATGGTTACCGACTTTGCGTCAACAGGCACCATATAGCATTTATAGCCTTCTGTGCTTACTCCCGCGGGGAGATTACCGCCGGAAAACTCTTTAAGATCCATGTTCCATATAATATTGCATAAGGTATCATCTACAAGACAGCTCATGTCGCTAGTAAGCCACAGCTTGCTTATTCCCGTGTTCTTTGCCTTGAAGTGGAATGCCACATACATATAGCCCTCACTCGGAGTGTAATAGCTTATGTCAGTCTTGTATACCTCGTCGCATACTATACTGTAATCATTAGTCTGTGCGGTCTCGCCGAAAGCTACGCTTACATTCTTTTCAGCGGGCTTTACGGTTACGGGTACGGCGGTTATTGCTGCTCTTGATGTCGAGCTGCCGCTGCTGCCGGTTTTGCTCACCTTGTTCACAATAACCGACATTGTAGGAAGAATAATAACCACAAAGAAAATAATCATTGATATTATCCTTGTTGTACATGATTTTTTCGACTGCGGCTGAACAACCGGCGCAGGCTGTACAGGCTGTGTCTGATTGGCATTAGCAGCGTTATTCTGCCTTTCCTGCTGATGCAGGCGCAGAAGCTCAACCTGCCGCTGATGCTCCTCTTTTCGCGCCTTTTCTTCACGATAAGCCTTTACGCCCTCATTGTCATCAAATGGTGCGCCGCAGTTAGGACAGCGCTTTTCATGTTCGATATCGAGCTTTGCTCCGCAATAATCGCAAAATACTTCCATATTTTTCTGTCTCCATGATTGTCCAAACAAATTTTACAAAACAAATAATATATGTCATACAAGCAAATTACGCTTGCTATAACCGTTTTATAGCTTTTCTTTGCAGAGCTTTATCAATAATTATCCGGCAGATCGTTTTCGAGCAGGACTATCTTTTTCTTTCCTCCCGTTTTAAGCGTATCCGCCTTTGCGAGCGCTTCTTTAAGCGACCCCGCCACATAGATTTTATCCTCGGGATACCCCGCTTCAAGCAGTCCTGCCTTTATAGGCACCGCCTGTTTTTCTCCGACCGCTATGCAGTAGTCGCATACTTCCGCCGCCTGTGAGCCGAATGTTTTATTCAGCTCGTATTCCTTTTCGCCGAGCTCTATCATACCGGGCGTAATCAGCACCTTGTAACCGTCAAATACCGCTAAGGTATCAAGCGCCGCCTTTGCGCCGCTCGGGTTTGAGTTGAACGCATCGTCGATAATCGTAGAGTTTGCGCCGTTTATAATCTGTAGTCTGTGCGGCACACATTCAAGTCTGCGGACAGGCTGTACAAGCTGCTCAAGCGGCACGCCGAGACTGTTTGCTACAGCAATCGCTCCGACTATGTTCTGCACGTTGTGACTGCCGATAAGCTTTGTAGAAAATTGCTTGCTTTCGTCACCGTGATGAACTGTAAACTGCGTACCCTTTTCGCTGACGGTTATTTCGTCTGCGTAATAGTCCGTGCCGCCGTCAGGAGATAAACCATAGGTAACCTTTATCTTATCGCAGTTATGATTCCTGATGTGCTCGTTGTCGTAATTTAGGAAAATCATTCCGTCGGACGGAAGGCTGTCGGCAAGCTCAAACTTTGTCTTTATGATATTGTCGATTGATTTAAAGCTTTCGAGATGCTGAGGGCCGATTGAAGTAATAATGCCGTGCCTTGGGTGTACTATGTCGCAGATTTCCTTTATCTCACCGACATTTTTAGCGCCCATCTCACAGAGGAATATCTCATGCGTGGCGTTAAGCTGTCCGCGCACCACCTTTACAACTCCCATTGTTGTGTTGTAGCTTTCGGGGGTCATAAGTACGTTGTACTTTGCCGAGAGCAGCTTTTCAAGATAAAACTTCGTGCTGGTCTTTCCGTAGCTGCCGGTGAGACCCACTACCGTGAGGTTCGGCAGGTCGTTTATGATACGTTTTGCTTCATTTATATAGTGATTGTTTATAGCGTGCTCTATCGGCTTGTTTATCACGTTTGCAATAATTACTGCGAAAACCGTGACAACCTGCACCAAGCATAACAGCGAGAGGCTGAAAGTGTTAAAGCCGATAAACAGCGGGATAAGCACCGCCGCGGCAACATACAGAATCGACCATGTGACTGTCATGCGTATTACGCGCGGGGTAAACACAAGCTTTTTCTTTGCCTTTTGCCTCGGGATACCGGACATACAGGAGCAAAGACAGAGTGCGCCTGCTATAAGAAACGCAAGTGAGGGGTTTGTGTGTTGAAAAATCAAAAGCGTCAGAGCCTCGACAACTAAGAATATATGTCTCAGAACTACATTTCCGATATTTGCGCCTATCCACTTTATCTGCTCCCTAGCGTGATAGGAATTAAGCTGAAACATATGCATATAATGCACAAAATTAAGCGAACAGCTTAAAGTCAGACAAACATAAAAGAAAATTATCAAAACGGTAAATAATATATCCATTTATTTCACCTTTCAGGAATTTATTTCAAGATATGAGGCGAGCACGCGTGAAAAGGTGTACCAGCCGTCAAGAAAGGCATAGTGCCCCGCGTTTTCTATCGTTACAAGTCCGCTGTCGGGTATCAGCTTTTCCATCTGCTGACCGTCGGAGAGCGGGGTCGCGTCATCCTTATCTCCCCAGATAAGGAGAGTAGATTGCTTTATTTTCGGCAGTAAGTCGGTCAGATCCTCGTTTACTACCTTGACAAGCGTCTGGCGCATTACTGGTGAAGCCGCGAGATAATCCGCGCTTCCGCGGCGGTTACGCATATTGTCAACCGCATTCGGGAAGAGCTTTTTCATCGGGGCAGTGCTCATCACCGCTTTTCCCGCCTTGTAGGTCTTGGTGCTGATTTTTGATTTAAGACTCTGCTTCGGCTTTATGCCTGCGCTGTCGGTGAGTATGATTTTCGGCGGGCAAAGCGGCTCCTGTGCCTTTGTGACCGCTTTTATTATTACTCTGCCGCCGAAGCTGTGACCGAGCATTATCGGATTTTTAAGCTCAACCGCCTTGCAGAAGTCCGCGATAAAATCGACATAATCGTCCACGCACCACGCTTTTTCCGGCTCGTCGGTCTCGCCAAAGCCGGGCATATCGGGAGCGACTACACGCATATACGGCGACAGCATACCAATGATATTTTTAAACAGAGTGATGTTTGAGCCCCAGCCGTGCAGTAAAAGAATACTGCCGCCTGCGGCGTCACCCTCGTCGATATAGTTTGTATTTATGGAATTTACATTTATAAACAAAGCATAGCTCCTTTTTCTGTTCTGAACATACATATATATTATATGATTTTTACTGCGCGATGTCAAGAAAAAGAAGTGTAAAGAAAGCGAAAAGAGGCGGTAAATGGACGGCGGTGTCGATTTTGCCGTAACTTTATGCAACCGCCGTCTGAAAGCCATAACGTCCTGCAAGTACAAGCCTCTTCAAAAATCCAGCCAACCTGTCATTTTCCGGACATATCGGACATATAATCAAGCAGTAATGAAAAGACCTGTACAATTAAGTTAAGCGCGCGGATTTGCGGCAGGGTTTTGTCGTAATCGAAGCGAAAATCCGCATGAGTACTTTAAGGATTTTAATGAAAAGTACGGCAAAAGCTTGTCGCAATGGTGTGTGCTTAATTTATCCGTACAGGTTCTGACCATAAGGAGGAAAACCGATGTTCGTAATGACAATGACCAAGCGGAAGCTGCTGCGTGTGATAATGTTCATACTTGTACTTATAACAGGCATTGCTATAGGCGTTTTCGCTATACTTTCTTCAATCGACACAAAGGCCGCCGGAACAAAGCTGCCGATATACTGTGTCGGACGAAACGACAATAAAATAAGCCTGACCTTTGACTGTGCATGGGCGAACAGCAACACCGACCAGCTGATTGCTATACTCGCTCAGGAAAATGTAAAGGCGACCTTTTTTGTCACGGGCGAGTTCTGCGACAAGTACCCCGAGGATATAAAAAAGCTGTATGAAGCGGGACACGAGATCCAGAACCACTCCGACGCACACCCTCATGTAAACGGCATGAACATAAACAACCTTATTGAGGACACCAAGGAATGCTCGCGCAAAATCAAGATGATAACCGGCGAAGAACCTATGCTCTACCGCGCACCCTACGGCGAATACTGCGACACGGTTATAACTACTGTAGAGGGTATGGGTTTGTCGGTTATCCAATGGAACATAGACAGTATAGACTGGGATAAGCCGTCACCCGAGACCATAATCGAGCGTACCACGAAAAACATTCCGTCAGGCTCGATTCTGCTTTTCCACAACGACCTTGAAAACACGACCGAGGCGCTCCCGAAGGTGATAGCAAGCCTTAAAGAACAGGGCTTTGAGTTCTGCAAGGTGTCCGAGCTTATCTATACCGAAAATTTTGAGATTGATGCAACCGGCAAGCAGATGCCAAAGGGCAAGACAACAATTGTCTACAGCGAAAACGACACCGTAAACGCAGCGTTTGCCGCTCTTGCACAGAATCTTTCGATAAGTGATGTCGAGCAGCTCGCCGCCGAGGGTATGTCCCCCGCTATGGCGGAAAAGACCTCTTCTATACTGACAGCTGAGCAGATTGCGGCGCTTCAGACACAGTCGTATGAGGAGCTTAAAGAGAGTTTTGCAAAGCTGAAAACCGCCGTATACGCAAGAGCCGCGGAAGCACCCGCAGATACGACAACAGAAAGCTACAATGACGAGCCAATAGTAGCGGAAAGCACCCTGCCGAGCGAAAGCACCGCTCCCGCGCCCGAAACCACAACCGTGGATAAGGACGGAAACCCGCCGCCGCAGACAGAAGCAACCTCTGCAACAACCCCCGCAACTTTCTTTTCAGAGGATAAAGACGCGGGTATACCGTCAGACACAGAAACAACTAAAACCGAAATTACTTCCGCACCTGCAAGCGTAACTTCAAATGAAGAAGCTCCGGCGCCGACGGCGGAATGATTAGCATAGAATACTGCGGGGTGAGAGCGATAAGCTCCCACCCCGTATTTGCTATTTAGTTTTTCTCCACCACCGGAGGTATAAAGTTTTCAATGGCATTTCGCAGCTTTGGGTGATGAATTACAAAATGGATTACCGGAGCTCTGCCTTTGGACACCATAGCCCACTTGCCTTCGTGAATGGAAATCTGTAAATTTCGGAAAGCCTGTGACGAAGTCTTTTTCAGCGTGTAATTCGGGTGATTTGCAGCAAAGCGCTCTGTGCTTTCTAAATGATATTGTCAATATCCCTTTACACATTTTCCTCAAAAACACAAGATAACCAGGTATATATCTTAGAAATGGAATAAATATTCACGAAGCGTAGCGGAGTGGATATTTATTCCATTTCGGGCGCCTCCGTCAGGCTGCCGAAACGAGCGAAGCATAATATCTTCTGCGCTTGACAGCAGGCGGAAGTCCTCCGTTAGCCGAGCATATCCTGCGATTGTTCCAATAGCTCATATAATACCGCCATATCATTGTCTTCAGCTCGGCTACTGTATAATTCTCGGACTTTCTGTTTCTGCTGTAAAACTTCATTTTGATTTTTGTGTATAAAAATACCGCCTCATGTGAGACGGTAAAATTATTAAGTTTGTGCCTTTCTCATGCGCCCGAAGGCGGAGAGCTTTCACCGGCAGTCCGCAGACTTCGGAGGGCATTTTTTTGCTAAATTTCAGCGTCAAATCTTCAAATCTGGCGCAAAAGATTGCAAGTATAGTTATAATGTTTTGTTTAATTGATTGCACTCGGGCATAAGAAAACCGCTCACGACTGTGGGCGGTTTAATAATGATTTAATACCAAACTGCGCAAATTTCTTTTGGAATTTGTGCTTTAGATGTAAGCAATTCGGCGAGTTTAGCACGAACATGTGACACATACATTTTCTTGCCATATTCGTATTCGGAGTATTTTACATCTTTTACTTCAAGAGAAGTATCATCGACAACAATGTGTCCAATACTATCGCTTGTTTCAGGTGCATAATCGCATATAATCTCTCCATTTTTGTGAATTATATTAAATATTCGTACCAAAATTCTCACTCCTTTTACTCACAGTACTTTGCGTAATTATATTTTTTAGAGGCTTTTATGTGAGCCTCGTTCTGAGATAATCCTTTTTCCATATAACGCAATTCGGCGTATTCGTGCTTTAATAAAACAATATCTTTTTCTTTGTAATCTCCATTTATCAATCTTTGCCAAGATTCAGCCATTTCATAAGAAGGGTCGAATCTTTTTTTGCCTTCCATCAAATCGTGTTCATCTATAAACACATGTTTTTTTATCTTATTGATTTTATCTTTTGATATACCTGTTGCTTTTGATATTTTGTCTGTATCTGTTTTCATATGGCGTACAGATTCATAATACTGGGCGGCATGCTTTTCAGCTTCTTTGCTAAATGGATTAAGTGCTCCACTTATAGCTCCAGTATTTATTATACCACTTCCGTCCGATTTGTCAACACTCTCCGCCCTATAAACCAACTTCCCGTCCTCGGTTTCCCGCAGGCCCTTGACCCACTCGTCAAAGTCCACATCTGCGCCGATTTCATCTCCCAGCTCGGCAATTTCCCTGTCAAGTTCTTCCTCGCTCGGAAGTTCCGGAAGAGTTGTCGAGCGGCAGAACGGGTGCATGGGCGGCAGGTTTACACCCGGCTGTGCCTCGCTTACGGTAAAAACCTTGCCGTCAAGCTCGGAGCATATCTCCGATGTACGGTTGTCAAGGCAAGCGGAAAACTCATAGCGCTCAATATCGCACTCCTAAAACAAAAATCGAGTGTTCATATAGTGATATTCCCTACTAACACTCAATATAATGCAGATTTTATCAGTGACCCGAAGCGTCACCGATTTTCGCAAATGAACAAGTTCATTCACGATAGGTGTGCGTCTATAGGCAGCGATAATTATGTATGAAAGTTTATTTATTATATCAGCTTAAAAATCCTTTTGTCGTAAGGCAAGAGAATTTGTTGTAAAATGTTCTCAGACGCGCAGATAACCTCACACAGTGCAAGGCACGGCAAAATCATCCTGTACGGATTTAGGGGCTGAGGTTAATATAAACATATTTCCGAAAGCCTATTGACAAGCTGTAACCGAATGATATAATTGTATACATAGAGATTATACAATTTATGCTTGTAAGCTGTCCGGAAGGCTTGCAAGTATTATGCTATACCGCATAATAAGCGGCAGTAGCTAAATCCCAAGGAGTGTACACTAAATGAATATCAACATCAGCAATGCAAACGGCGAGGCGATCTATCTTCAGATAGTAAACCAAATCAAAACGCTGATACTCGAAGGCAAGCTGAAAGAGGGAGAAATGCTCCCCTCTATGCGAAATCTTGCCGTTGAGCTTCATATCAGCTTTATGACTACCAAGCGTGCTTACGAGGAGCTTGAGCGTGACGGTTTTATTGAATCGTTTACGGGTAAAGGCTCATTTGTAAAAGCGCAGAATTTAGAGCTGTTGCGTGAAGAGCAGATAAAGCTGATAGAGGCCTTGCTTATGGAGGCAAGCGACAAAGCATTAAAGGCAGGGCTCTCTCTGGAGGAGCTTCACGAATTGCTCGACCTTGTAAACGAAGGAGAATGATTATGGCTACATACGAAAACGCAATTGAAATTTCAGGCCTTACGAAAAAATACAGCGGCTTTACGTTGGATAACATCAGCTTCAATGTGCCGAAAGGCTCAATTATGGGATTTATCGTCAGAATGGCGCAGGCAAAACCACGACAATCCGCAGTCTGCTGAACATTATAAGCATTAACGAGGGTGAAATTAAGCTGCTGGGGCTTGATTATCTTAAAAACGAGCAGGAAATAAAGAAACGCATTTCCGTTGTTTTTGATGAATTGCCCTTCCACGATATCTTCGCGCCAAAGGATATGGCTCGTATATTTGAGGGAATTTATCCGCAGTGGGATAATGCTGTATATAACGGCTATTTAGACCGCTTCGGACTGCCCTTTCAAAAGAAGATCGGCGAATTTTCAAAGGGTATGAAGATGAAGCTTCAGATAGCCTGCGCCCTTTCACACAACACCGAGCTTCTTATAATGGACGAGGCAACAACAGGACTTGACCCTGTTGTGCGTGATGAGATACTGCATATCTTTATGGAATATCTTCAGGACGGCGAGCGCTCTATTCTTATGTCCTCGCACATTACCTCCGACCTTGAAAAAATTGCTGACAGCGTAACCTTTATCGACAAAGGCAAATTGCTTATTTCGGGATATAAAGACGATATTCTTGAATCTCACGGTATTCTTAAATGCGATAAATCGGAACTCGGCAACATCGACCCGAAAGATATTGTAAGCATTCGTATGAATAACTACGGCGCAGAGGTTATGCTATCGGACAGGCAGTCTGCTTCTTACAAGTACAGCGGTGCAATCATAGACCCTGCAAGCCTTGACGACATTATGCTTTACTATGTTCACAAGGACGAAAGGGAGTGGAACTCATGACAAAACTCCGCTCTCTGATTTTTCGGGAACTTAAAGTATCTAAAAAGCTTTACATAATGAGATTCCTGTTTTTATTCGCATTTATCGCTTTTGCCATCGCAGGAACATTTTTATTTAATAGTATTTTTGCCGAAATGCCCGGCAAAGAGAAAATTATCAAAACATTTACCGAAATGCTTTCCATGCTTATCATGCTGTGTTCAACGGTGTTTTTTGCGGATGATACCGCTTTCAAAAGCGACCTTGTCAGCGGCTGGAACAATTATTCCTATGTTCTGCCGTTGACCGCCGCAGAGCGTGCGATAGTTAAACTGATATGCTTTATCGGCGCACTCGGCATATCTGTACTGTTTGGCATGGCTTGCGTCATACTTATCAATCTGATTGCAGGTACACAATTTGAAATCGGTTATGTCGTTTTACTGTTTATCCTTATTGACTTTATATTGCTTTCAAAAATCATCATCAATTATTTTGTGCTTCGTGCAAGAAATACCGATGAGTATAAAAAAATGAAGAATACCGGCAGCTTTATCTGCTTGGCTTCATTGATATGTATTACTTTGGTAATACTGAAATGCGCAGGTTTTGATTTTGCGGCGCTTTTTAATTCGGACAGCAGCGAACCTTTGTCTTTCGATATTTTATCAGAGCTGACAGGTAAAATGCTGTGGTGGCTTGTTCCGCTTACTATTTCACTTTTTGCTGTTCTTTTTGCTGTAATTTATCATCACTCGCAGTATGTGTATTCGGGCGGCGTAAAGATTAAAAAAGAAAAAGTCAAGGCAGAAAAAACATTAGATATTTCCGCACCGCACAGCTACCTGTAGGATTTCTTTACAAAGAACTCAGGCAGAACAGGAAAAGTATATTGACTGTAATTGTACTTCCCTTCATTATTCAAGCATTTCTTACGCTGGTTATTGCTATTTTATCGCTCAGCGATAAAAGCGTTGGTGATGACTGGATAGTCAGAACGCTGACCTCCGATCTGATCCGTATTGTAGCTATTGCTCTTGGCTTTTTAAGTGTAAGCGGCTTGCTTCTGAGCGTTTTTCACGGCGATGACAAAAAGCTGTGGGCGTATTTTACGGCTTCTGTTCCGCAGGGTGTAAAAAAGTACCTGTACACTAAGTATGTTCTGTCATTTGCTATGTGCGGTCTTTATTTCGTTTCAAGCTATGTTGCAGAAACTCTTGTTGCCACTATCCGCTGGTTTGCCATCGGAGAAGAAATGGGCAGCTTTATGAGCATACAGATTATTATATTCTTTGCACTTGTTTTTATGAACTCGTTTGTAATTCCGCTGATGCTTCGTTTCGGTGAAAAGAGAGGCAGTCTTATTAATGTAATCATTATACTTTCACTTGCAATAGCGGCAATAGTGATACTGTCTATCCTTCCAAGAGATATTCAGGATAAGGTGTTTGAATGGCTGTCGGGCTTTATGACAGGCGAACACGGCGACCTTACAATGCTCCTTATCGGCTTATTCTCTGCTTTATCTGTGGTAGCATATATTCTGTCCTACAAGCTTTCCTGCAAGCTATTTATGACGGGAGTGAACGAATATGACAAATAAAAAACTTGAAGCAAAAAGACTCATAATCTTTATTCTGCTGGCATTCGGTATTTCGTGGATTCCTGCAATAATACTTAACTGCGTTTTCGGTTATCACGAATGGTTTGAAACCTACAAAATGCCCTTCTTTGCTCTTATCGTGGGCTTCGGGCCTGCACTTGCAAACATCATTACCCGTAAACTCACGCACGAGGGCTGGCATAACAGTATGCTGCACCTGAAATTAAAGGGCAATATCAAATACTACCTGATTGCAATATTATCCGTAGTTACTATGGGCATTGCAGAAGGCGTTCTCGCAACGATAATATACGGCAAATACGATTTTTCCGATATAGGCGGAGGCATGAACGGTATGCAGATTGCCGGAAATGTTATGCTTACTCTTTCTGTTGTTCCGCTTATGGCTTTCAACACCTTTGGTGAAGAATTCGGCTGGCGGGGATATATGAATCAGAAGATGGAGCCGCTACTGGGTACAACAGGCACGGTAATAGTCGGAGGTATCATCTGGGGGCTGTGGCACGCAGAGATGACGGTTGCAGGTCATAACTTCGGCACGGAGTATGACGGCTATCCCTATCTCGGAATATTATCTAAGTGTATCACCTGCACCTTCTTAGGTATGGGGCTTATGTGGCTTACAAAAAAGACAGGTTCAATTTATCCTGCCGCAATTATGCACGCTGCCAACAATTTCGGCGGAAAAAGCATCGGGCAGTATTTTATAAGCGGTATACCCGAGGATTATTCGCCGGCTGTTACGGATAACCTGATTGTCTCAATCCCGAGCTTTATACTCGGTCTGGTGTTCTTTATTCTTATGCTTTGCGACAGGAAGAAAGAAAAGAAAATGTAATTATATCCTGTTTTCTATGCTTTTATTATGGGGTTGTCGCGTTTGGCAGCCACATAATTTTTTGATACCGGTGTTCATGAAGGATTTACATAGTGAGAAGAAAACATATAAAAAGAAGTACCTCAACACGCGGCTGCGTGTCGAGGCACTCGACCCGGCAGGAACACGCATATTTCAATTTGAACGTTTGAAATTTTATGAAATGCCGCATTTGATTTTCAGGATCCGATTTCGCATACTCTGTGAAAATTTTCTGCTGACAGGAATAATATCTCCGTTGTCAAGCTCTATCTGCTTAAAATTGTATGAAACTATATGGTATATATTTACAGCATAGCTTTTGTGACACTGAACAAAATAATCCGGAAACAGCGCAAGAGCTTCGGAAAGCTTACGGTTTATGCTTTTCCTGCCGAATGTTCCTGATATAATCAAAAAATGCGCATTGCTTGTGAGATACAGCGTTTGTTTTGCGTTTACGATAAGCGTTTCGGACTTTGAAGCGAGAACTACTTTGTTCTTTTCATCATCCTCCTTCAGAATATCCTTGAGCTTATCCAGCGCTCTTTTCAGATTTGTAGAAAGATTTGTCTTATCAACAAGTGCAAACGGCGAGAGCTTTTTGCCTGCAAGAAAAATTTCCTCACAGTATTTCAGCGAGTATGCGGTGAGAAATATAATCTTTATTTCGGGGTAAAGAATATTTATCTGCTCTGCAACAATAATCCCGTTTTCATTGTCAAGCTCTATATCCATAAGAACAGCAACAATATCTTCCGTGCTCTCGGTAAGCCTTCGCAAAATCTCCGTACTGCTCTGAAAACATTCGACAGTAAAATCCGGCTCACTTTCATTTATGTATTTTTCTTCATTGACAAGACAATTATTGTCATCGTCACATAACAATAGTTTCATCTTTATCCTTCCTTATTGACAGGGCGCAGTTGAACACTTTCTGCTTACATCCGAACAGCACTTCGCCGTCATATTTCTGTACTATAGATTTGATAATTTCCGTGCCGTAACCGTGATTTTTCTGCTTTTTTGTAGACGGCAGCTTATCCGATGTTTCAAAGTCGGGCATATCGGCGGAGTTTGAAACCGATATATAAATCCGCTCGTTCTCCTCCTTTATTTTAACCTCTATCTTTTTGTCGCCGTCTGAATTTCCCGCCCCGCGGATTGCATTATCAAGCATATTTACGATAAGGCAGCACAAATCCACACCGTCCACACCCGTGTTCTCACCGAGTGAGGCATCCGCTTCAAGCCTGATACCTTTTTCTGCTGCGATCTTTGACTTATCCCAAAGAATAGTATTTGCTATGGGATTTGCGCAGAAAAACGGCGGTTTGTTTTCGTCATTCTTACGGCTCAGCTCATCGAGCATATTCTTTCCCTCCCCTGCGGTCGCCGTGTTGTCGCAAAGCGCATAGGCGGTGGCGAGGGCGTTTTTGAAATCGTGGCGGTATTTCATCATTTCGTGCTGTAAGTCGCTGATTTTTTCATAGTAGCGGTACTGCGTGTTTCGCTCGTATTCAAGCTGTTCGTTGCGCATCTTCGTTTCGTGAAGCTGTGAGTTCTGAATAAGCCCTCTGTAGCAGAAAATGTCGCTGATTACGGATACTACTACGCAGACTATAACTAACCATGTTATCTCTGTTGTAACATATTCACCGTTCATCATAATCACTTTTATCAGTACCATTAAAGTAAGCATCTGACTTATTGGAAAAATCATGAAGATGAGAGCTTTTCTGTTTATTGACTGCTTGTGCCGAATCTTTTTTATAATCGAATAAACAAGATAATATACGATACCGTTTAATACAAGATCAATATCAGCGGCTATAAGCGCAGGTAATGTCATGTGTCCGAAACGGAAGTCGAAACCGGGAAACAACGGATATACTATCGCTGCAAACAATGAGTCTATTACAGCCAGTAGAAGAATTAACAGAACTCCTATAAAAACCTTGAAGCTCAATGAGTCTGTATGCAATAATATACAATAGGACATAAAAATTACTATAGCAAGCATAAAGTCAATGCTCTCTAAAGCGTAGTTTTCTCTTAGATACTCTCCAATCATTGCCGCAGCTAAATACAGCGCACTACCTATAAAAATTTGTAGATATTTATTATATTTTGGTTTAAGATTTCCTTCTAAAAAAAAGAAGACCACAATACATGAAGGAATACCTCTGAAAAGTAAATCAAAAATTAATGGTACAGGCATAAGACTTCTCCTAAATATGTTTTTGAATTTCGGTACAAATTCTATAGCTATCCACAAGCATTTGCGTTTTTACTTATCGACAGGGCGCAGTTGAACACTTTCTGCTTACATCCGAACAGCACTTCGCCGTCATATTTCTGTACTATAGATTTGATAATTTCCGTGCCGTAACCGTGATTTTTCTGCTTTTTTGTAGACGGCAGCTTATCCGATGTCTCAAAGTCGGGCATATCGGCGGAATTTGAAACAGAAAGATATATACGCTCGTTTTCTTCCTTTATCTTTACTTTTATCTCTTTTTCACCGTCTGCATTTTCAGCGCCTCTAATAGCGTTATCAAGCATATTCACGATAAGACAGCATATATCCACGCCGTCAACGCCTGCGTTCTCGCTGAGCGAAGCGTCGACTTCAAATCTGATACCTTTTTCTGTTGCAATCTTCGACTTGTCCCAGAGAATAGTATTTGCTATGGGATTTGCGCAGAAAAACGGCGGTTTGTTTTCGTCGTTCTTACGGCTCAGCTCATCGAGCATATTCTTTCCCTCATTGGCGGTCGCCATGTTGTCACAAAGCGCATAGGCGGTGGCGAGGGCGTTTTTGAAATCGTGGCGATATTTCATCATTTCGTGCTGTAAGTCGCTGATTTTTCGTAGTAGCGGTACTGCGTGTTTCGCTCGTATTCAAGCTGTTCGTTGCGCATCTTCGTTTCGTGAAGCTGTGAGTTCTGGATAAGTCCTCTGTAGCAGAAGATGTCGCTGATTACAGATACTACTACGCAGACGGCTACCAGCATGATTATCTCAGCCGTTATGAGTTCGGGATTATACATCAGCACCTTTGCTAATACTCCTAATATAAGAAACTGGCTAACCGGAAAAAATATGAAAATAAGCGCCTTTTTGTTTATAGATTGCCCGAAACGAAATTTATTGATAATTAAGTACACAACATAAGAAATAATGCCTATCAAAAAATACTCAACGCTTATAGCTACATATGCAGGAATAGTAGTATGCTCAATCTGAAAATCTAAATTTGGGAACAACAAAAATATTACGAGTGCAAATATCAGATCGCTTGCTACCATTATAAGAATTGTAAGTATAGATATAAAAAGCTTAAAACCAAAGCTGTCCCTATGAAAAAATATACAATAACATATCAACAAAGCAAAGAAAAATAAAATATCAACGCTTGCTATATTGTAATTCTTATTGAAATACTGCCCTATAAGTCCTATGACATAATACACGACTATTCCTGCAGATATCTGTAGATATTTGTTGTATTTTGATGTAAGGTTCGCCTCAATAAAAAGAAATACCAAAAGCCCAGATGGGAGACATCTGAAAAGAAAATCGGTGAGATACTGCATAAGCTTTCTCCTTTATGTGGACAAAAAAATCGTTTAATGTCGAAACAGAATATAATTTTGTATTTATTGTAGCATAAAAAACAAATTCGTTCAATAGTACTATATTATAATTACTATGACTTATCTGCGATGCGACTGTTGATATTAATACACATAAAATCTAAAAAACTGCAGCAATATCAGATGCCGCCGTGCTCTTAAATATTTTTATAATAAATCGGATTATCGCTCAGCCCCAATATATAATCTACATTGGTTTTATAGAATTCCGCAAGCTTAATCAGAATAGCGGTCGGCACGTCGTTTTCTCCGGTTTCGTATTTGGAATATCCAGTCTGTGACATATTCAGCATTTTTGCTATCGCAGTCTGATTCAAGTCTGCGTCCTCACGAAGATTTCTTATCCTGTTATACATTTTGCTCCCTTCCTGCACTAAATCCTTGCCTTAATAATTGTATTTTGCTGCACCGCTTCGGGTGTAATACAATTATAGCTTGCGGGAGATTTATTCTATACTATTTAATCTGTATCAGGTTAAAAATGAGTGCCTAATATTTGTTTAATTTCAATATAGATTAAACTGTTTGTTTGTGTATTTTTTGAATTGACATTTAACCTGAAATAGGTTAAAATAATTATAGCAAACAATAACTGTTTTGCGCATAAACAGAATTGCGGTGCTATTTTTGTCGTTTCAGACGTTAATTTTGCAAGGTGGATTGAAAAATGCGGGGATTATTGTAAAATTAGAATATAGATTATTATTTGCATAAGAATAACAGTTTAGTAGTTCCACCAGTAAATATACTATGGGCAGGTTTCAGTCAAAAAAACGTCAAGCGCGGAGTAATCTGGCTTGAACGGTTTTGAAATATATATTATTTAAAGGAGGAAATTTCTGTGAAGAAATTAAAGAAGCTGCTTGCGGGCGTCGTGTCGTTCACGATTGCACTCGGAGCGGTTGTAACTCCCTTTGGGGATAATTTGTTCGGCGTGTTTGGCGGGTTGTCCGTTCAGGCGGGAGCCGAAGGTGAAACTAATGCTGTTACAAACAGCGAGTATATGGCGCTTTTGAAATCGGTAAAATCGGTTTCTGCAAAGCTGGAGGTAAATCAGCTTTCTCCCGATGCTACGGGTGAAGAATCCGCCGGTACCGCTTCCTTCTTCATGCAGAATCAGTCCGGTGATTGGAAATGGTTTTCTAATGACGATGAACGTATTGACGTCGAAGCAGGCGGTACATACAATGTCGAGTGGACAAATGTACAGGAGGTTATCACCGCTATCGACGGAGATACAACCGAATATCTGTTGGGCAAACCTGCGGAAGAATGGGAGGATTATCCCGCTTTCGGTATACAGGTGGCCTCTAACTATATCAATGCAGGCGATGAGGGCACAGTTGACGCAACTGTTTCGGAAATAGCTATTGTGCTCACCAATGACGAAACGCTCGCGCTCGGTTCATTCAATGTGACCGGCAATATGCTCGGAAAAGAAGAACCCTGGGGCATATCCGGAAATGCGGTTGTGTACAATATGGCCGAAGATATAAAAGCTGCTCTTGCCGCAGGAGACTATGATGTTCCGATGAAGCCCGAGGAAGACGATAACTATGAATACAGCACTCTCGATGACGGTACGATACAGATTACAAGCTATACGGGTACTGAATCTGTGCTTAATATACCGGAGAGCATTGACGGCTACAAGGTAACAAGAATAGGTTCAGACGCTTTCAGCGGAAACAGTGTTATTACTGCGGTGGTTATCCCCGATAGCGTAACATCTATAGGCAGCAGTGCATTCAAAAATTGTACAGCATTGAATGAAGTAACTCTCCCAAAATATGTTACAACTATAAGCATCTATGCGTTTTACGGTTGCACCGGACTTAAGAGCATAACAATACCTAAATCTCTTAATAGCTGCGGTAGCGATGTCTTTCAAAATACCGGTATTACAAAAGCCGAGATTGAAGACGGTGCAACATCAGTTACTGACTATTTGTTTTATGGCTGCGATACTCTTGAAGAAGTAATTATACCTGATACAGTTACCTCCATAGGTGCCGGTGCATTCGGTAATTGTTCAAACCTTACATCAATCACTATTCCCGATAGCGTAATATCTATAGGCAGCAGTGCATTCTATTATTGTACATCACTGAGTAAGGTTGTTCTTCCTAAGTATATTGACACTCTTGGGGACTTTGCTTTTTCCGGTTGCAGCGCTTTAACCGAAATACGAATACCTAAATCATTGACGGAAGTTAGTTTAGATGGATGGTATAATCATGGACCTTTCGAAGATTCAGCTCTTGAAAAAGCCGAGATTGAAGACGGCGCGACATCGGTTGTTAGCGATTTATTTTATGGATGCGATACGCTTGAAGAAGTAATTATTCCCGATACGGTTACATCCATCGGCAGCAGAGCATTCTATGATTGCGTTAGCTTGTCATTAATCACTATACCCGATAGCGTAACATCTATCGGATATTACGCATTCAACAGTTGTTCAAGTTTGTCGTCAATCACTATCCCCGATAGTGTAACATCTATTGGCGATGGCGCATTTAGTGGTTCAGGTTTAGTTTCAATAACAATACCTGATAGTATAAAAGGAATAAGTGATTATACATTTGAAGGCTGCTCTTCACTTGCAGCAATAAAATTGCCAAAAGCATTAACAAATATTGGATCATGCGCATTCTGGCGCTCAGCTCTTACATCAGTTGAGCTTCCGGATACATTGACTGTCATCAACGAAAGAGCCTTTTATGACTGCGATTCTTTGATTTCTATTGAAATACCCGATAGTGTAACAGCTATTGGTTATGAACTCTTCTATGACTGTGATGCTTTGCAGTCTGTCAAGCTGTCATCCAATTTATCGAAGATTTACGGAGATACATTTTACGATTGTGACGCACTCACCTCCATCACAATCCCCGATTCGGTTACGCAGATATACAGCGAAGCATTTTACAGCTGTGACTCGCTCGCTGATGTTGACTTTGGCGGCGGTGTAAAGACAATAGGCAGCTCCACTTTCAGACTTTGTCCCGCACTCACAAAGGTTGAGCTTCCGAGAAGCCTTGAAACCGTAGGCGAATATGCTTTTGCAGAGTGCACAAAGCTCACCGAGGTTACTATCTATCCGAATACGACCACCATACCCACCAACGCATTTTCATATCCGGCAAAAACTACTGTTTACGGATATGCGGGTACTTACGCAGAAGAGTATGCAGGCGCAAGAGATATGGTCTTCTCCGCACTTGAGCCTGTCAGTGCTGACAGCCTTACTGTCACAATCAAGGATAAAAACGGTAATTTCAGCGAAAATGCAAAAGTTGAGTACACCGGTTCGGCAATCACGCCCGAAATAAAAATCGTAGATGACGGATATATCCTCATTGAAGGCACAGATTATGAAATCACCGGCTGCAGCAATAATACCAATGTCGGCACAGCTGCCGTGAATATTGCTTTTAAAGCACCGATGTACACAGGAACGGCAGTTATACAGTTTGATATCACAACTGCAAATATTAGCAATACTGAGTATAATTACGGTTATGATGAAAACGACAACTATGTTCAGGGACTTTGGGCAGGCGGAAATCTGCTTAAAGAGGCTACGGATTATCTGCTAACAAACACCTATAATCTCGATTCGGGAGTAAAGACCGTTATAGCAACGGGACTTGGCAATTTCTACGGCAGCAAGGTAATATCCACAACCGCAGACCCGCTGCTGTCCATTGACTATTCCGAATATCTCGAAGAGGGAAAAATTGATGATAACGGTGTTATTACAGATTACGATAAGTATTCCACCTGGCTTCTTGATTTTTCAGTAGCAGACAACTCGGTCTGGGATGCTGTTGACAGAGTTGAGGCAAGCTTTTATTTGAGCGGATATGTTACCGCAGGCTTAGGTATGAATGACAAAACAGGCTCATGGAGGCAGACGTATATGCCCGAAGCAAAGACGGGTACTCAGACCGTTATTGTTGATAACCTAGGCGGTTTACTTACAGAGACTATCGCCGAGACGGAGGATTCCGACGGAGTATCTCCTTATCTTCAGGTTCAGTTCTGGTGGATTGAAGGCGACGCTCAGCTTAATTCCGTAACATTCTATGACAAGGACGGAAATGTGCTGGTTTCTTTCCCGTACCAGATACCAGGAAAGACGAATTCAGTTGACTATACAAAGTCAGACGATGGTTTAACCATTACAAAAGGCACGCTTGCCGATACAGCAACCGAGCTTGATATACCCACCTATATTGATAACAGCGAGGTAATCGCGATAGCAAGCGGAGCGTTTGAGGGATATACCTCACTTACAACGGTAACTATTCCTAAGTATGTAACAAAGATAGGCGCCGGCGCGTTCAAGAACTGCACAGGAATAGCTGATGTATATTACGGTTGCACCGAGGACGAGTTTGAGAATATTACTATAGCAAGTGGCAACGACGTGCTCACGGGCGCAACCGCACACTTCCATGTTCATTCGTATACC
>CAMEKZ010000025.1 GCA_945921635.1 uncultured Clostridia bacterium
CAACGACTCGCTCCACCAAAGCTTATCTAAAGCCAGGTCGGGGTTTATCTTCTTTGCGTCGGCAGCATGCTGAAAGCTCGCTCCGCGGGTTACATCCGCCTTTTCGTCTTCGTGGCGCATTACGGCGGGTTCTGTGCCCGATGATGAGTTTATATCCGCGCCCATCTCAAGCTTTAAATGGGTTATGCCGATACCGTCCGCGCCGAACAGGTAGTTCAGAATTTCGTTGTAGCTTTCGGGGCTTTCGGTTTTATAATCAAGAAGAAGTCTGGACGAGTTGTTTCCGCTCACCATGCCGAGCCCTCTGTACAGCTTGTTTTCCGCTGTAATTGCCTTGCTTCCGTCAATAGTCAGGTTCATGCTCTTTCCCTCCGCGTCTGCCGTAGTGTTAAGTGCGGTCAGCTGACATACCATCATGGATACAGCGACCGCCGCCGAAGCGATTTTTTTAAATTTCATAATAAATCCTTTCGTGTATGTTAATCTGCTTTTATTCCGAGGAACTCAAAGCTCAGTCCGTCGGTAAATTCTTCAAGATACTCGCCGTCCGAGTCGGTCTTTTGCGCTCCGTAAAAGGCAACCTCAATTATATAGGCGTAATTCAGACCCTCCCAGAAGTCAAGTCCCGCCCCGAGCTTGTCGATAGGCACAGTAAGCTCATAGTATCCGTCTTTATCTATTACAAATTCAAAGTTCTCTCCCGAAAGCGCCTTATATGCATCTTTATCCCAGACCTGTAGCTCCTCGTCCTCATCTCCCGAGCCGTAGGCGCACAGACCGCAGAATGCGCTTATTTCCGAGGTCACGCCGCTTGCATTAAAGCAGATTGTTATGCTTTTGGTATCGTCCGGAAAATCCTTTGCGCTGAGCGGATTGAACAAGGATAGCTCATTATAGGGATTTACAAGGTGCGCCCATACGCCCTTGTCGCCCTCAAAGGAAAAGCAGTCGGCGCTTGTCTTTCCGTCAACAAATACCGTAAAATATTTGCTCTCGGCGCTGTCAGTTGTGCTTTCTTCGGAGCTTTCCGATATATCCGAAGATATGCTGTCCTGTTCGGACGCTTGCGAAGCTGATACTTCCGTGCTGTCAGATACTCCGTCTGACGCTGAATTTTCGCCTGCTGCGGACGTTTCGCTCGGTGCGGACGTTTCGCTCGGTGCGGACGTTTCGCTTGGTGCGGACGTTCCGCTCGGTGCGGACGTTCCGCTCGAAGAGGACGTTCCTCCGGATGAGCAGGCTGTCATAGTCAGCACGGAAAAAATAAGACATAAAGCAGTTGCTTTTTTAAATATGTTCATAAGTACCTCCCTGACCGAAATTTTCTTGCTTAAAGTATATCATCAGTGGGGATTTACTAACAGCCTGTTTTTTGCGGGAAAATATATATTTTTTGCTGTCTGTATTGACAAACAGTTTGTTTTGATGTAAATTAAATATAACATTCTAATGGGGGTGGCTTATGAACTTTATCGAGAGCTTTGATTTTTACTGCGGTGCAGGCAGCTTTCCGCTACAGCGGCATATCGACTGTGAGATTATTTACGTCACAGACGGGAGCATCGACATTTCCAACGGAGAAAAAACCTTTACCCTTAGCAAAAATCAGCTCTGCCTTATCCCTGCGGGGGTGTTTCACAGCTCGCTGGCAAGGGACAGTCGGTACAGTAGATTTGTAATGTTTGTGAATACATGGAAATTCTCCTCCGCCTATACCTCAGCTCGGTTACAGAATTTAATATCCGGCATCGGTATCAGCTATCCCATTACGGCAGAGGGCGGGGAAGAGGTATTGAAGGTATTCGAGCGGGTGAAAGCCGAGTATGACGAAGGCGGCAGGCTGTCAGACGATATGATATATTCGCTTGTCATCGGACTGCTCGTGCATATCGCGCAGAGCAACCCCGAGCTTGAAAATGTGTGCGTGACCGAGACGCAGAGCCTTGTAATGAAAATCCGCTTCTACATACAGCAGAACTGCTCCGCGCAGCTTAAAATGTCCGAAGTAGCAGAGCATTTTTACATCAGCACCTGCTATCTGTCGCATATCTTCAAGGGGCAGACCGATATGTCGCCGAAAGGTTTTCTCATCAGCTGCCGCGTGTCAAAGGCGGGGTATATGCTTTCAAGCACCGAGCGCAGTATAGCGGATATTTCCGCAGAGTGCGGCTTTGCAAGCCCGAGTGATATGACGGTGAGGTTTAAGAAGGAATGCGGAATGACACCAAGGGAGTACAGGGAGAGTAAGAAAAGGGCACAGGGGTGACTCTTGTCTGATAATTGTTATAAAAAACAAAACCGACCCGAGAAGCACGCTCTCGGGTCGGTTTATCATATTATTCTATTTTTGTAATAGGAAAATTACCTTTTTCAGCTGTGCCGTAAGCGACGAATAATAAAGCGGGAACATCGCCTCGACACAACCGAGAAAATAAAGATTGCGGTTTGTTATCTCGCCGAGCTTCGGCATATAGGTGTAGACATACCGCCTGAACCAGTCTGCACCGAAAGGCGGCAGATTCTGCCTTTGCTTTAAAAGCTTTAAATTCTCGTCATAGCTCTCGTAGATTACCTTGCCAAAGTTGTCCGCGCCGTCGTTTACGAGATTGTCATACATCGCTTTCAGCTGCTTGTC
This sequence comes from uncultured Clostridia bacterium, assembly GCA_945921635.1. GTDB lineage: Bacteria > Bacillota > Clostridia > Oscillospirales > Ruminococcaceae > Ruminiclostridium_E. Next base: position 2,636 of record CAMEKZ010000025.1, read on the forward strand.
TTTAATTGGCAAATCATCAATCTGCTTTTTCAAAAACGGGATGCGTGCGGCAAAGGAAAAGCAGATAAGGTGCTGAACCCTGGAAAATTCAGTAGAAGAAAAAATATCCTTTATTTCTTTTGTGCCGATATTTATATTCAGATTTTCAAGCTTTGAGGTGTCGGTCACATCAAGAAGCGCCAGTCTGAACACATCTTTAATATTTACATTGTAAAAATCCTCCGCCGATACCGCGTATATATATTTCATTACCTGTGTCATCGACTTTGCGGTGTTGCTTATGATACCGCAGAGTATAGGCAGAGATTCGTTAGGAAAATCCATTTACTACTCCTTATTCGGATTTAATGGCGAGTTATGCTTTTTGAGAATTTCCTCAAATGCGGTAGACGACATAGGCTTTGCAAAATAATAGCCCTGCGCCATGTCACAGCCGAGCGAGCGCAGCAGATTTACCTGCTCGTCGGTCTCGATACCCTCGCATATAGTCTCCATGCCGAGTGCGCGTGCCATTTTGATAACATGGGCGATAATATCGTTTGCACGCTTGTTGTTGCCGGATTCCGTAAGAAATGCACGGTCGATTTTCAGCACGTCGGCAGGCAGGTCTTTTAGCATATTAAGTGACGAATAACCCGAGCCAAAGTCGTCAATCGAGATATGGAAGCCGTATTCCTTAAGCTTCTTGAATACTTTTTCGAGCACGTCCAGAGCCTCATAAGCGGCACTCTCGGTAATTTCTATCTCTATGTTTGAGGTAGGAACATCGTGCATACAGCAAATCTCATACAGCCTGTCGGTAAAGGTCGGGTCATTGAGATGAACACGCGACATATTTACCGAAACAAGTATGTCACCGTAGCCTTGACGCTGCCATTGCTTTATTTTCTGGCAGACCTGATCCATTATGTAGTAATCCAGCTTTACAATAAAGCGGTTTTTCTCAAACAGCGGGATAAACTTGCCGGGAGAAATCACGGTGTCGTTCTTTATCCAGCGGACTAACGCCTCCGCACCTGTCAGCACGGGACTACCGCTGAGTGAAACCTTGGGCTGGAAGAATACGCAGAATTCGTGCGTGTCGAGAGCGCTCTGCATCTCGTTTTCTATGCGCTTTTCCTCGCGCATCTCTTCAAGCATGGATTCGCTGTAGAATGTAAATGCGCTGTGGTCACCGTATTTTACCGTGCGCTTTGCAATATCAGCAAGGTCGCCCATTTTGCGTACCGACAGCTTTTTATCGGTGATTCTGTAAATACCGAAGGATAAGACAGGCACAAACTCGGTTATCTCATACTCCAGCGCTTGGATAAACGCCTGTATTCTGCTGATTATCTCATGGTCATCCTTATAAATCATCAGAGCGTAGAAGTTATCCGAGTTAATTCTTGAGAATGTCTCGCCCTCGCGCAGATTACGGCTCAGCGTATCGGCAATAAGCTTTAAGATGCGGTTGCCCTCATCATGGCCGAACATATCATTTATAGCCTTGAACTTGTCGATATCAAAGCTTACAAATACATATTTGCGGTATTCATGCTGAATAAGGCGCTGTGCGTCAATATCAAACTTGTTCCATGTGCTGTAGCCTGTCAGGCTGTCAACATACGCTATGCGGCTTATCTCGTCATTTGCCGTTTTAAGCTTATGTATACTTGTTCGTGCAGCCACAAAATATGCAATAACGATAATCAGAATTATAGCCAGGTAGAGAATAAACATTAAAATGATTTTATCTACATAGCCATATAGATTTGAAAATACCGCCGACGCCGGGAAAATTACCACATAGTGCAGTTCCGAGTCGATTTCAAGGTCGGTATAGTAGGCTATGTACTCGGTACCGTCACAGTCCGACTTTACAATACCGGGCGTGTTTTTCTTTGAAAAGTTGTTCTGCACCTCGCGCTTGCTTTCTTCGCTGACGCCGCTCATGAACGGGGAAGTGAAGAAAAGCGAGTCAACCGGCTTGAAATCCTTGATAGAGCCGGTTCCGTACAGGATTACCTCGCCGGAGGAATCAATGATATATCCGTTTGCGTCCTTTTCCTTTCCGTTCATTGCCATGTCAAGCTCGTATGAGTATATATCGGACGGCAGTATACCGGCCACAACGCCCACAACGCGCTTGTAGTCACCGTATATAGGTGCGGAAATCACGGTTACCATTTTGCTGTCGGGATTACTGTAAATTGTACTTGAAAGATAGGTGTCACCATCAATCGATTTTTTGAAATACTCACGGTCGGCTACATTTATATTTTCATTTCTGTATGAGATAACATCACCGTTTTCATCAATGATTATTATATTCAGAAATTTGCCGGTTTCACTCAGGCTTTTCAGTTTTGCTTTGAGTGCGGTTCTGTCGGTGGTTTTATAATCGCTACAGCACGCCGCTATATTGGCGATGGTCGTAATATCGTTTCCGATAAGCTTATTGACATAGTTGCTTTTCTGAAAGGTCGAGTCATAAACAAGGGCATCGGTTTTTGTGTTGAGCTGTGATATGACATTTACAATTATAAATGTTGATAGTATTATAAACAGAACAACAGAGGAGATTATCGCTACTGTAAAATATTTCATGGTTTTAAACGGCCTTGTCATGCGATATCCCCCCTTCACAAAAATAACAGCCGTACAAGGTCACAGCTATTTTATTGTAAGTATAGCATATTTTCTGAAAATTTGCAACCTGTTTTTCACAAGATTATAATAAGTGTATGGTAAATTAAAATTTTTATTGTGCATTTTGTACAAATCAGGTTGAGGTTTTCATAGATGTTACACTATTTGATTTCGTAAAAGGAAACTTTGTCTGAAATTATACAGAAATTGCTTTGTAGTTTTTTAGTAATTCTGCTTTTTTACTTTTAAAGTCATATTTCCTAAAAAGGGACTGCCGCAGGTGAATAACTCACGCGCGGCGGCCCCTTAAATCCGTATTATGACCTTTTTCTTCTGTCAATGCCTTTTTCTTCGTAGTAGCGCTTTTTTGCCTCATACATATTCTTTTCCGCCTGTTTTTGCACCTCGTCAATATCAAACGGTACGTTCTGCGAGAAAACACCGACGGAAACATGATATTCATGCTGTGTAAGATAATCGTTTATATCCGAAATATGCCTTTCGATTGTCTGCGCATTTTCATCTTTCACAAATACCATAAATTCGTCACCGTCTATGCGGAACACATCTCTGTCGTCAAAATGCTTGTGTATAGCGTCGGCTACGGTTTTCAGCATCTCATCTCCCGCGGCGTGACCCTTTGTATTGTTCAGCTCGTGCAGTCCGTTGACATCAAAATACACGCAGGTGAGCGATGTTTTACAGCTTTCGGCATAGCCGGATATGCTTCTTTCAAAGCAGTTGCGGTTGAGAAGACCGGTAAGCAAGTCGCGCTCGGCAAGCTTCTGCTTTTCACGCAGCTCTTTTCTTGTGCTGAGCAGGATATAGATAAAATATCCGGCAAGCAGAGTGATTTCTACTGCTATAAAGCCAATCAGCAGCTTATTTATTTCTTTTAAATCGGCAAACGCCGTATTTTCGGGAACTGAAATGCCTATCATCCATTCATTGATAGAAGTAGGCTCATAGTAGAAATACAGATACTGACCGATTGTCTTTGAAACAAATATGCAGTGACCCGCTTTTCCATCGAAGACGTCCTGTAAAATCTGATCATGGCTGTAGCCGGCCTTTGTCTCTCTGTCGCCGAGGTCGGAAATATTTCCTACGCCTTCGTGCCATGTGCCAAGAATAAAATCACCGTTATTCCTGTCGATAATATAAATAGCCGCGTCGCCGCTGTAAGCGCTGCTTTGGATTCGTACAGGGAGGTTTTCAAGCTCGATTACTCCGTAAATCATAGCGATAGTATCTCCGTCCTTTATTATCGGAACAAAATTGCGGAGTATCATTTTGCTTTCATCTCTTATATCCGTGCTGCGGCCGGAAGTGTGCCTGCCGAGCGCCGCTTCTTCTTCAAAAGACAGCACACCGCCGGTATCGCGGATAGGCTCATTCGGCAGCATTACCTTGTCGCCGGGCAGTAGCAGGGCAATATGCGAAATCATGGTATTCGGCTTAAAGCCGTCGATTATTTCTTTTACATCGGGAGAGTCAAGCGAATCCTTTGTGAGAATTATATCGGCGATGCTGTCGAGCAGCTCGCGGTCGCTATGGATATTGCTTTCCATTTCAATTGAAATCTGATTTACAGAGCGTTGCAGATCCTCCCAGCACGACCTTTCTTCAATCTTGCTGATATGCAGTGAGATAAGGCAGGACAGGGATATAAGCAGCAGCATGACAATAATCGTAATTACGATTTTTCTGTTTCTGTTCACAAATACGCTTCGCATAATATTTTAATAACGACCTCTCTGAGATGATTATGAAAATTCTACAGTACATATATTTATCGGCACATTTTTAAATAAGCTGAATTGTAGAATATTAGAAACGCTGTCCTACATCTGCTTTTTCTTCTGCATTAAGTCAACGCATAGGTAATCGGAGTTTTCGGTTTTTTCGTCCTGTACTCGATTTCTCTGTAGCCGCGTTTTAAGTAGATGATTTTTGCCGAAAGAGAAGCGTGCAGGACGACATCGTCGTGCTTTTCAAATATTTGCCGCTCGGCAAAGTCTAAAATCTCCGTGCCTATTCCGCGACCTTGAAAATCGGGCAGGACAAACAGCCATGCAATTTCGTTTTCATTTATGGTAAAGGTTGCGACCGGTTCGCCCGAAAGCCTGTACAGATAAACGCTTCCGTCGGAAATATCCCGCGCTATGCTCTGCTCGTTATGAAGTTTAAAAATTAGCAATCTTCAAAAATTCCACATAAATTCCTGATTTATTCCACACCCGCTCCAAAATCATGCATCGTTTCTGCGGTGGGTTTGTTCGTCATAAAGACCTGATATCAGAAATTAAACGGAAATCCGCCGGACAGGCTGTTCTATTCCGGATTGAGCCTGTTTGACAGTTCAATCAGTGACAATCTTCTGTTAAATTCCGAATCCGCCCATTTCCTTTATTCTCTCAGGGGCATTCTTATGCGGAACGTTAAGCTGTTCGGTCTTGTTCTTTCCTATAAGGTCGTCAAGACTTATTACATCATCTTCCATTTCCTTTGTCCTTTCGGCTGATTTATCCGCAGCGGCAGATGCAAATTCCTTGTTTGTCATTTCCACAATTGCGGCGTGAATTTCGGAAGGAGACATACGCTTTGCGTTATCGCCAAGGCGGTTTACCGATTCGTTGTACTTATTGATGTCTGCGTTAAGCTGGGTTTCAAAGAAAGTATAGTTTGCAGCATAGTTTATTGTCTCGCCGCAGAGGGAGATTTCCTTTGTGTTTGTATCAATTACTGGGCTGTTTTTTCCTGTGGCAACGAAGTCGTTAAGATTTCTGTAAACTTCGTCAGAGTAATTTGTTTGCAAGTTTTCCGTGGTTGCATTTATGCCTACAATGGTGTTGCTCAGCTCGTCGTTGTCCATTATGTCAGAATAGGTACTTGCATGCTGCCGGTTCAGGTAATTGAGCAACGTTTTTGATGCGGCAGCTCTTTGAATGCTCAGCTTTTTGTCGCTTGGCATTGTTGTAAAGGTTTCGCTTGCAACGTGGTTTGTTAAGTTACTCATTGATTTTCCGATTTTCCGCAGGGGCAGAGCCTTTGAGGAAATGTATTGGTAGAGATTGGAGGATCTTTCTGCTGCTGCGGAAATTGATGGGTCGGTTGGTGCAATGTGGTTTATGGCAATGGGTGCAACCGCCTGCAAAAAGTCGCGGGTTATATCGCCCAGACGGGATACTGCTATGCCCTTTTCTGCCACCTCGGAGAGATTATTGCAGTCAATTACAGGCACTTTTATGTTTCTCAGCGCTTCATAAGTGTCTGCACAGAAGATTTCAGCCTTTTCACGCTTCTGCAAAAGGTAATTGTTGTACTGTTTTCTTGCTTCGTCGCCCTGTTCTATACCCTTTGACTTTGCAAATTCATCATAGGTCTGCATACCAAAGGTCTGTAAAAACTCTGCGCCAAGCTGTGTGCGGAGCTCTCTGTTATCCTCGTGGGTGAGCTGCTCCATGGAATAACCCTTTGAAAGACCGTAGCTGAGGAGAAGATTTACACGGCGGGATGCCGTTTCCATATGCTTGAACAGTAGGGATTTTTCGTTTCTTTCGTTTGTAAAGGTCATTGAGTTTTTCAGAGCGTTGTTAAGCTTATTTGCGTAATTTTCGTCGCCTAAGGTTGCTTTAAAGGAATCGTCAAAAAAGTCACTGTCAAGCTTATAGGTAAGAGCCTTATCGGCGTCAATAGCCTTTTTCATCTTAATGCTTTCCGCAACCCTTTTTGCGGAGTCTGCCTCTGCCTCACGGAGAGAAGGAGCGTCCGCCCGTTTATCTACCTCGTTTGCCTTTTTGATTCTTTTCTTTATTGAGGTTTCAAAGCCAAAGGTCTGCTTTAACCACTGCAAAAACGAGCGCTTTTCGGTTTTCATTGAGAAGTCGGTTTTTACGGGAACAATAGTTCCTGCCTCAAAGCCGCCCTTTCCGTCGGGAACGAACTTGCTTACGCTGAGGGTTGCACCGTCCAGCGCCCTTGCGATCATTTCGCACTTTGTCTTTGCGGTTTCAACGGGATCTTTGCGCCGCCCGTCTTTGTTTGAGTAGAAGCTGAGGGGCTTTCCGTCCACCATAATTCCCATTGCAGGGTCAATGTCGGCGCTTTTCAGCTTTCTCAGCTCATCGTCTGTGTAAACGCTCTGAAGCATACGGTCAATTGTAGCCTCGCCCCATTCGATTTCCGTATAGGAAAGTTCATTCACCTTCTGTTTTATAAAGAAGGTTTCGGCTGAAATATCAACGAGGGGATTGTTTTCAAGCACAAGGTTTGCCTGAGTAAGGTTAGGTGCGATACCCATGTTAGCAAAGCCCTTGAGCTGCGTAAAAGCGGCGGACCTTACCGAAAATGCCTGCTTGTCGGAATTGTTCATTTTTTTGTAGGAGGATTTCAGGGACTCGTAGTCCTTTTTGTCAATGTCGTCCATTGGCTTGAAGCTGTAGCCCTTTTCCCCTGCAATGGATTTGGAAACTGTGTTTACTTCATTGCTTACCATTTCCATAAGCTCCTTCATTACGGGAGTTTCGGAAAGCTGCTTGCCCGCCTCTCTGTCAAAAAAGGTGTTTACAAGAGAAGCAATAAGGCCGATTTTCTGATTTCCGTTGAGATAGCTTATTTTGGAGGCGGTTTTTGGGTCAGCGCCGTTAAGTCCGTTGATAGTTGTTCTTGCTCTGGCCTTCATATCGGCAAGCTGCTCTTCAGCCTTGGGAGAAATTTCGTATTCCTGCTCAATTTTGCTGCGGAAAGCGTTTGCTGCCTCGAAGGTCTTACATTCGGCAATATCGTAAAGCATAGGAGCAACAACACGTCTTACCGCAATGGCTGCAGCTTTTTTGCTGGGGCTGGTTCCGCTCTCAATCTCTCTGTCAAGACGGCTTATAAGGTTAAAGGCTTCAACGCTGTTGCCTGTTCTGCCCATAAGCTCCTGATTTGCAAAATCCTTTACATTATAGTTGACGCCTGCGTCTTCGTCTTTGTAGCGGGCTTCAACCACGTTATCCCAGTGCGCCTTGTCCTTGTTCTGTATATCGCCAAGAACATAGTCCAAGGCAATTTTCATATATTCCTTGTAAGTGTTGATTTTCTTTGCCATAACGTCCTCCGTAAGCAATTTTTTGTATTCGCCTGTTTATACGCAGGAACGGGGGGATTTGTTACACTATGTAAAGTAAAAAACAAAGAAAAATCCGCCTGCTTTCGGGGCAGGCGGATTTAGGATGTTTGCTTATTCCTCACAGGGACCATCGGCGCAGTCAATGGTAATATCGCCCTTGCTCGCTTACGCTTTCCGATTGCGTGAGAGAAGCAAACGCAACCTCACGACACAAAAAGAGAGCCTATTGTGCAGAGAATAAGATAAACGGGCATACTTATGCTTACCGCCGCCAAGTCCGTCTGCGCCTAACTTCGGATCTACTATAATTCCATCGGTAAAGGTATTCATTGTGCCGCCCAGGGTGGCAAGCGTTGTGAGAAAAAGGTATCTGCCAAAGGCCTTTTTGAGAAACCTATTGTTCTACCCAAGCCTATACTCTTTTACGGCAGTGCTCATTCAATTGTGAGAATATCCGCGAAGCCCGTTATTTCAAAAACCTCCATTATGGTAGGTTTAACGTTTGTGATTACCATACTGCCTTGCTTGTTCATCTGCTTCTGTGCGGCAAGAATTACACGAAGTCCTGCGGAAGAAACATAGTCCAGCTTTGTAAAGTCAAATACAAGACTTTTTGTTTCCTCTATGGACTGCTTAAGCTCCGCTTCAAGCTGCGGAGCGGTATTTGAGTCCAGTCTGCCCACGACTGCTATGGTAAGCTTGTCGTTTTCAGCGTTTTTGATAATGTTCATGATCCTGTTCTCCTTTGATGAATTTGTATCATTATTCTGTTTTCAGCTTTTGCCCTGAGACTGCCTAAGGGCAATACCGCATAATTATTGTCGTGCGACTCCGCAGTCAGATTTTTTCGTCAGGTTGTACAAAAGCAACGCAGGCGGGCTGACGCCCGTCAAGGAGTTTTTGTGTAATATAGCGGAAAATATGCACGCAAGCGTGCGGCAAAGGCGTTAGCCGCTAATTGTGCGGTGTTGCTTAAGATATATTATACACATAATAGTGTGCGTTTGCAATATCTGTCCATACAGTCGCTGAATTTTGTGTTTCGGTTTTTGTAATGTTGCCCTCTGCGTCAACTATTGAAATCTTTGATTTGATAGGTTCTTCAAAGCCAACCGCAATTATGGCATCGTCGCTGTACTTGAACAAAGCAAAGTAGCTGCCGCTTCTTACCCGACTCTTTGTGTTGTATATGCCGTAAAGACTTGCGCCGAAAATGTTGCTCTCGCCCATCATAAGTATCTGGCTTTTGGTAACAGGAGAGAAAACTCCCGCAGGTATTGTCCCTATATAGCTTGTTGTAATCATTACAGTAGTGCCTTCGCCGTTGGTATGAGTCTGTAGCTGATATATTGGAGTGCTGTCGGTGCGGTACATTGCCACATAATCTCTGCCGCCGTCGGTTATTGCGCCTATGTCCAGGTCGCTCTTTGGATCGCCGCCTATATCTAACCAACTGTTGCCGTTATATATAACGATGTAATTATTTTCGGATGCAGCGACTACAAAATATTCCTTATCCGGGAAGGAGCAGGCTTTAAGCTGGAGGCTATTGGGGAGAGAAAACATACAGCGATTGTTCTCTTTGTTTCCCATATCCCCTCTCCATGCGCAGTAAACGTCACCGGTAATTATATCCTTTCCGCTTAAAAAATCATCCAAGGTATAGTCGCTGTAGGAAGCACCGTAAAGCACAACTCCATAGGCAAAGCCCTTCGAGCTGTTAAGAGCATAAATGTCGGTACATTCGCCGGGTACTGCCTGACCTTGGTAGTAGGAGACTTCCAGATTTTTCTGAATTTCAGTTACATTCGTTTCATACTCTGTAAGAGTGCCGCCGTCCTCAGCGTACTGATAGTGCCATACTCTTCCCGCAAGCTTGAAGAAATATGCTTTGTTGGAGCCAATGGCAAATTTAAATTCGGGAGGATTATCTATATAGGTTCCGTCTCTGTTGACTATTTCCGTATACTTCTCTGTAAATGGGTTGTACCTTGCAATAATCTGCGTGTAAACCTTTATACGCATTTGTTCGTCTAGCGTACCGCCCTCAGCACGCCCTGCATAATAGTAAATAAATTCATTTGTGCTTTCCACATAGTCAATAAGAGAAAAAAACTCAGCACCGCCGTTAAGCCCGGAGTCGATGTAAAAGGCAGGTTTTCCCTCGGGGTAAATTCGTTCCTCAATTCGGGCGTTTCCGTCCTCTGTACCCTTCCAGTCACTTATATTTAAGTCCGTGGAGCCCCATTTTGTATTGCTGTCTGCACAGTCACCGGCTACCTTTACTATCATTGAATCCTCACAGCCGCCTATAAGCACAATTATAGCGGCAACAAGCAGTGCAGCAACAATTTTTTTCATAGCTTTCTCCTTTCGGTTACTTTACTCTGAGAGGGTGTGTTTTGTGATATATGAAATAGCCTACGATTAACGCAAGCACGGCGGCACAGCTGACAATTATCCCCATTGGGGCAATGCCCGATTTTGCCTCGATAATAACCCGCCTAATAACGGAATTTCCCGCATCATCCGTAGCGGTAACTCTGTAAATTCCCGAAGCGGAAAGAGTATTGTCATACATATCGTAAGCAAAGCCGTCCTTGAGAATTTCGTACTTGTATTCCCCGTCTGCGGTTATTATAACAGGCTCTCCGAAGGTAATATTCTGTGTACCGTTAAAATAAAGCTTTGGGGCTCTAGTGTCCCTTGTAAAGGACATTGTCCTTGTGATTTCCCCATTGGAATAGGTTATTGTATATTTTCCGTCACGGTCAAGGACAAGTGTTTTTGCCGCAGGTATTTTCTCTCCGTCAAGGCTTGCGGTGGTTATTTCAAAACCTGTTGGCGTGGTAAAAAGCTCCGCCTTTGAGGAGGGCTTCTGCATTATAACAAAGGAAAGGCGGCAAATTCTGCCGCTGGTCACGTCGGTAAAGGTGATATTGTACGCTCCGTCGTCGGCAAAATATAATTTACCGTTCATTGTTTCAGCGGAGCCGTTTCGGATTACGGTGCAGATATAATCGCTGTCGGCGGTTATTTCGGCAGGAAAGGAGATTGTTTCTCCGTCAAGAACGTTTGAAGTAATGCCCTCGGTTGAAAAAATCCCGTCTGTGATTTTGCCCTCAAAGCGTGAATCAGTAACGGTAGTGCCCGACAGTACGGCAAATTCAAACTGCTTTGTTTCTCCCTCGGAAACGGCGTAAACACTGTAATTTCCGCTTTCGGTAAGCATATTTCCTTTAGTGAAGCCTGCGTCGTTTCCGTTTAAAAGTACTATCACTTCAACATTTTCGCTCCAGCTGAGCCACATATACGGCACCGCATTTTCCGCCGAAAGAGGAGCGGTGGCAAACAACTTTTCCCCATTTGCAAACTCATATCTGTACAGCTGCGTTTCGCTGTCGTAAAAAAAGCCGCTGTTGTCGGTTGTTTCTGCGTCATCGTTTTCGTAAAGGTCGGATATTTCAACCTCCGTTGATTCGGCGGAAACGCTTAATGAAAGGGAAAGGCTTACGGCAAATGACGCTAAAACTGCAAATAGCTTACATCTCATGCTGTAGCTCCCTCTGCATAGTTTTCTGCGGCGGCTTGTAGAGCATCTCTGTTTTTTTGCCGAAAACCTCCTCGTTAAGCTGCTCAAAGGTTATTTCCTCGCAGAGATAGCCGTTGCTCATTTCGGGAGCTTTCGTCTGAACAACCTGCTCGCCTTCGCCGTTTTGATAAGCGGCACGCTGTTTTCTTAAGCCTTCAAGCTCTTTTTCCCAAAAGGCTCTGTTTTTAGGACTGTCAAAATATGCCATTGTTCTATCCTCTACAATGTTAATATAGCTTGTATATTGCCTCGTCAAGCATGGCTTTAAGGCTGTTTCTTCCTTTTTTCACGGCGAAAACATAAGTCTGTGCCTCTGCGTCATACAGTACGTTTTCTTTGTATTCGCCACTTTGGCTGATTTCCACCGCCGTTTCCGCTGTGCAGAAATAAGCGCTTATCTGTCCGCTTTTCAGTGCGTTTATTGCCTCGTTTTTGCTCATAAGGGGATATTCTCCCTTTTCCTCATTTGCAAGCTCCGAAAACTCCGTCGAAACTGCGGTAAGAGTTGAATCAAAATCGGTTCTGTTGTACTTGTAGCTGCTTCCGCTGTAAACAACACACATATTGACCGTCATATATGGAACGGTAACAAGATAATCCGAGCCTATCTGATTGGTGCGCTGTACGGTTGGTACTGCGAAATCCGCTCCCCCTGTCTGGAGCAGCTCCATTATCTCGTAATCCGTGCCGCATTCCACAACAGTATAGGGAAGCCCTGACTTTTCCGCCGTTCTCTTTGCATATTCAACGCTTTGGGAATAAGTTTCCCCGCTGTTTTCCGACAGCACTGCAATTTTAAGCTGCGACGGCACATAATCCTCCGCCGAGCAGGCGGAAAAACACATAACAGCGCAAAATAGCGCCGCTGCTGCAATAAGTCTTTTCATTCACTGAACAGCCTTTCCACATCGCCGTTTGCCACAATATCTACGCAGGTACGGTTTGTAGGAGAAGTAACAACAAAGGCTCTGCCTCGTGGGTTGCTGACAATCTGCTCCTGTTCGCTTTCGTTTATTGCGCCTGCTTTTTCGTATAGACGGCAAAGGTCGTGCATATCGTTGGGGGCAAGAGGGAAAATAAAAGAATACTGGCAGGCGTTGATGATGGCCGTTGATTTTCTGGCAATTTCCTCTGTGCCTACAAAGTCCTTTACGTTCTGGGTAATGATAATCTGCATACCGTTGTACTTACGGATACGCTTTGCAAGCTGGAACATAAAGTCAAGGGCTATGGGGTACTTTTCGTCGATGAAAACGTGCGCCTCGTCTATTACAATAACGATTTTTCTTTCTGCGTGGTGCTTTATGTTGTAGTCCCTGTTCTTGATAATCTCGTTGTCAAGCCATTTCAGTACAAGAAGCATCTGTGCGTTGGCAATGACGTTGTTCTTGTTGGCTAGGAGGGACTGGAAATTGAACACAATGAAGTTTTCCTTTGTGTCGATTGAAGCGGCGTGATTCCATAAATGAGAGTTTCTTCCGCCATTGGCAAACTTTGAAATATAATTCAGCAGAATACGGAGATTTTTCTTAAGGTATTCGCTGTTAGTCATCTGGAAGTCGATAAGTATTTTATCGTACAAATCGTCGAAAATGGGGTAATCCTCAGCGGTAAGCTGGGAAAGGTCGGTATCTGCGTCAATTCCCTTTTCGGAATAAAGCCGCACGAAAATATTGTTCAGATACTCCATTGCGTCGTTGTCAACGTTGGGGAGAATCTGCCTGAAAAATTCCTCAAGGAACTGTAAGTGGGCGTTAAAGCTGTTGGAATTGTCCCCATCTTCCTCGTCGGCGGCGCTGGTGATTATGTGGAACGGGTTCAGATTTCCCTCTGTGGCCTTGCCCACGTCGATTACCTTGCCATTAAGCTTTCGTGCAAGTGTGCCGTATTCGTTTTCGGGGTCAAGGATAAACACCTTGCTGTTGTCGGCGGCTAAGTTGGAGAGTATTGTTTTTGTGGCGTAGGATTTACCCGAGCCTGACTTACCGATAACCGCCATATTGGAGTTTACTCGTTCGCTGTCACGCTTGAAGAAGTTGACGAAAATCGGAGTGCCGTTGCTTGTGCCGAAGCTTACGCCGCCCTCGTCAAGGAGGTCGGGGTAAACAAAGGGGAATACCGCCGCAATGGACGAGGAGTGAATTCCTCTGCTCTTTGCGGTAAAGCAGTCATAGGCAGAAATATGGGAGCTTGCATAGGTTTCAAAGGTCTGCATAAACAAATCCTGCGTCTTGAATCTGTTTTCCGCAAGACTGCGTTTGATTTTCTTTTTAAGAGAAGTGTACTGCGCCGAGGAGGTAACCTTTTTGCCCTCGCTCATATCCTTATAGCGCTGGGTAAGTTCGTAGTCGTATATTGTAACGTAGGTGTTGGTGTCGAAAAGGGTTTCGTTTTCGCTCTGAAGCAAGGCAAGAAGCTCGGAAAGGCTGTCAATATGGTCGCCTAATTCCATAAGCTTTGAGGTCTTTCCCGTTTCGCCGCTCTGTCCTCTCAGCTCGTCAATTGCACGGTCGATTCTTCGTATTGACTGGTAGCGATCAACAGGCTTGAACTTCATTACGACTCTTGTATTGGGCGTATTGAAAAGCCGATAGCCCCAGGCGTTTGTTACAAACTGAGGATAGTCGGATATTTTTAACGTATGGGTAATAAGTCCATCGTACTTCACCATTCTTGAAGTGAACTCAACCTTTTTTGGCAGAATCCAGTCCATATACTGATCCGGTGAAAGAGTCTCAATTTCACGCTCGTCAAACACCTGAGTGTACTGGTATTTGAGGAACACCGCCAGCTCCTTCTGATTAAGCCTGTGAACGTCAAGTCCCCCTGCGGTAAGCTGTGCAACTGCGCTTCTCGCCTGATCTTCAAGAATCTGCTTTTTCTTTTCAAAGAAAACAAGATAATGGAAAGAGCGGTAAACCTTATCAATGTTGTTGATTTTCTCAATATCCGCAATTCTGTCGTGGATAATGCCGATACGGACTGTAAGCTCATCCTCGTCGATAAGTCCTCGGATAAAGGCTTGCTTAAGCTCCTCCATTTTTTTCTTTTCACATTTGATAAAATTGTCATAGACAATGGGGCGGTCGATTTTTACAAGCGCACCCGTCTGTTCGGCAGAAACCGTTCTGATAACAGCACCCAGTACACGCTCTATCATAGTATTTTGCCGGCTTTCGGAAAAAAACCTGAACTCGATTGAGGGAATTTCGATAACTGCGCCGTAATAAGTGCCGTAGCTGATTAAATCCCCGTCAAAGCCCTCGAAAGGAGTAATGTCTTTTACGCCTACCGATTTTTTGCCTTTGCTGTCGGTAATAACCGAGGGCTGAGCCAGATGCCTTATGCCGTGAAACAGAAGCATATACACCTTTTCATCGTCAAGAGGCATAATAAGCAACACAAAAATAACCACGTCAAGCAGCGCAAACCAGCCGTTGTAGGGAATATTTGAGGTGATGAGCGCAACGGCAATAAGGGCGCCGAAAAGTCCAATTGCCACATCGACAATGGAAACGCCCTTGAAAAGCTCGGTCATGACTTTGGTTTTTTTCGGTATGATTCGCATGGGACATTGTCCTTTCCTGATAGTTAATTGTCTTTGAACTGTGAATTACCGTTTCTCCTGCTGTTACGACGTGAAGTCGGCTTAGGCGGAGGCGGCGGAGCGGAATTATTTCCGCTTGATGAGTCTGCGCTACCCGAATAGTTATCGGTTGATTGGGTGGTGCTTGTGTAATTATTCGGGGTTGAAGCAGTATTTCCGCTGGTGTAGTTATTGCTCTGCTGTCTTGCACTTGAACTGTAACCGCCGGTTGACTTAGGTGTATCGGCATTTGCCGATGGCTTTGCAACGCTTCTGTTTGAAGCAGTATAGCCGCCCGAAACTTCGCCTTGAATATCCGAGGTAAATGCCGAGGAGTCGTTTTCTATGTCAGACTTGGGGTAGGTTATCTGCAAAGCGGGGCTGCTGAAATCTCCCGCTCCCATAAAGCCCATTTCATTTACCATTTCAGCCGCCGCCGAGCCTTTGTCTGTTTCACCTCTCGACCTTGTATAAAGCTGCGAACCGTCGAAAATGCTTACGGATTCAAGGGTCTTGCCGTCTGCACTCGGGGTAAGGTGAACGCCTTTAGCTCTTGTTCTGCGGAGGATATTGAAGGAATCCGCCATTTTCTTTGTGCCAAGACCCTGCTTGCCATCAAGCTGTGCGCCCATTCGCTTGTAGTAATTAGCCATAAAGTCATTGCCCTTGCTCTTGTCAGCGCAGAACTTCTTTGCCTTGTCAACAGACATCATTCGCGGTATCATTGCCATTCCCTTCGGAACTTCAAAATTGAAGCCTGCGGCGTTCATAAGTCCCACACTGGCATTGCCCTGTTTGCTCTTGTAATAGAAGCCGTTTTCCTTTGTTTTCTCCATCATATCAACGAGAGGAGCAAACTTTTTGTTCTGGGCACGCATTTTGTTGTACTCGGCCGCTTTCCGATCCTTAGGAACAAAGTCGGGTACAAAGGTAAAGCCCTCGGGGATATTGACTTGTTTTTCTGCCGTGCCGAAAGAAGCCATACCCTCTGATAAATCGAACATTTTAAGGTTATCCTGTGCTTTGTCAGAGAAAGTTCTTGTACACAAATGAGCAAAATCGCCGCCCGAAGCGGGTTTCTCCCCTTTATCAAAGGTGTTGCTATTGTCATCGGTTCTGCCTTTTTCGTGAGCGTCCTTGTCGTTGGGCGATTTGTTTTCAGCGAAGGCATTGCTGCCTGTTTTTCCTGCGTCTGCGCCTGCGGTTTTGCCGAGGAGTTTATCCATATCCATCTTCTCACCGGGAACAAGAGGCGTATGCGCCAGCTTTGATTCGGCAGACGAGCGAGTATCTCCGCCGTTGAATTTTTCCCTTGCGGTGGGTGCGCCTGTGGAAAACTTGTTTGATTTTTCAGCATTTCCGCCTGCTCCCGCTCCCCCAGATGCAGACTTGTCTGAGCCTGCCGAGCCGCCGCCTTTGCCTTTTTTGAGCCTGCTAAAGCCCTTTGCAGCGTAACCCTTTGTGGTATGGAAAATGCTGCCCATCATACCCATTGCCGCCATATTGGTCATCTGTTCGTCATAGCCTACGCCCTGATCAAGAATGGTGGTGAGCATTGCGGAGGACTTGTAAACCGCCCAAGCACCGCCCATAATGAAAATAAGCTTGAT
Source organism: uncultured Clostridia bacterium (assembly GCA_945921635.1). Taxonomy (GTDB): domain Bacteria; phylum Bacillota; class Clostridia; order Oscillospirales; family Ruminococcaceae; genus Ruminiclostridium_E. Next base: position 19,171 of record CAMEKZ010000025.1, read on the forward strand.
AAGATAATCCCCAAGATGACCTACTGCGTTGTCTGAGAAAAAACTTATCTTGTCGCTCATAATCATAGGAACTAACATAAGGTATAGCCTCATGCCTATTGCCGAGCCGTAGCCCGAAAACACCTTTGCAATAAAGGCGGAGCGCCACTTGGAAAACTTTTCCCCATCGTCCAGCACCATTGTCGAAACGAAATAAGGAGATGTAATGTAGAGCAGGATTATATCAAAAATTCGTCGTATGAAATTAAGAAGACACATTCCCTCGATAATCATTATGAATATGGAGGCAATAAATCCTACTGCATAGTCAACTTTGCTGATATGATAATACAGCGGCCATTCCGGGTAGGAGATTTTTCCTGTCGCAAGATCTGCCCAGGGCTGCAGACTAAGGCTTGCTTCACTGGGAGGTGAATCTATTACGCCGTCTGCGCTCATTGAGCTAACAGCTAAAATTGTACGTCCCATCGACATATCCGAGCTCTGTGAAAGTGCGTTTGAAATTGTTGTAAGTATCGCCGAGGAAAGATAAAGTATTACCATCATTGTAAAAGGAACAATTAGGAAATTTATCATTGTCTTTAAAACCGAGCGCAGCACCTGACCTATGGGACGCTTGTTTTCAAAGTCAAAGTCCAGTGTTGAGCGTATGGTTGCGTAAATAGCGAAGAGAAGCGCCAGTCCCAGCGCCACAAGACTTACTGCGATAAGAACATTGCGTATTCCGTCGTCAAAAATGAGCACGTTTACAAGAGAGTCCGTCCGTGTTACGCCGTCAGCCCCTCTGTAAGTAATGGGCTGCATACCGATAAGCACATCGAAAGCCGTCTGCATTGCGTCGATTATATAGAGGAATATCTGAAGGATAGCGTAAAGTCCCTTAAAAAACCAGTCCAGGATATAGTAGCCCACATAATCCATTACCGCTTTGAAAACGGGCTCAAGAATGGGCTGGATTACCTCGTTGATTATGAACTTGAATACGGAGCTTATAATTCCCGACAGCCATTCTGCAATGGGTTTGAATATTGCGTTAAGTATTGCATTGTATATATCCGAGAACAAACTCAGAATACTGATTGGCACAAATATTCACTCCCTTCTTACTGTTCCTCTTCGTCGTCGCTATTATTGCCGTCGTTAAAGGAATCCAGCTTATCCTTAGCATCCTGTATCCTATCAAATGCGGAGGATTTATCACTCTGTGAGGACGAATTGTTTCCGCCGCTGTTGCCGTCTGTAATTGCCTTGCGGTTATTATTGCCGCCTGATTTGTCAGCGCCGCCCTGACTGCCGTCTGTAATTGCTTTGCGGTTATTATTGCCGCTCGATTTGCTATTTGAGCCTGACGAGTCGCCAAAATCACCTCCGCCGGCATTTCCGCCTGAGTCGTTGCTGAAACCATTGCCGCCTGAAGTGCCTGATGAGCCGCCCGGTCCGCCTGTTGAACCGCCCGGTCCGCCTATCGAACCGCCCGGAGCGGCTGTCGAGCCACCCATACCGCCTGCCCCCG
>CAMEKZ010000026.1 GCA_945921635.1 uncultured Clostridia bacterium
CTAAAAGCGCCTTTATCGTGGTGCTTTTGCCTGCGCCGTTTTCTCCGATAAAGCCCATTACCGAGCCGTAGGGCACGCAAAGGCTTACATTGTCGAGAGCAAAGCTTTTATAGCGCTTACTGACGCTGTTTATCTCTATACAGTTTTCCATAATATCCTCCGAAAAAGGCTCATTCGCCGTTATAGAACACGGCGAGAATATCGCTTATTTCTTCAAGCGTCACTCCACTGGACTTCGCTATCGCCGCCGCCTTTGAGAGGTGCGACTCTATCTCGCGCAGATTCTGCTCGAGGAGCAGCTCGGGGTTCTGAGCCGCGACAAAGCTTCCGCGTCCGGTGTAAGACTCGATGAGTCCCTCGCTTTCAAGTATCTCATAGGCGCGCTTTGTGGTGATTACGCTGACCCTCAGCTCCTGCGCCAACGCGCGCATGGACGGGAGCGGGTCGCCCTCGCTAAGCTTGCCGCTGAGTATAAGTCCCTTTATCTGCGAGCTTATCTGCTCGTAGATAGGGACTCCGCTTGAATTTGTGATAATAATGTTCATAATATAAAATACCTTTCCGAGGCGGCTAAAGGTATAAACGCCGCCGCAGTGATACGCGCATCAGCAAAAGTGCACTTTGTTGCTAATGCGTATATTCAATATACACATTATACCACCCACATACACAGTTGTCAATAGTCGCAGGAAAATTTTTTGGTTGATTGATAAAGATGAAAATTTTTGTATTTAAGTTATATGTAAATTTATTAAAAATCGAATATTGATAGTTGACAAACATAAAAAAAAGTGTTATAATAAATAAAATTAAATGCATTGTGTAGTTTAATTATAGTGAGATAATCCAAAAATATATTGAATTTTGCATAATAGCATTTTTTATCTATGACGCAGCATTTATTAACAGGTATAGAAAGGTGCATTATCTATGAAAATGAAATTAAAACAATTAGTCTCAATTATTTTAATGCAAATAATAGTGGTATTTTGTTGTATGTCTGTTTTTGCAGATGCAAATTTGAGTAATTGTTTATATGAGTTAAATTGTTATATTGATTCTGTATTACCTGGATATTTAGATGCAATGGTTGCTAATGGGACTAATGCAAAATCAGTCACAATATCTAACCCAATGGAAATATATGATATTAACGGAGATTCATCAGATAAATATGCTGTGTTTGTTTTATCCGATGATGAAATAATCGGCCAACTTACTATCGATTGTGTTGATGGGCAATTTGAATCTTCATTAACGGTTGCAGATTACTTAATAAAAGTTAATGATGCATACAAAAATAACGAAGCGCTCGCATTCATAAATTGCAACAATAATTTTATTATGTACAATGGAGTTAATGCCGACATATTGATTGATGATGATTGTGCCTGTGATTTGTGCAAACAAACAGAAAAAATGGATTATAGAATCAGTGCTTGTAACGAAAAGTATGATTTTGTTACACTTAAAAAAATCATTCCTGAGTCTTTTGTTGGTAAAGTAAATTGTCCTTCAGGTTTTACATCGAATCGTACGCTCACAAATTATATGCTGTCAATTCCTATTGTCAAGAATTCAACAAATCCAGTCGATGGCAAAGGACTATGTTGGGCTGCAAGTATTGCTTCTGTGGTAAACTATAAAAAAAGTACCAGTCACACAGCATATGGACTTTTCATGATTTGTTGGAACTCAGTCCAAAATTCAAACTCGAATATTCCTGTGGGAACTGTCTCTTGGATAAAGAAAGCGTATGCGTTATGTAATGTATCTGTTTCTTTTACAAATGATAATATTACCGGTAATATAATGGCATCTCATATATATTTGAACAGGCCGGTACAATTAGGATTGTTTCAGAATTCAACAGGTATAGGGCATAGTGTTGTTGTTACAGGTATAACTAATTTGTCTACATCAGGATATTATTATTTTATGGATCCTAATATTAACGGTTATGTAACTGCACCAGTGAGTGCTTCTGCTTGGAGTAATGGAGACAATTTTAAATATGTCACTAGCTCTATAACGTATGACAGTTGGAGAGATACTTTTGTTGTTTATTGAAAATGAAAGGGTTGTTATGCTTAAAAAAATCATCGCGTTGCTCCTTATTCTCTTATGTACAGCTATATTATTTACATCCTGCTCAAAAGACGATACCTCATCGACCGTCTATGAAATATCCGAGGACGGTTATTCGTCCTATCCCGAGACGGAGCGGTCGGGGTATCTGGTATATGAAAACAGGCTGTATGAATGCACGGACAGCCGCTTTGACGTAAACCGGATAAACCTTGACGCATTTGCGGGCAAAATAACCTCGACAGTACCCGCCGCAGAAGTGCCCGCGCAAAACTTTGAGTCAAATTGTCTTGATACAAATACGGAGCTGTATCTATACCATGACGGTGAAAATGTGTGCGTTGTTGCCGTGATTTTTTCAAGCTATGACGAAAACGGCGATTATGTACTGCTAAAAGAACCTTACGGCATTTTCTTTACACCGGCGGACAGAATATCGCATAACAATTCCGTCGTCGGCTGATTGTCATAATGTATATCAAAATAAAAATTTCGCTTGACAACCGCAAAAATCTATGTTATACTCACAAATGAAATAAAACACACCGTAAAATCGTCGATGGAAAGCAGTAAGACCGCAGATTTCTCCCAGAGAGTCGGATAAGGTGAGAGCCGACAGAATATAACGTCTGAATTCATTCCGGAGTGACAGCCCGAAAGCGAAAGCCTGTAAGGCGTCCGGGTAAGCCCGTTACAGCGATAAAGACCGTATACCAGTGCTTGCACCTGTACGGTGAACTGAGGTGGTACCGCGATATATTCGCCCTCTTTGCCCTTTGGCAAAGAGGGCTTTTTGATTACAGGTCACCTCTAAAAAAACCTCTGCCATTTCTCTGCGGCACATCTTCATCCGTCATATTGCCCAAAATTTTCTTGAAATACATCCAGTATTCCTGCAAAAATTTTGAACAATCTGCCGAATAAATCTGTACCACATAAAAACGACATTGGTTTTTAGAGGAGACCTACAGCGTACAAAAATACAAAATACGATGATATAAACGGTGGAATTACACAATGCCGAAAGGAAAGAGAAACACAATGGGAATGGTATTCAACAGAAAGCTCCCGATACCCGAGGAGTTAAAGCAGATGTATCCCGTAACCGAGAACATCAAGAAAATTAAGAAAAAAAGAGATAAGGAGATAGCGGACGTTTTCACCGGAAAATCGGACAAATTCCTGCTTATTATAGGCCCATGCTCCGCGGATAAGGAAGAGCCGGTGCTTGACTATATCTCGCGTCTTGTACCCGTGCAGGAGCAGGTAAAGGACAAGATAATCATTATCCCGCGTATCTACACAAACAAGCCGCGCACCACGGGAGAGGGCTATAAGGGCATGATACATCAGCCCGACCCGACCAAGTGCGAGGATATGCTGGAGGGTCTTATAAGAGTAAGAAGCCTGCACCAAAAGGCTATAGAGCAGACCGGCTTTACCTGCGCGGACGAGATGCTGTACCCCGAAAACTACCGCTATCTATCCGACCTGCTGTCCTATGTCGCGATAGGTGCGCGCTCGGTAGAGGATCAGCAGCACAGACTGACATCAAGCGGCATGGACATCCCCGCGGGTATGAAAAACCCCACGGCGGGCGATATGTCGGTAATGCTTAATTCTATTCAGGCGGCACAGGCAAGCCACACATTCATTTATCGCGGCTGGGAGGTAACTACAAGCGGCAACCCGCTCGCCCACGCTATTCTGCGCGGTGCGGTAAACAAGCACGGACAGACCCTGCCTAACTACCACTATGAGGATTTAAGACTGCTGTATGAGCTTTACTGCAAGAAAAATCTCGAAAACATGGCGGTTATCGTTGATACAAACCACTCAAACTCGGGCAAGAAGTATTTGGAGCAGATAAGAATAGCGAACGAAATCCTGCACAGCCGCCGCCACAGCGATGATATAAAGAATTTTGTAAAGGGTCTGATGATAGAGAGCTATATCGAGGACGGAAACCAGAGCACCGATGACGCGGTGTACGGAAAGTCGATTACCGACCCGTGCCTGGGATGGGAAAAGACGGAAAAGCTGATTTATTCGATTGCTGAGCAGCTTTAATATGTAAATTTAAAGCACCGTAACAAGGGAAATTGTTACGGTGCTTTGTTGTATTTATTTACCCACGCAAAAGCGCTGAAAGATTCTGTCTATTACCTCTTCGCTTGCACTTTTACCCGACAGCTCATAGAGTGAGGACAATGCCGCCTCAAGCTCCAGTCCCGCGACATCTGCGGTCATACCGCTTATCAGAGCGCGATACGCCGAGTCGGCGGATTTTTTCGCGTCTGCGGCGCATTGGCGCTGTCTTTCGTTTGCGAGAAAGCCTGCGGCAGGGTCGAGCCGCTTTATCTTACAGCGCTCGCGGATAGCCTGTTCAAGCTGTGCCAGTCCGTCACCCCGCATAGCCGATAAAGTGACCGATTTGCCAAGCTCTTTTTCTATATAATCGGTATCGATTATCGGGTATAAGTCCGATTTGTTTATTATCGGTATGACATTTTTGCCCTTTATCAGCGAAATAAAGCGAAAATCCTCCTCAGACAGCGGCCGCGAGCTGTCAAATACCGCGAGTATAAGCTGTGCCGTGTCAAGCCGCGACAGCATTTTCTGTACGCCTATACTTTCTACAGTGTCGCCGGTTTCTCTGATGCCCGCGCAGTCCGCAAGCCGGAGCATGATGTCCCCGAGCATGACGTTGTCCTCGACAATATCGCGGGTCGTGCCCTCTATATCGGTGACGATACTGCGCTGTGTACCGGTCAGCAGGTTCATAAGCGTTGATTTTCCCGCATTCGGCTTTCCCGCAATCGCGGCGGAGATACCCTCGCGCATAATCTGTCCGCTGTCGTAGGTGTCAAGCAGGTCGTCAAGCTTTTTGCTCACCGCCCTCACTGCGCCCGTCCAGTCTGCGCGGGTTATCTCGTCCTCGTCGTCCGCCTCGTCCGGATAGTCTATCCACGCGGAGATTTCCGCCGAAATCTTTATAATATCCTCGCAGATGCCCTCTATCCTGCGGTACAATGCGCCGTCGGTCTGTGCGCGCGCACAGGATATGAGCTGCTCGCTCCCCGCGTTTATAAGGTCGATTACGCCCTCCGCCTCAGTCAGCGACAGCTTGCCGTTAAGAAGCGCGCGCTTAGTAAACTCGCCCGCCTGCGCAAGCCTTGCACCCGCCGAAAGACAGCACTGCAAAACCCGCTTTGTTATATAAATTCCGCCGTGACAGGTTATCTCCGCCACGTCCTCGCCGGTATAGCTGTGCGGGGCGCGGAATATCAGCAAAACGCCGTCATCCAGCTTTTTGCCGTTGTCGGTTATATCTCCGTAGGCGGCGGTATAGCCCTGCATTTTATCTATATCGGTTACGGGATATTTAGCCTTGAACACCGCCTTTGCGGCTTTTATCGCGTCCTTTCCCGATATTCTTATCATAGACACGCCGCCGCTTGCGGGCGGGGTGGAGATTGCGGCTATACAGTCCATTTTAAAATCCTCTCGTTTTACTTTTTGCCGAACAGCTTTGCGAAAAAGCCTTTTTTCTCACGGCTTTCATTATTATTTACAGCAGGCTCGCCCGCTTCTTCTGTGCTTTCGTCCCCGCTTTCCTCATCCTCGTCATAATCATCAAGCTCATTTTCGTCAAGCGCGGTTTCGATAAAGCTCTTTTTGAGCAGCTCCTCGCCGCTTTCGTTAAGCGTATATGTCCAGATAGCGGTCGGCAGGTTCAGCTTAAATTCATCGGGGTCGTCAAGCTGTAAAAGCTCGCCCAGCTTTTCGCCCATTGTGTCTATAACCTGCTCCTCCATACCGGAGAAGAACTCCTCGCAGGCTATATTATACTCATCTGCGGGATTTTTTCCACCTATTCTTGTCAGGTGTATACCGTCACGCAGATATGAGGTGTAGTCAAGATAGTCACTCCAGTATTCGTTTATCACCTGTAGGATTATCCTCTGCTGAAGCTCGCCTGTCTTTTCCTCGCCGAACTTTTCGACAGCCTTTTCATACATATCCGAAAACTCGGTCTGCCAGATATTTGCCGCCTGCTCCCCGCTGAGAAACGCCTTTCTCTTGCTAAAGACCGTCTCGCGGTGCTTTTCGCCTATCATGGTAAATTTGAGCAGCCTTTTTCTCAGCTCCAGAGTGTCGCCCTGCGCTATACGCTGTATGCGCTGTGTTTCACGGAGAACATATTTGTCGGTAATAGGCTCGCCGGTTTCCGCTGTCGGATAGTGCCTTTTCGGTATAAGCGACTTTATGTCGTACTTTGTCATTATCTCGTCCTCGAGAGAGGCGAAAAATCGGCTCTCGCCTATATCACCCTGTCTGCCCGAGCGACCTCTCAGCTGCATATCTCCGCGCTCGCTCTCGCTTAAAAACGTGCCTACAATAAGCAGTCCGCCCGCTTCTTCGGCAATTGCTTTTTCCGACTCGTCCGCCCCGCCGAGCTTTATATCCACGCCGCGTCCAGACATATTCGCCGAGATTGTGACAGCGCCGGGTCTTCCCGCATCCTTTATTATCTCCGCTTCAAGCTCATCGTTTTTCGCATTAAGCACATTTGCGGTTATGCCTATTGCTAAAAGCCGCTCATTTAAAGCCTCGCTCTGCTCGATGCTCGATGTGCCAATAAGCACGGGCTGATTTTTTTCGTGCGCCGCCGCTATGCAGTTTACTATGGCGTCATCCTTTGCCTTTTGCGTAAGGAAGATTTCATTAGGATAATCGATTCTGCGGCAGGGGCTGTGGGTCTCTATCACGCTAACCTTTAAGTCGTACAGCTGATAGAACTCGTCCTCGGAGGTCTTTGCCGTGCCTGTCATACCGCTGAGCTTAGGATATTGCCGCAGGAAGAACTGTAGCGGCACAATGCCCATGATTACGCCGCGGCTGGTGCTTTGTATGCCTTCTTTCAGCTCCACCGCCGCCTGAAGCGAGCCTGGATAGCGCCTGTTTTCGGCGGCGCGGCCGGTAAACTCGTCAATTATGCGTATTGTGTCGTCCTTTACTATATAGTCTACGTCCTTTTTCAGTAAAAAACAGGCTTTTAGGCAGTCGGTAATTTTGGTGAGCAGGGCGTTGTTTTCCTCGTCATACAGTCCCGTGCCGTCTGTAAACAGCTCCTCGCACTTATCCTCGCCCTTAGGGGTGAGGTATATCGTGCCAAATTCTTCATTGATTTCGTACAGCGAGCTGTCAAAGTCCTTTACCCTGTCATATATCGCGGGTAAGTCCGCGTCGGGAGTAACGGCGGTCTCTCCCGCTATTACAAGCGGCACCCTCGCCTCGTCTATCATTATGCTGTCCGCTTCGTCCGCTATAGCAAAGTCAAAGCCGCACTGCACGCACTCGTCCTTGCTGTTTGCGATAAAGTCGCGCAAAAAGTCAAATCCGCATTCTCGGGCGGTGATGTATACGACCTGTGCTTTGTATGCCGCCTTTCTCTCCTCAACAGGCGTGGACTGTAGAATATACGCGCAGGACACACCGAGCGCGTCATAAATCGGCTTCATCCAGTTGCAGTCGCGCTTTGCAAGATAATCGTTAAAGGTTAGTATGTGCACCGTATGATTATTCAGCGCGCTGTAGCACGCGGCAAAGACCGCAGAAAGCGTCTTTCCCTCGCCGGTCTTCATCTCGATGATTTTCCCCTCGGTAAGCTCTGCCGCCGCAAGCAGCTGTTCGTCGTACGGTACAAGCCCGAGCAGCTCCTCGCTCGCCTTACAGCAGGCGGCAAAAATATCCTCGATGCTTTTTGAGCCTATGAGGGTATTTATATCGCCGCTTTTCGCTTTTTCTCTAATATTATTTATAAATGTGGTCGTATCAGCCATGTCCGTTCCTTTCCGCTATGTCGGATTTTATGTTCAAGTTTATTTTATCACATCTGACGCTAAAAAGCAATTATTTCATAAAACCACTTGAAAAATACATCAAAATATGCGAAAATATAAAATATAGGAATAGAATTTAACATGGCGGTAAAACCACGAATAGCTCCGCTATGTAAATTAAGATACGAAAAGGAATGATTTATTATGAACTGCGACAAATATTGTCTTATTCTGGCGGCGGGTGACGGAAAACGCATGAAATCCGAAAAGCCAAAGGTTATGCTTGAGGTTTTGTTTAAGCCCATGCTCGGCTGGGTGCTTGACGCGGCGGAAAAGGCGGGCTGTGAAAAAATTGCGGCGGTGGTAGGAAATCACCGCGAGCAGGTAGAAGCCTATCTTGCAGACCGCGGCGAATATCAGACCTTTGTGCAGAGCGAGCGCAAGGGCACGGGTCACGCAGTAATGCAGGCAAAGCCGTTTATCACCGAGGCGGTGCAAAACGGCGCGGATTTGCTGATAGCCTGCGGCGACGCACCCTTTATAGACAGTGATACGATAGAGCAGTCTTATACCTTTCATAAGCAGAGCGGCAGCGACGTGACGGTTATTTCCGCGCGTGTGGAAAATCCCTTCGGCTACGGCAGAATAATAAAGGAAAACGGCGCGTTTGTCGGTATCACCGAGCAGAAGGACTGTAATGAAGAGCAGAAGAAGATAAACGAGATAAACTCGGGGCTTTACTGGTTCAAGCCCGAAAAGCTGCTCGGCTTTCTCGATATGCTGGATAACAAAAACGCAAGCGGAGAATATTATCTCACCGACACGGTAGAAAAGGCAGAGAAAAAAGCCGTGTTCACCGCGAAAAACAGCGATGTGGTACTCGGCGCCAACAACCGCGCACAGCTCGCCGCGCTGAACAAGGTGGCGCGGGATAACGTGCTTTGCAGACTACTCGAAAACGGCGTGGATATACCGCTGTCCGACGGAATAATAATAGGTACAGACGTAGAAATCGGCAGCGACACGGTGGTTTTGCCGAATACGATAATAAAAGGAAAGACCATAATAGGCTCAGGCTGTGAGATAGGCCCTAACTCGCTTATTGAGGACTGCGAGATAAAGGATAACGTAATACTGAATAACGTGCAGGCGCATGATTCGTTTGTAGACAGCGGGGCAAAGGCAGGGCCGTTTGTTCATCTTCGCCCCGGCACGCATCTGCACAGCGGCGTAAAAATCGGCGACTTTGTCGAGGTCAAGAACTCCGAGGTCGGCATAAACACCTGCATAGCGCACCTTACCTACATAGGCGACAGCGATGTAGGAAAGGGCGTAAACTTCGGCTGCGGCTGTGTCACCGCAAACTATGACGGTGTGAAGAAATACCGCACTACAATAGGCGATAACGCCTTTATCGGCTGTAACACAAATCTTATTGCTCCGGTGACGGTAGGTGATAACGCTACTACGGGAGCCGGCTCGACTATTACAAAGGACGTACCCGCGAACTCTCTTGCAGTCGAGCGTACGAGTACCAGAGTTATTGAAAACTGGGAGAAAAACAATAAGAGGATAAAAAAGGCGTAAGCACGGCTGAATAACACAATTGAGGTGGAAATGACAATATGAATTTACACGGTAAAGATATAAGGGTATTTGCGGCAAACTCAAATAAAGCGGTAGCGCATGACATAGCGCAGTCGCTCGGACTGCCGCTTGGAAATTCAGATGTAAAGACCTTCAGCGACGGAGAAATATCCGTAAGCATCGGCGAGAGCGTCCGCGGCTCGGACGTTTTCGTGGTGCAGTCTACCTCCTGTCCGGTAAACGATAACCTTATGGAGCTGCTCATTATGATAGACGCGTTCAAGCGCGCGAGCGCGGGCAGTATCACCGCGGTTATGCCGTATTATGGCTATGCAAGGCAGGACAGAAAGGCAAACGCCCGCGACCCCATCTCTGCAAAGCTGGTAGCCGACCTTATTACCACGGCGGGCGCGGACAGGGTGCTTACTATGGATCTGCATTGCCCACAGATACAGGGCTTTTTCGATATACCGGTTGACCACCTGCGCGGCGTACCTGTGCTTGCACCGTACTTTATCGAAAAATACAAGGATATGTCAAATATAATCTGCGTATCACCCGACTTAGGCTCGGTCACAAGGGCGAGGAACTTTGCCGAGCGCCTGTCGGTCGGACTCGCGATTGTTGACAAGCGCAGACAGAAGGCGAATGTCTGCGAGGTAATGAATATAATCGGCGATGTAAAAGGAAAAGATGTAATTCTTGTCGATGATATGATTGATACCGCGGGTACGCTGTGCAACGCGGCAAAGGCGCTTAAAGAAATAGGCGGTGCAAACAGCGTGTCGGCGTGCGCTACGCACGGCGTGCTTTCAGGACCCGCCATAGATCGGATTGAGCAGTCCTGCATAGAGGAGCTTGTACTGCTTGACACAATAAACATACCGCAAGAGAAAAGGCTTGCTAAAATGACGGTACTGCCGACAGCGCAGGTGTTTGCACAGGCGATTGAAAGGATTTATTCCGACAGACCGCTGTCGCCGCTGCTGTCATAACGTAAAATTTCTGAAAAAGGGGAGAGCTTTGTGGACGTACTGAAGGATATACTGTTTGCAGTCGGGTTTATAGCCGTTGTTTTTCTCGCGCTGTTTCTTATATGTATGTGCGTTGTTGCGGCTATGTATGAGAGTATATTCGGCAAGCGGTTTGAGATATACGACTCTTCCTTACTCCCCGATTTAAAGGACTATCCAAATCTCGAAAGCGAGCCGGTAAGCTTTCCGTCAAGGCGCGGATACAAATACGCCGGCAGCTTTTATCACGACAAGCGGGTGAAAAAATTCAAGGGTCTGCTTGTTTTCTCCCACGGAATTTTTAACGGTCAGCTAAGCTATATCCCCGAGATCGCGTATTTTGCCGAGCGCGGCTACAAGGTCTTTGCGTTTGACAACACGGGCTGTCATTTAAGCGGCGGAAAATCCATGCGCGGACTGCCGCAGTCTGCTGAGGATCTGAGTGCGGCGCTGGACTTTCTGTCAAAGGAAAACGAATTGCCTGTTGTGCTGTTCGGGCACAGCTGGGGCGGCTATGCTGTGTCGGCGGTGAGTTGCTATAAGCTGTACAATCTGCGCGGCGTGTTTGTCCAGAGCGGCTTTAACCGAAGCTGTGACATGGTGCTTGAAGAGGGCGCGCGTATGTTCGGCAGCTGGATTTATATGCTTGCACCCTACATAAAGCTGTATGAGCGATTCAAATACGGCAAGCGTGCAAAATACACCGCCCGCGCGGGAGTGGCAAGGGCAAGCAAGAACGGTACACGCTTTCTTATCCTGCACAGTACGGATGACGAAACCATAAGCCTTAAACACAGCGTGCTGACAAATGTAGATAAAAACGAAAACGTGACGCTGATAACCGAAAAGTGCAAAGGACACAATTCGCTTGACAGCGACCGCGCGATAGAGCATAAGAAAAAGCTGGACAGCGAGTTTGCCGTAAGCTTCGCCAAAGGCTGTACCTCGGCGCAAAAGCACGAGTTTTACGGTACAAAGGCGGATAAAGCCGTCTATTTTGAGCGTGATACCAAGCTTATGAAAATCGCGGCGGATTTTTATGATGTCTGCTGCGCAGAAAAATAACGACAAAACGGATTTTTTCCCCTTTCTGCTTTATACAGAAGCCGATAAAATCCGCTTTTATATATTTTGCACAAAACGAAAGGGTACAATTTAGTAAAATTCATAGAAAAAAAGATTGACAAAATGCGCCCGAAGTTGATATAATAATATTGTTAAAAAAATAACAACTTAGTATTTTGAGCCGCTTTCGTGGAAATACTACTTTCGTTAAAGTGTTAATCGAAAACGGTTTTGAATTAAAAAAGTTTAAAACATCAGGAGGACAATATGGCTAAGAAGCAAATCGTAAGCAACAAAAAGGTAACCTCGGCTAAAGTAAGCCCCGTTATCGTTGACAGCGTTGACGCTCTCAAAATCCGCATGGCGGAAGTAAGAGCGGCACAGGAAGAGTTTGCGACATTTTCACAGGAAAAGGTTGACGCTATTTTCCTGGCGGCTGCATCGGCAGCAAACAAAATGAGAATACCGCTCGCTAAGATGGCGGTAGAAGAGACAGGCATGGGTGTTGTTGAGGATAAGGTTATCAAAAACAACTATGCGGCAGAGTATATCTACAATGCTTATAAGAACACAAAGACCTGCGGCGTTATCGAAAGAGACCCCGCATTCGGTACAATGAAGGTTGCAGAGCCTATTGGTGTTGTTGCGGCGGTTATCCCTACGACTAACCCCACATCTACAGCTATATTCAAGACCCTTATCTGCTTAAAGACCAGAAACGGTATCATCATCAGCCCTCACCCCAGAGCTAAGAACTGCACAATCGCTGCTGCAAAGGTTGTACTTGACGCGGCTGTAGCGGCAGGCGCACCCAAGGGCATCATCGCATGGATTGACGTTCCTTCGCTCGACCTTACAAACGAGGTTATGAGAAGCGCTGACATCATCCTGGCTACAGGCGGCCCCGGAATGGTAAAGGCTGCATATTCATCGGGCAAGCCCGCACTCGGCGTAGGCGCAGGAAACACACCCGCTATTATTGATACAACAGCAGACATCAAGCTCGCAGTAAGCTCTATCGTACATTCAAAGACATTCGACAACGGTATGATATGCGCTTCCGAGCAGTCGGTAATCGTACTCGACAAGATATATGACAAGGTTAAGAAGGAATTTGCAGAGCTTGGCTGCTACTTCCTTACTCCCGAGGAAACAGAAAAGGTAAGAAAGACAATCCTTATAAACGGCGCGCTGAACGCTAAGATAGTAGGTCAGAAGGCTGCTAAGATTGCAGAGCTCGCAGGCGTTACCGTTGACCCCAAGACAAAAATTCTTATCGGCGAGGTTGAAAGCGTTGAGCTTGAGGAAGAGTTTGCACACGAAAAGCTCTCTCCCGTACTCGCTATGTACAAGGCTAAGGACTTTAACGACGCGCTTGCAAAGGCAGAAAGGCTTGTTGCAGACGGCGGCTACGGCCACACCTCTTCGCTCTACTGCAACGCAGTAACAGAGCGTGAAAAGATAGATACATTCGGCGAAAGAATGAAGACCTGCCGTATTCTCGTAAATACTCCTTCTTCACACGGCGGTATCGGCGACCTTTACAACTTCAAGCTTCTCCCGTCGCTGACACTCGGCTGCGGCTCATGGGGCGGCAACTCGGTATCCGAAAACGTAGGCGTAAAGCACCTCATTAACATCAAGACAGTCGCTGAGAGGAGAGAGAATATGCTGTGGATGAGACTGCCCGAAAAGGTATACTTCAAGAAGGGCTGTATGCCTGTTGCTCTTGACGAGCTTGGCACGGTAATGAACAAGAAGAAAGCGTTTATCGTAACCGACTCTTTCTTATTCCATAACGGAAATACAAAGGCTATTACAGATAAGCTCGACGAGATGGGCATCGCGCACACAACATTCTTCAATGTTGCTCCCGACCCGACACTTGCTTGCGCTAAGGAAGGTGCAGAGCTTATGCGCCAGTTCGAGCCTGACGTAATCATCGCACTCGGCGGCGGTTCTGCAATGGACGCAGGTAAGATTATGTGGGTACTGTATGAGCATCCCGAGGCTGACTTTATGGATATGGCTATGAGATTTATCGATATCCGTAAGAGAGTTTACACCTTCCCGAAGATGGGTGAAAAGGCTTACTTCGTAGCTATCCCGACATCCTCCGGTACAGGTTCTGAGTGTACTCCCTTCGCGGTTATCACCGATGAAAAGACCGGCGTAAAGTATCCTCTCGCCGACTATGAGCTGCTCCCGAACATGGCAATCATTGATACAGACAACATGATGACACAGCCTAAGGGTCTGACAAGCGCATCGGGTATCGACGCTCTGACCCACGCGCTCGAGGCTTATGCTTCAGTTATGGCTACAGATTATACAGACGGTCTTGCGCTCAAGGCTGCAAAGAACATCTTTGAGTACCTGCCCAGAGCATATAAGGACGGTCTGACAGATGTTGAAGCAAGAGAAAAGATGGCTAACGCTTCTACAATGGCAGGTATCGCATTTGCTAACGCATTCCTCGGTGTGTGCCACTCAATGGCTCACAAGCTCGGCGCTTTCCACCACCTGCCTCACGGTGTTGCAAACGCTCTGCTTATCACACACGTTATGCGCTTCAACGCAGTTCCCAACCCCGTTAAGATGGGTACCTTCTCGCAGTACGACCACCCCCACACTCTTGAAAGATACGTTGAAATGGCAGAGTTCTGCGGCGTAACCGGCAAGAGCAAGGAAGAAAAGCTTGAAAAGTTCATCGCTAAGATCGAGGCTCTCAAGGAAGAGGTCGGCATCAAGAAGACCATCAAGGACTACGGCATTGACGAAAAGGACTTCTTAGACAGACTTGACGCTATGGTTGAGCAGGCATTCGATGACCAGTGCACAGGCGCTAACCCGAGATACCCGCTGATGAGCGAAATCAAGCAGATGTACCTCAATGCTTACTACGGTGTTGACGAAACAGTTTAATAAAGAGTTTTCCTAAATGTTTTAAACTTCTTATACGAATATCCCCCGCCACCCGGCGGGGGATATTCGTGCTTACGGTTTTATAAAAAGTGAAAACAGCACCATGCCTATACACGGTGCTGCTTTCAAGAAGGAGTATTTATAAGAAAGAAAACTACTGTTTTTTAATCAGGTACGCCTCGGCGTCCTGTACCGGCATCGGCTTTGCGTAATAGAAGCCTTGTGCCGTATCACAGCCGCAGCTTTCTAGGAAGTCCGCCTGCTCGAGAGTCTCTACGCCCTCGGCGATAAGGTCAAGCCCTACGTCCTGCGACATGGAGATGGTGTGCGAGATAATCTTTTTGCCGCGCTCGCTGCTCATAAAGCTGGATAAAAACTCGCGGTCGATTTTCAGCACATCAAACTTCGTGCTTTTCAGCGTATTAAGCGACGAATAACCCGAGCCGAAATCGTCCATAAGCAATGTATAGCCGTGATTTTTTATTTCCTGAGTCATTGCCATTGAGTCTGCGCCATCGACGCTCTCGGTTATTTCAAGCTCAAGCAGCTCCTTTGACAGACGGTACTTTTTTATAAGCCTGTCGAGCGTTTTTATAAAGGTATCGTCCTTTAAATGCGCCCTTGATACGTTTACCGAAATGGGCAGCGGGTCAAGTCCGCGGTCAATCCAGTCGCGGAGCACCTGACAGGCACATTCCCAGACGTATGCGTCTAGCTTTAATATAAAGCCGTTTTCTTCAAACAGCGGGATAAAATCGCCCGGTGAAATCATGCCGCGCTCGGGATGTATCCATCTTACAAGTGCCTCATAACCTACGGCTTCTTTGCGCGAAATACTGAATTTCGGCTGTAGGTATATACTGAACTGCTGATTTTCAAGCGCCGAGTTCATGCTGCTCTCGACAAACTTCCTTGTCTGCGCGTTTTGCAGCATATTGTCATCATAAAACGCTATGTTCTCAATCGCGTTGTTCTTTACCGACTGGCGCGCAATAGAGGCGCGGTCGCCCATAACACGGGGCGGCAGAGTAAGGTCATCCGCAATATAAACACCGAAGGCGAACTCGTATTTTATGTTCCTGAAGCCGGAAAGGTTCTTTTCCACCTCGCGGATTATGCGGTAAATATCATCCTTTGTCTCATAGGGCGTCAGCAGCAGGAATATATCGCTGTTTAGCCGCGCGCTGAGCTGATCCGGCTCACAATAGGACTTGAGCTGTCTGGAAATATGATAAAGCAGGTCTGTGCCTGTTTCTTCTCCGTAGGTTTCGTTTATAAATTTAAAACGCTTTATATCAAAATGGATAAACACATACTTCTTGCCCTTATTGTTGTGAACAAGGGATTTTATATTTTCGGTTATCATCAGCGGATTATCGGTGGTGGTATAGTAATTCTGTATCTCCATCTGCATAATTTCGTATGATGATGCGCGTCGTATCATGCCCGCCATTTCGGAAAGGCGGCCGTCCTCTGCGGGACAAAGTATTGTAAATATGTTGTACCAGACAGGGACTTCGTTTTCCACAAGTCTTATGGAAACCGTCAGCTCCTTCTGTGTTATGCCTTCATTGAACGCTTTTCTGATTTTTAATGCAAATTCGTTGAATATCGATACATCATCGGCATAAATCGTTCCGCTCAGCCATATCGAGCGCAGCGGACCCACCGAGGACGAAACCATACACTTAGGCGTATTCTCGTTTTGCATGATATACCATTTCGAATTTTCGTAGCTCATATAAAAATATGTGCTGTCCTTCTCAGAGGAAAGTATATCATGTATACGCTTTTCGTAAACGCCTATCGAATCTGCGCCGGCATTTACGGACGGGAGAGTGCTAGGTCTTAAGCCCTTCTTTATGCGCTTTTGCTCATACATCTCATGGTCGGACTTCTTAATCAGCTCACCGAGGTCATAAAAGTTGGATATGATGCCGTGCTTTGCTCCGACGCTTATTGATACCTCATAGTCCTTGTCGGACGCGCGGTTGAAGCAGTCAATATGGGTCTGTATATCGCCCACTATTCTCGGCACGATGTGTTCTTCACCATCAAACGGCATAGCAACCACAAATTCGTCACCGCCGAAGCGCGCACATATACTTTTGTCCTTGCAAACGGATTTTATCGCCTTTGCAACCTCACAGATAGCCTCGTCACCGTCAGAGTGACCGTATTTATCGTTTATTTCCTTCAGGCTGTCCATGTCAATAGAAATCATCAGGAATTCCTGCGGCTCAGAGTTGTTTATTATGCGCTTTGCCGCATTAAAAAAGCCTGCGCGGTTGTATATACCCGTCATTGGGTCAAGCGAGTGGGTGGTCTCCAGCGCGTCGTATGCACACTGAAGCCGGTACTTGTTCTTGAAATTCTCCAGTATCTGATTTGTGTTGTTTACAAATCTGCGCGTGTCATACAGCGCATTTGACCCAATCTCAAAGTTATCTATTACAACGCCGTAATATCCTATGACGCTTGCCCGAAAATGAAGCGGGACAAACATCAGCTTGTTGTAAAGCTTTAATGCCTTGCCAAGATCGGGCAACAGCATTCTGGATTCAAATACCTGATTTTTAATCGACATATCCCACTGGCGCTGCATAATTGCAATCATGGTTCTGGAAAATATCCCGTCAAAGCCGTCAGAGGATGACTTAAAGTCAGGTGTAAGGAAATCATTATTTATACAAATCCACGACAGATAATCCGCATAATGCGCCATCTCAGTGGTTATCTCATCAAGCGTCTTACAGTTGACGGTATGCGCCGAGTACTCGGACATAAAGGTCTCATTTGCCTGAGTGGCGGCGGTATAGTCGTCCATTTTAAGGAATTTTTCGTTTATAAATTCGCGGTCAACCTTTACACAGCCGCAGGAATGGGCGGGTACGGTGCGGAAATTTATCGTTTTTGTCTTAGGCGTCTCGGTACCCTCAAAATATCCGTCAGCCGTCCTTGCGATAAGCTCCGCAAGCTCATTTATATCAAGCAGGGCAGAGGTAATCTCAGATGATGAAAAATATCTGTCGGTATATGTAGCGTCAAAGCCCGTGACAATTACGTCCTCGGGTACACGATAACCCTTTTCGCGCAGATACCTCGCCACGGTGATAGCCATAGTGTCGTTTGCACAGATGAATGCCTGCGGGATTCTTTCGTTGTTCTCAAAAAAGTCCAACATAAGGCACCTTGTCGGTTCGCTCCAGAAATCGCCGTAGCCCAGGCGCTTTTCGTCAAAGGGGATATTGTTTTCACTAAGCACCTTTTTATATGCGGCTATACGTTCTTCGGAAAATTTGTTTGTGCGCATACCGGCAACCATATATGTATCTGTACAGCCGTGGTGCTCGACAACATGGCGTACTATTTCTTCAAATCCGCCTGCGTAATTATATACTATGTTGGTAGAGCCCTCGCACTCGCCATCAACCGAAATGACAGGAGTATTATGCTCTGCCGCCTGCTTTATTATCTCATCGGTTATGCGGGTGGATTTTATGGTCTCGGGGAAAACTACAAGCACATCGAGAAGCTCAAAGTTTATAAGCTGGTAAATGCTTGACTCTCCGCTTATAAAAGGAGAATCGTTGTAAAAATCAGAAAACGAATTGAATATCAGCACCTTATAGCCCTTTTTAATGAGGGCGTCAGAAGCCGCATTTACTATGTATGAAAGGTGACCGTCCTGTATTCCTGCAACACAGATACCTGCCATCTTGAATTTATGAAACTTGCCGATATACACGTTTCTCACCTCACCCGATTGGTTTTATATATTATCGCAGCGTTTACGGTAAATTTTTCTTGCGATTAATCCATATTTATACATGATGATTATAGCATGATTAGTAAGAAAAGTCAAGCACCGACAAAAATATAACAAAAAATTTGTGCAAAATCACAATATACTGTGTAAAAAATTACCGACGCAGAGATATTTTCCCTTGCATCGGTAACTGTATTTAAAGCTTTATATTTTATCAAGCGCCTGACTAATATCGGCGATAATATCCGCCTTGTCCTCGATGCCGATAGAAAGTCTTACCGTGCCCTCTGTGATTCCCGCTGCAACAAGCTGCTCAGCTGAGAGCTGGCTGTGGGTGGTTGACGCGGGGTGTATAACCTGACTTCTTACATCTCCGACATTTGCTACAATCTGAAGCAGCTGAAGGCTGTTCATAAAGGTCTCGCCCGCCTTTTTTCCGCCCTTCAGGACAAATGTAAACACGCCGCCAGCGCCCTTGGGCGAATACTTCTTGCACAGCTCGTAATACGGGCTTGACGGAAGTGCGGGGCAGTTTACCTTTTCTACCTTGGGGTGATTTTCCAAAAACTCTGCTACAGCAAGCGCGTTTTCGCAATGTCTCTGCATACGCAGTGCAAGCGTCTGTATACCGGTAAGGCAGCTCAGCGCATTGTACGGTGCAAGGCACGCGCCGAGGTCGCGCATGATAAGCGCGCGCAGGCGCGAGATAAACGCGGTCTCTCCCAGGTCAGCGAAAACTACGCCGTGATAGGACACGTCAGGCTCATTGAACAGCGGGAATCTCTCGTTGCCTTTAAACACGATCTTTCCGCTGTCAACAACCCCACCCGCCATAACCTGTCCGTGACCCGAAAGGAACTTGGTCGCCGAATGTATTA
>CAMEKZ010000027.1 GCA_945921635.1 uncultured Clostridia bacterium
TCTACTTAAAGCCTGATGAGCTTGAAGCTACGGTCAAGGCGCGTTTTGAGAGATACGAAAAGGTAAAGGCGGAGCACACCGAGGCAGTTAGCGACTACTGCGAGGACGCAGAAACGGTGGTTGTAGCCTACGGCTCTACCGCACGTCTTGCAAAATCCGCAGTTGAGGCGGCGAGAAAAGAGGGCATCAAGGTAGGTATCGTAAGACCTGTTACCCTCTGGCCCTTCCCTGTAAACGAAATCAACGAAGCCTGCAAGAACGCGAAGAACGTGCTCGTAGTCGAGATGTCGATGGGACAGATGGTCGAGGACGTAAAGCTCGCATTAAACTGCTCAAAGCCTGTCGAGTTTTACGGCAGAACAGGCGGCGTAATTCCTAAGCCCGCCGAAATCCTTGCTAAAATCAAAGAAATGGGAGGTAAAAACTAATGCCCGAATTTAAAAGACCCCACGCTCTGGCGGACGTAACCACCCACTATTGCCCCGGCTGTACGCACGGTATAGTACATAGACTGGTAGCCGAAGTAATTGATGAAATGGGTATCGAGGGCGATACAATCGGCGTATGCCCCGTAGGCTGCTCGGTTATGGCTTATGATTATTTTGAATGTGATATGCTGGAGGCGTCGCACGGACGTGCCCCCGCTGTAGCTACAGGTATAAAGAGAGCAAACCCCGACAAGTTCGTATTCACCTATCAGGGCGACGGAGACCTTGCCGCTATCGGTACCGCCGAGATAGTTCATGCGGCTACCCGCGGCGAAAATATCACGGTTATATTCATCAACAACACGACCTACGGCATGACGGGCGGTCAGATGGCGCCCACCACCCTGCCCGGTCAGGTTACGCAGACAACCCCCTACGGCAGAAATACGGCAGTAGAGGGCTTTCCGGTAAAGGTATGCGAGATGCTGTCTCAGCTTGACGGCGTTGCGCTTGCTGAGCGTGTAACCGTTATCGATCCCAAGAATATAAACATCGCGAAAAAGGCTATCAGAAAAGGCTTTGAGTTCCAGAAGAACAAGCAGGGCTTTTCTATCATTGAGGTGCTGTCTACCTGCCCGACAAACTGGGGCAAGACGCCTATCGAGGCGCTTGACAGGGTACGCACCGAAATGATTCCTTACTATCCTCTCGGCGTATACAAGGAGGGTGCTATAAGATGACGAACGAAATTTTACTCGCAGGCTTCGGCGGACAGGGCATTCTGTTCATGGGCAAGATGCTCGCGTACTTCGGTCTTTACGAAAACAAGGAGGTATCCTGGCTCCCGTCCTACGGACCTGAGATGCGCGGCGGTACCTGCAACTGCTCGGTATGTATAAGCGATGACCCGATAGGCTCTCCGCTTGTAGACGAGCCTACCACGCTTATCGTTATGAACACCCCAAGCTTTGACAAGTTCATCGGCTCGGTCGTACCCGGCGGTATCGCGCTGATTGACAGCTCGCTTGTTGAGTCAAAGTGCGACAGAACCGATATAAAGTGCTTTTATGTGCCCGCGACAAAGCTCGCAAATGAGAATAACATGAAGGGCATGGCTAATATTATCCTGCTCGGCAAGCTGTTGAAGGAAACCAACATAACCTCGATGGAAACCGTAAAGAAGGCTATGGAAAAGGTTATCCCGCCCAAAAAGGCACATCTTATCGACGCGAACATCAAGGCTATCGAGCTCGGTATGCAGTGCCTGTGAGGCACACAAAGCCCGCTTTTGAGAATGTAATCAGATTTCAAATGAAACGATTTTACTAATTGTGTGGCTTTTTTATACCTAAACGCCTGTGAGGCACACAAAGCCCGCTTTTGAGAATGTAATCAAATTTCAAATGAAACGATTTTACTAATTGTGCGATTTAATATAACACTTTGCCTGTAATGCACACGCAAAGCCCGCTTTTAAGGCTTGCGAACAAAATAAATAACACAAAAAATCGGAGAGTTTTTCGCTCTCCGATTTTTGATTTTATCAATTCAATTATTATCGATACGCTGTATCACAGCAATCTGAATAAAATCATCAAAGTGCCATAAAGCTGCTCCAGTCCGCGTCACGGACAATCCTGTAGCCATCGTCCGTCTTTACTATATCAGCTATATCCGCATATATGCGGACGGTAGATACTTCATATTCCGGCAACGGAGATGACGGGTTTGTTGACTCAATATCCTCATTTGTCACAAGTATTGCGGCCTTTATTACTCCGTCAATTTCCGCGCCCGTCGCATAACGGTAGACGCTGTCACGAGGAGACATATAGTTAACAAACAGCGGCCGGCATTTTGCAGACGGCATATACCTCGGCGCATCGGTCTTATAATAAAGCTTATTGTTTTCAAACTTAAAAGCATTTCCGAACTTTTCCATAAAATCCTCATAGCTGCTTATATCGCTATAAATCGACTTTTCAAGATCGTAAAGCTCCTCCATTGTTGTAACGCCGAGCGGCGTACCGTCAGCCTCATGCCACTCTGCGGTATCACCGCAAAAGCCGTCATGCGCCCACTCCTTAAAACAAGTCATAAACGACATATTCAGATCCATAGCCTTTTTTATCAGTGCGCTGATCTCGGCATTTGCGTCTTCGTCGGTCAGATATTTGTCACCCAGAATACCCTGCATGAACTTTTTCATATCGTCTTCGGTATATTCGTTAAGCAGCGGATGTACATACTGCTGCCTTTGCGCATTAGGCATTTTAAGATAATAATAGCATAACCCGTCTTCACCTTCTTTTTTGGTGAATAAGTCAAATGTTCGCTGTTTCAACTCCTCACTTGGTACATCGGAGCTGTCTTTGCTTGTATCGGTGCTTTCGGCTTCGGAAATACTTTCGGCTTCGGACGAATTGTCTGTAACCGATGCTTCAGATGACGAGCCGTCCGAAGAGGCTTCAAAGGAAACGGTGCTTTGCTGCGATGACTGTGACGCGCTGCTCTGACAGCCTGTTGCCGACGCTGTGATTATTGCGGCAGCTAATAATAATGATAGTGATTTCTTACTCATGATAAAACCTCCTAAATAGTAAAATCATATTGATTTGTATTGAAATAAACAATTGATTGAACATCACTAAATTCAGTATTAGCGTTTTTATGAATATTACTGTATCTAAACTTAAGTCCCTTTGCATGAGAAAGAGTTGTTCCAGACGGATCGTAAACAGTATATCTGTCTAGTGGATCAGAATAACTGGAATTATATGACGAAACAACAGTATAATGTGGCGTTTTACTGTTTTCAGTATAAATTACAGCTCTGTATTTACCATTCTGATCTAAAATGCTATCCAAAGCATTCATTTTATACGCAGTTGATGTACCTTGTAAATATAAGCGATGTGAGTAAATAGTTTTACCAAAAGCTGTAAAATTAGCTGCAATTAAATCCCTATTAGCATAAGTTGGATCAGCTATCGCTAAATAATTTGCTGACGCTGTTGTCAAAGTTGTGCCGTCCAAATTGTTGCTTGCTAACATAACAGTAAATGGGTCTGCGTATAACCGTCCTACGAAACCTGTTCGAAAATCTTTGCCATCCATTTTTGCACCGACATTTCTTAATATCATTGCATAACTTGCTATTGCACAACCAGAACTCATACAACCAATATTACTACTATTGACATCTATGAATGGTTTTCCATTAGCAAAAGTAAGTACATCGAGATATTGTGTATTCCATAAGCAAGTACTACTTCCATTGCTTCTTGTAACACTTCCTCTTTTTTGGCTGTAAAAAGTCAGCGAAGGTGAATAATTGGCATTCATCATATATTGGCATCTTGTGCTATTATTTGTTATGTTATGAATATAAATATAAAATTTACGATATCCATTTGGATTAGTTTGATTTATATATTGGCACCTTTGTGATGAAACTGTACCGCTACCTAACAAAACCAAATTAGAATCAGAATTTTCAGCATATAATTTTATTTCAAATTCAATAGATGTATTATTATATGTATTTAAAACAATATTAAAGAATCCGTTTGTAAAAGTTGAATTATTAAATTCTGATGTTTGCAAATTTATGTAATACCAATCGCTATCATAGGCCTTATCAGAATAACCCGATACAGTTCTACCAATATTTATTGTTTGAGCTGTATTTTTTGTATCGTTACTTTCGCTTTCATAAATGTAACTTGTATTTTGACTAATCGAGTAGGTTGATGTTCTTGATGAATTATTCAGTGAATAAGTCTCATCAGTTAAATAACCAATGTCCAAATAAACAACATTACAGCCCTCAAATATAAGCCCGATATCTCCAAAATATCTATTTCCATCAATTACTAATGAAAAACTATAATATTTATCATATTCCGGAAAAATAATTTCAGAACTTTCGTTTGAAGAATCCATAACTGATATTGGAGTTTGGTTATCATCCAATACTTCAAGTTGGAATGTATGTCCACTTTGCTTAGCAGTAAAGATTACAGACGAATCTAATTCTTCTTTATCTACTGCATAATCACATTCGCTACAATTGGTTTCTACAAATGAAACTGTATCTTCATAAAATAATACTTCGCCATGTAATGGGAACTGATCATCCATATCGTTCGATGGAACAACAGCTTTTAACTCTTCATTTACACTAATATTATTGTCAAAGGATTCATCATCGGCATATATTACAGATGATCCAATTGACGATATTGTGATTGAAACGGCAATATCTATTGAAACAAGCTTTAAATTATGTAATTTACTTATTTTCATTTATTAATTCCTACAGTTTTATTAAAAAGTATATAGAAGCGTCTAATTTTATAATAACACATTATTTCAAGAAAGTCAATAGCTTTTTAAATTTGTGTTTTTTACTATTCCTTAAATCATTGTATTCATCATATCACTTTTATGTTTAAAAGTCAATATAGTTCAGGAAAAAAAGTTATTACAATTCGGTAACAAAATGGTTACAAAACGGTTACAAAGCAATAAATATGCCCTGCCTTGACTTTTAATGCTTTATTCCTTGTACCCTGTCGGCTCATTCAGAAAATTATCAGCCGTTTTACATAATATTTACTTATGTAAGTCCGCATATAAGCGGTATCGTCATTCTCACGTCAATATATAGTGGTTATATCAAAAAAAACTGAAAAAAAGAAAAAATTGATATTTACAATCCGTTAAAGATATGGTATAATACTAAGTTGAAGGCATGGGCTAAAAAATGACTGATCCCGTGCAAAAACAAAGGAGGACGATTCCCATGGGAAGACAAAAACTTACTATGGACGGTAACAACGCCGCAGGTCACGTGTCTTACGCGTTTACTGACGTTGCAGCGATTTACCCCATTACACCATCTTCAGTAATGGCTGAAGTAACCGATTCTTGGGCAACAGCCGGAAGAAAGAACATTTTCGGACAGGAAGTAAAGGTTGTTGAGATGCAGTCGGAAGCAGGCGCGGCAGGCGCTGTTCACGGCTCGCTTGCAGCCGGTGCGTGCACAACCACTTATACAGCATCACAGGGCTTGCTCTTAATGATTCCTAATATGTATAAGATTGCCGGCGAATTACTGCCGAGCGTTATCCACGTTTCTGCGCGTGCTCTTGCTACTCACGCTCTTTCAATCTTCGGCGACCACAGCGATATTTATGCTTGCCGTCAGACAGGCTACGCTATGCTCTGCTCCACTAACCCTCAGGAGGTTATGGATCTCGGCGCAGTAGCTCACCTTGCTACATACGAAGCAAGAGTTCCTTTCCTGCACTTCTTCGACGGTTTCAGAACATCACACGAAATCCAGAAGATTGAGGTATGGGACTATGAGACACTCGACAAGATGCTCAACCACGAAGCTGTTGAGGAGTTCCGCAACAGAGCGCTGAACCCCGAAAAGCCCGTACTCCACGGTACAGCTCAGAACCCCGACATCTTCTTCCAGGCTAAGGAAGCAAGCAACAAGTACTACGATGCTACTCCCGCCATTGTACAGAAGTACATGGATAAGGTAAACGCTGAGATAGGCACAGACTACAAGCTGTTCAACTACTACGGCGCACCCGATGCAGAGCAGGTTATTGTTGCTATGGGCTCTGTATGCGATACAATCGAAGAGACTATCGACTACATGGTAGCTCAGGGCAAGAAGGTTGGTCTTGTTAAGGTAAGACTTTACAGACCCTTCTCTGTTGACGCTTTTGTAAGCGCTATCCCCGAGACTGTTAAGAAGATTACCGTTCTTGACAGAACAAAGGAACCCGGCGCACTCGGCGAGCCTTTATATCTTGACGTTGTTGCAGCTCTCAAGCAGGCAGGCAAGTTCCAGGATGTTCCCGTATTCACAGGCCGCTACGGTCTCGGCTCTAAGGACTGCAACCCCGCTCAGATTATAGCTGTTTACAACAACACAGAAAAGCCGAAGTTCACAATCGGTATCGAGGACGATGTTACAGGTCTTTCACTGCCTATCGGCGAAAACCCGAACACAACTCCCGAGGGTACAACCTGCTGTAAGTTCTGGGGTCTCGGCTCTGACGGTACAGTCGGTGCAAACAAGAACTCCATCAAGATTATCGGTGACCACACAGATATGTACGCACAGGCTTATTTCGCATACGACTCAAAGAAGTCCGGCGGCGTAACAATCTCTCACCTTCGTTTTGGTAAGTCACCCATCAAGTCAACTTACTTTGTAAACAAGGCAAACTTTGTAGCCTGCCACAACCCCTCATATATCGACAAGTACGATATGGTACAGGACGTTATCCCCGGCGGCTCATTCCTGCTCAACTGCCAGTGGACGGTAGACGAGCTTGACGAAAAGCTCCCCGCTCCCGTAAAGGCATATATTGCAAAGAACAACATCAATTTCTATATCATCAACGCTATCAAGGTAGCTAAAGAAATCGGTCTCGGAAACAAGACAAACACCGTTCTCCAGTCCGCATTCTTCTCAATCGCTAACATCATCCCCGCTGAGGATGCTATCGAGTACATGAAGAAGGCAGCTTACAAGTCATTCGCTAAGAAGGGCGAGGACATCGTAAACATGAACTACGCCGCTATCGAAAGAGGCGCAGGCGAGGTTGTCAAGGTTGACGTTCCCGCTTCGTGGGCTGACGCTGAGGGTACACTTCCTACACACGTTGCAACAGGCGACAGAAAAGACCTTGTTGACTTTGTAAACAACATTCTTATCCCCGTAAACGCACAGCGCGGCGACCAGCTCCCCGTATCTACATTCGTTGATATGGCTGACGGTACATTTCCTCAGGGCTCTGCGGCTTACGAAAAGCGCGGTATCGCAGTTGACGTTCCTTCGTGGATTCCCGAAAACTGCATTCAGTGTAACCAGTGCTCGTTTGTATGTCCTCACGCAGTAATCCGTCCTGTTATTCTTTCCGAAGAGGAAGCTGCAAAGGCTCCCGCAGGCGCAAAGATGAAGGATGCAACAGGTCTGCCCGGCATGAAATTTGCTATGGTAACATCTGTTCTCGACTGCACAGGCTGCGGCGTATGCGCTCAGGTTTGCCCCGCTAAGAACAAGGCTCTCGAAATGAAGTCACTCGATTCTCAGATGGGCGAGCAGGCTATGTTCGACTACGCTGTTAAGGAAGTAGCTGATAAGCCCGAGGTTCACGAGAAGTTCAAGGAAACTACAGTTAAGGGTTCACAGTTCAAGCAGCCGCTGCTCGAATTCTCGGGCGCTTGCGCAGGCTGCGGTGAGACACCTTACGCAAAGCTTATCACACAGCTCTTCGGCGACAGAATGTACATTGCAAACGCTACAGGCTGTTCTTCAATCTGGGGCGGCTCTGCTCCCTCAACTCCTTACACAGTAAACAAGGAAGGCAAGGGTCCTGCTTGGGGCAACTCGCTGTTTGAGGATAACGCAGAATACGGTCTCGGTATGTTCATCGCTCAGGATACATTAAGAACCAGAGCACAGGGTCAGTTAAAGGCTATCGCTGAAAAGACCGATAACGCCGATGTAAAGGCTAAGATTGACACATACTTCGAAACAGCAAACGACGGCAAGGCTAACGCAGCTGCTACCAAGGAGCTCGTTGCAGCTCTCGAAGTGCTTAACTGCGACTGCCCCGAAAAGGCTGCTGTTCTCAAGGCAAAGAACTTCCTCGCTAAGAAGTCCAACTGGATATTCGGCGGCGACGGCTGGGCATACGACATTGGTTACGGCGGTGTTGACCACGTTCTCGCTTCCGGCAAGAACGTAAATGTATTCGTATTCGATACAGAGGTTTACTCCAACACAGGCGGACAGGCTTCCAAGTCCACAAACATCGGTGCTGTTGCACAGTTCGCAGCAGGCGGTAAGGACGTTAAGAAGAAAGACCTTTCCGGTATCGCTATGAAGTACGGCTATGTATATGTTGCTCAGATTTCTATGGGCGCAGACATGAACCAGTGCTTAAAGGCTATCGCAGAGGCTGAAGCTTATGACGGTCCTTCGCTCATCATCGCATACGCTCCTTGTATCAACCACGGTATCAAGGGCGGCCTTACAATCGCTCAGAAGGTAGAAAAGGAAGCTGTACAGGCTGGTTACTGGCACTTGTTCAGATTCAACCCCGCTGCTCCCGAGGGAACAAATCCGTTCACTCTCGACAGCAAGGAGCCTACAGGCGATTACAAGGAGTTCATGATGAGAGAGGTACGTTACAACTCGCTCATGCGTGCTAACCCCGACAGAGCTAACGTTCTCTTTGACAAGGCTGTTGCTAACTCCAAGAAGCGTTATGAAGATTTACTCGGTCTGGTTGAATACTACAAGCCCGAGGCTTAATCGGTAAATTAGTTATATCAATATCAAAGCCCAAAAATTTTATCGTCATAAAATAGAATAGGTTTTACGCCCCGCGGTCTAAACCGCGGGGTTATTTGTTTCCTGTTTCAGCTTCTCAATATCAAGCAGTATCACCGCTCCCCCGCCGATTACCTTAATCACGGTAAAGGCGCAGTCAAACGGCAGAGAAAAGCGGTACTCCGCGGTCTTTCGGTCGAGGTATAGATAAACCGTCCGTCGTATTATTATACCCGATGTTATCCTGATGTACCTTTCGCATAAATAATAGGATATAAATTGTCGACTGAGTATCAGGTATGCGCACAAAAGCACAAATACTCCTGCTCCGATAATCCCGATAAGCGCCGCAAAACGGTACGGCAGTAATACCACTGCCGCCGCAGTGACCACCGCACACAGAATAAACGCCGCCGCAAGCGCATAATATAAAATTCGCCTATCCGGCTTTGCCGTCATACAAAACCTCCGTGATAAATATAATATACAAGCTGTAAAAATATGTATCGGGGGCGTTTATGTGGAGCTTATAGAATGGCTTAACGAAAATATAGTATGGGGTGTGCCGATGCTGTTATTATTTGCCGCAGCGGGGATAATATTTACCGTACGGCTGAAATGTTTTCAGATACGAAAATTTCCCTACGCGATGAAAAAAACCTTGTTTACAAAGCAGCCAACTGCGGACGGGAAAACAATCTCGCCGTTTCGCACGCTGACCGCCGCGCTCGGAACTACCTTGGGTACGGGTAACATAATAGCGATAGGCACGGCTATCGCGTACGGAGGAGCAGGCACAATTTTCTGGATGTGGGTATCGGCGGCGCTCGGCATGATAACCTGCTATGCTGAGACTTATCTCGGCATGAAGTACAGGAAAAGGCAAAGCGACGGCGGATACGGCGGCGTGCCGTTCGCATATATAAACAAGGCGTTCGGAGGGAAGAAAGCAGGCAGAGCCGCCGCTGTATTTTTCGCGGTGTGCTGTATACTAGCCAGCTTCGGTATGGGAAACATGGCGCAGATAAGCTCCGCTTCGTTGACCCTTTATGACAGCATAGGCGTGCGCTTGTGGATAACTGGACTAGTCTGCACGGCGCTGATTGCCTTCCTCGCCCCGGGCGGAATAGAACGGCTCGGCGGACTTACCTCATGGCTGATACCGCTTGCTTCAGTTGGATATATAATCGGGTGTCTTGCGGTGATAATAATAAATATCGAGGCTGTACCGGAGTGTTTCACGCGGATATTCACCGAGGCGTTCTCATTTAAAGCGGCAGCGGGCGGAACAACCGGCGCGGTAATGCTCGGCGCTATGCAATGGGGGATAAAGCGCGGCGTTTTCTCTAACGAGGCGGGGCTAGGCACAGCGGTAATAATCCACGCGAGCTCATCAGGTGACGACCCCAAAACTCAGGGAATGTGGGCGATGCTGCAGGTATTTGCCGACACGATAGTTATGTGCAGTATGACCGCGCTATGTATACTGACAAGCGGTGCGGATAAGCTTTCGGCAAATGGCATGGACATGGCATATATCGCGTTTTCCGACGCGCTCGGAAAATACGCGGGGATTTTCCTTTGCGTGTCAATTTTCATCTTCGCGGTATCGACCGCCGCAGGCTGGTGGATTTACGGCAAAAGCTGTGTGATTTACCTACTCGGACAGAGGTGGGTAAAGTTGTATCTTGCATTTTTTATAGTGCTGACTTTCATAGGTGCAATAGTTGAGGCACAGGTTATATGGGAAATATCCGACCTGTTCAACGGACTTATGGCAATACCTAATCTTATTGCAATAATTAAGCTCCGTAAAGAAATATGCTGACTTAATTTTCTATTATTAACCCAATGTTAACAACTTTTCTAAGCAAATAAAAATAATGAAAAAATATCGCGAATTTTTGAAAAAAACGCAATATTTCTATTGACCTATTGCAAAAAATAAGTTATAATAGTAGAAGGGGAACAAGGTACAGTAAGCTTTGTTTTGATAATCCCCTACCGATTGAATTTAGTCAGCACACGCTGATGAAATAAAGAAAAGGAGAAGATACACAATTATGACAAAAAATCAGAACGTATTAAACTGGGTTGAAGAAATGAAAGCCCTCACCAAGCCTGACAAGGTTGTCTGGATTGACGGCAGCGAAGCACAGCTCAAGGCGCTTCGTGACGAGGCTGTTGCATCAGGCGAAATGATTGAGCTTAACCAGGAAAAGCTCCCAGGCTGTTTATACCACAGAACAGCAGAAAACGACGTTGCCCGTGTTGAGGACAGAACCTTTATATGCTCAAGAGAAAAGGAAAACGCAGGTCCTACCAACAACTGGTGCGACCCCAAGGAAATGTATGCAAAGCTGACAAAGCTTTATGACGGCGTTATGAAGGGTCGTACAATGTACGTTATCCCCTACTCCATGGGCCCTATTGGCTCTCCTATCGCAAAGGTTGGTGTTGAGCTTACCGACTCTATCTATGTTGTACTCAACATGGACATCATGACAAGAATGGGTGCTGACGCATTCAAGAACCTCCCCGATGACTCAAACGACTTCGTAAGATGCCTGCACTCAAAGGCAGACGTTGACCCCGAAAAGAGATATATCGTTCAGTTCCCCGAGGACAACACAATCTGGTCAATCAACTCCGCATACGGCGGAAACGTACTGCTCGGCAAGAAGTGCTTTGCTCTGCGTATCGCTTCGTATCAGGGCTGGAAAGAGGGCTGGATGGCTGAGCATATGCTTATCCTCGGTGTTAAGAAGCCTGACGGTGATGTTAAATACATCACAGCAGCATTCCCCTCTGCCTGCGGCAAGACAAACCTCGCTATGCTTATTCCTCCCGAGGGGTATAAGAAGGCCGGCTATGAAGTGTTCACAGTAGGTGATGACATCGCTTGGATGAAGCAGGGTCCCGACGGCAGACTTTACGCTATCAACCCCGAGAACGGCTTCTTCGGCGTTGCACCCGGTACAAACGCAAAGTCAAACTACAATGCGCTTGCATCTACAATGAAGAACACAATCTTCACAAACGTTGCTATCAACAATGACGATATGACCGTTTGGTGGGAAGGTCTTGACAAGAATCCTCCCGAAAACGCAACCGAGTGGAAGGGCGCTAAGGTAAACGGCAAGGAGTATACAGCAGCAGGCAACAAGCTTGCTCACCCCAACTCACGTTTCACCGCACCCGCTCAGAACTGCCCCTGCATTTCACCTGAGTTCAACAATCCTCAGGGCGTGCCGATTTCGGCTATCATCTTCGGCGGTAGACGTGCAGCTACTACTCCTCTGGTATACGAGTCATTCAGCTGGCAGCACGGCACATACATCGGCTCGGCTGTTTCTTCCGAGACAACAGCAGCTGCAACAGGCGCTGTAGGCGTACTCCGTCACGACCCGATGGCTATGAAGCCTTTCTGCGGCTACCACATGGGTGACTACTGGGCACACTGGCTCGAAATGGGCAAGAAGCTTGGAGATAAGGCTCCCAAGATATTCAATGTAAACTGGTTCAAGCAGGACGAGAACGGCAACTTCATGTGGCCTGGCTTTGGCGACAACATGAGAGTTCTTGACTGGATTATCAAGAGATGCGAAGGCACAATCGACGCAGAAAAGACACCTATCGGCTATCTGCCTAAGAAGGGCGACATCAACCTTGAGGGTATCGAAGATGTTGTTACTTCCGAGGTTGAGGACAAGCTCCTCGCAGTTGACAGAGACCTCTGGAAGAAGGAAGTTGCAGAGATGGGCGAGTTCTATAAGCAGTTCGGTGACAAGCTCCCCGAAGAATTAAAGCAGGAGCTGGCTGACCTCGAAGCAAGACTGGGCTAATCAAGCACAATAAGATAACAGATTTACCGCCCGTACTTACACGGGCGGTAATTGTTTATTGCTTCACATACATAATACAAACGGCATCGGAAAACCGATGCCGTCTATTTCTATATATTACCCAAACAACAATTATTCTTTTACACCACCGAGTGAAACACCGGCAATGATAAATTTTGATAAGCAGAAGTAAACAATAACTACAGGGATGATTGCAATGAAGATGAACATATAAACCTGACCCATATCAAACTTTAAGAAGTCAGCAGAACGGAGCTGTGCAATCATGATAGGCATTGTCTTTTTGGTTGATGTATCAATAATCAGCGAAGGAATGAAGTAGTTATTCCATGAAGTTACGAAGCTGAATATTGCCTGTACCGCAAGAGCGGGCTTTAACATGGGGAGAACAATCGTATTGAAGGTTCTGAACTCACCCGAGCCGTCTATTCTTGCCGCCTCTACTATATCAAGAGGAAGCGAGCTCTTCATATACTGAATCATGAAGAAGAATACCGAGGGAGCTGCTATAGCAGGTACAATCAGAGGGACGTAAGAATCTCTCAGACCCCAGTCAGTACACATACTGAAGAAACCGAGCGCGGAAATCTGTGTAGGAATTGTCATGATAAGCAGTATAAAGTTGAACATGAACTTCTTGCCCTTGAAGTCGTAAACGTGAATCGCATACGCGGTCATTGCAGAGAAGTAAATTGACAATATCGCAGTAAGTGCAGCGATTATCAAGCTGTTAAGTACGCCGCGCAGTACCGGAATGGTCGGGTTGGAAACCGCATTCTGCAGGTTCGTCAGGAACGAGCCGCCGGGGAGTATAGAGAAACCGGTCATTATGTCATAGTGCGAACGGCTTGCGTTTACAACCAGTATGTAGAAGAAGAACAAGCACAAAATCGAGAAGAATATAAGAACTACATAGCACACAATCTTATGTATAAGAAGACCGGGCTTTGCTCTCATATCGGGATCAACATTGTTTTGCTGAAGTGCGGAGGTATGTTCAAGCTTTTTATCTTTGTTGCTCATATCCGATTACCCCCTTTTCTTTGACTTCTTGTCGCTTCTGTCAGAAGCAAAGAAGTAGTAAACAACAAGGCTGAGTGCCGCACATACAATGAATATCAGCACGGAAAGGGCACCTGCCATACCGTAGTTCTTAGCAGCAATGTGCTGGTTGAGATACATGATAAGCGTCTTTGTAGTATTGTTAGGACCGCCCTGACCGTCAGTAAGAATCTGCGGTACATCGAACATCTGAAGACCACCGATAAGGGAGGTAATCATAACATAAACAAGGATAGGTCTGATAAGCGGAAGTGTAATCTTCCAGAAAATCTGGCCGCTGTTAGCGCCGTCGATTTCCGCCGCTTCGATTACAGACTCATTTATACCCATCATGGCAGCCATCAGCAATATCGTAGTATTACCGAACCACATGATGAAGTTCATAAAGGCAACCAATGCCATCGTACTTCCCGTGTAGGATAGGAATCGGAAGGCCTCACCGCCTGTGATAGATTTTAAAATGGAGTTTACAGGACCGATATCTGAGAAAATAGCAAATATCAACATTGCAAACGCAGACGCCATGATAAGGTTAGGCATATACATAACAGTTTTGAAGAAGCCAAGACATTTAAGGCGCAGTCTGACATTTGTAAACCAATAAGCAAATATCAGCGAAATTATAATCTGCGGTACAAAGCCGAGTACCCACATGATGATTGTATTCCATGTAAGTCCAAGGATGT
The DNA here is from genome assembly GCA_945921635.1 of uncultured Clostridia bacterium. GTDB lineage: Bacteria > Bacillota > Clostridia > Oscillospirales > Ruminococcaceae > Ruminiclostridium_E. The sequence continues at coordinate 14,411 of CAMEKZ010000027.1, forward strand.
TGACATTGTTTAAATCAAACAGGGCCGCAAAGTTATCGAATCCGACAAATTCGGGGCCAACCCAAGCTCCTTTACCTGCAGACCAGAAGTATTTAAATACACTGTAATAGAAGGTCTGAATCAGGGGCCATGCCTGGAAAACAAGGAAAACTACGGTAAAGGGAATCATAAATATGTATCCCCACTTTTTGTATTTTCCTATGCGAGCTTTTTTCTTGGTCGCAACGGGGGGTGCAGTACTTACGTTTGCTGCCTGAGCCATATAAACACCTCTTAATATAGTATCACACGCTTCACCTTGTGCAGTCAAGCATGTTAACGAAGCGAAAACACATAAAACCGTGAAATTCGCTCCATTAACATACTTGACTGCGAATTCGCAGAACCCGCAGTCAAGATGAAGGTTAGTATTTACGCTTAAAGTAAAACAACTAGTTCCTTAAGATTTCGCATTACGCGGGCTGCTTAAGTTCGGGGTACTTAGTGATAGCGTTCTTGTAGAAGTTAGCAAGAGCGGTATCCTTGTCAACTGTACCGTCGAAGTACTCCTTGAATGCTGCCTGGAATGTCTCGTTAAGACCCTGGTCATATACAGAGATCTTGCTCATATCAATCTTAGGAGCTGTCTCTACGAAGAGAGCGAGGTGGTTCTGACCGCCTAAGAATTCTGACTTATAATCAGTCTTAGCAAGCTCTTCCATAGCTGTCTTGTTGTTGTAGTAGTCCTGAGTATCGCTTGTGAACTGCTTACCGAATTCAGCATCGCAGCAGAAAGCTCTCATGATATCGCCAACTAATGTAGCGTTATCTGTGCCCTTAGCGCCTGCCATCCATGTGCCGCCCCAGAAGTAAGCCTGAGGACCGTAGCATACTGCCCAGTCGCCGAATCCGCCGTTGCCAACTTCTTGCTTACCGCCGTCAGCTTCCTTAACTGCGAGGGAGTTGCCGAGCAGTGTGAAGTTGATGCCCCATGTTGAATAGAAGAAGCCGAATACCTTACCGTCAGGACCCTGGTCAGCTGACCAAGCGTCAGACCAAAGAGAGGTCTTGTTGTTGTAGCCCTTATCTGTGTAGGTCTTGGTCTGCTCTACCCACTTCATGATGTTTTCATCAATAATGATTTCATCGTTGTCATTTACCCAAGGTGCTGCAACGTTGTTAGAGAAGGTTCTGTAAGAATCATCGTAACCGGAGAGCATCTTGTAGCCCTTAGCAGCTGCCTGCTCAGCAACAGCGTCGAACTTATCCCAGTCAGCGAGCTTTGCCTGTACTTCTGTCGGATCATCTGTTCCAAGAACGTCCTTAGCGATAGAACGTCTGTAAGCGAACAGACCGGGAGTTGCCTGCCAAGAAACGCCCTTTAAAGCGCCTGTAGACGAGTTTGTAGCAACATCCTTTGTGTACTGGTACATACCAGATATATCAGCGTCTGTAAGACCGAGCTCCTTAACATCAAGTGTGTAATCAGAGTTTACATACTTGAGAGCGTAGTCAGCCTCGAACAGGAACATATCAATCTTCTTGTCAGCATCAGCAGTCTCATTGTTGGGGAGATCCTCATCGAGCTTGTTCTGATACTTGTTGTCCTTGTTCTCAGTGATAAGGAAGTTAACAGTTACACCGTCAGGCATCTTATCTTTGAGATACTTTTCAAAGTGACCCTTGAACTCTTCGTTCCAAACAGCGATGTTGAGAACAGTGCCTTCACCCTCTTTAAGAGTGAGCTTGCCGTCTGTTGCTGTGGACTCGCCGCCCTGTGAGCTTTCTTCGGTAGAAGCTTCGGACGAAGTAGCATCAGAAGTGGAAGCTGTGCTGCTGTCAGCACCTGTGCTGCTTGTTCCGGATGATGTTGAGCTTTTGCTCTGGCAGCCGGAAACTGCGCCGAGAATTGATGCAGATGCTAAAACAGCTGCTAAAATTCTTTTCTTCATTGGTAATTCCTCCAGAATTAGTTTTGTGTGTAAACACACGACTTGACCTTGCGGTCTTCTTTTATGTAGAAGGTAAAATGTGTACAAAATTTTTTACGATTATGAAAAACCTTTCGTAGCATTTTTCCTTCGCTGACAATATAATATCACATAACTCACAAATTTGCAAGCGTTTTAGAATTGATTTTGTGTTTTTTTACCGTAAACGATTACAAAAATGAAAAAATCATGATTTTTTTGTGATTTTGCACAAAAAATAGTTACAAAATTGTAACAAAAACAGTTCAATATATTTTCCAATTACCGCTTAAACCCGCGCTGTTAAAGGAAATATCAAAAATGTAACACACTGTAAACGTTTTACTTTATTTTTACCGCTTAAAAAACTAATAAACTAACAGATATGCAAATAGCACAAAAAAAGTGTTATAAATCTGTGCAAAAACGATAATTTAACAGATTTTTTTCGTTTGGTCTTGAATTTAATATAGAAATAAGTTAAAATAAATACAGTAGGCTATAAGGGGGCGCAGATGTTATGTTTAACAGGATTTACAAAGCTTGTACAAATACTTTAAACGAATTGTCACATACACTCACGCGCACCTTTATAGAATAAGTGTATTATTTTAAGCTGTGGAGAATTTACACAGCTTAATTTTTTGAGCTTAATTTAGCAAGGGCTCTCCTATGAAAGGACGGTAAAAATGAAAAAGGTTGCTATAATCATGGGCAGCGACTCCGACCTGCCCGTTGTGAAAAAAGCGGCAGAGGTGCTCAAAAGCTTTGACGTGCCGGTTGTTATGCGCGTGCTTTCCGCTCACCGCTGTGCGGCGCAGGTTGCCGAGTTTGCACAGAGTGCTGAAGAAAACGGCATTGGCGTAATAATTGCGGCGGCAGGAAAGGCGGCACATCTTGCGGGCGCTATCGCAGGACAGACTCCCCTGCCCGTTATCGGTATTCCGATTAAGGCAAGTGCGCTTGAAGGCGTGGACGCGCTCTTATCTACCGTACAGATGCCCGCAGGCGTACCTGTTGCAACGGTAGCTATCGATGGCGCGGCAAATGCGGCTTATCTTGCCGTACAGATACTCAGCCTGTCGGACGATGAGCTTATGGCTAAATTCAAGCAGTACCGCAAGGCGCAGACCGAGAAAGTGCTTGGAGCCGACAAAAAAATTCA
>CAMEKZ010000028.1 GCA_945921635.1 uncultured Clostridia bacterium
GATATGGTTTTCGGTTGAAAATTACAAAAAAGTTTAGCCAACATATAAATCGGGGCGATTGGGTGCAGCGGCACGCTGCAAAAAAATTCAGCCCGACATATAAATCGGGCTGATTGGATGCAGCGGCACGCTGCTGGCTGGGATAGCTGGATTTGAAATTCCCATAATGTTACCATTTTCAGCCCTCTATAAAAACGCTCACAATCCCTTTTGCAAAGCGCTTTTACAGTCTTTTATCAAACGTATCAATCACACCGATTTTTCACAAAAAATCATTTATTCGTGTACAAATCGTGTACGGAATTACTTGATTTTATTGAGGATATTTACCGCTCTTTCTTCTTCGCGTGGGTATAAATGCGAATAGGTATTCCAGGTTATTTCCACGTTTGAATGACCCAGTCTGCGAGCTATTTCCTGTATATTTATTCCTTCGTTGACGAGCAGGGTGGCATGGGTGTGACGGAAATCGTGTACTCTGATATGCGGTAAGTTCGCGGCGTTTGCATACTGATTATTTTTATTTGTTACGCTGCTGTCCCTGATGCACTCTATTCCGCCGCATATTCTGTAATTTTCGGAAAAACGCGTGTCTGCTTCTTGCCGCTTTTTATGCTCGGATAAAATTTCAAGCAGCGGATCCGGTATTTGCAGGTCGCGGTAGCTCGATTTATTTTTCGGCGGAGTTTCAACATCGCCGTTTCCGCATTTCTGGGATATGCTTCTGCGTATGTGCAGTATGTTCCCGTCTATATCAGACCATTTTAACGCAAATATCTCGCCTTTCCGCGCCCCTGTATAGAACGCTATGGCGAAAAACACATAATAGCTCCACTCGGTTATTGTATCTTTACTCTCGGCGGATTTTCGCGCTTCTGCAATAAATGCTTTGAACTGCTCTATAGTATAGTAGTGTAGCTTGTCCTGCGGCTTCTCGGAAAATCCCTCTTTGAAATTGCCCAGCACGGTCAGCGGATTTTTTGGCAGATAGTCCATTTTGACAGCGTAATTCAACATACTGCGAAATTCTCCGTAATAGTTCCGCAGAGTCGTCTGTGAAAAACCTTTACGGGACATCTCGTTTTTCCAGCTTTGCAAAACAGGACTTGTCAGCTTGCCGAGCTTATAGCTTCCGAGTGTGGCAATTACACCCTTTTCGATACAATTTTTTGTTTTAATCAGACTGGACTGCCTTACCTCATGGCTTTTGCTTTCAAGATATTCCTTATAAAGCTCCTCCACTGTCATCGACGGTGTGGGAGCTTCTTTTGTTTTTGCGTATTCACTCATCAGCTCGGCTTCGAGCTGCTTTGCCTCCGTTGCACCATAGGTAACTCTTGTAAGCTGGCGAGCCTTGCCGTTTTTGTCCGTATAGTTAATGCGTACCCGGTACTGCTGTAAGCCGTCTTTTTTGGTTTTGGTCTTGTAGATAGGCATAGGCACTCCTTATAGTATTTTCCCGCCGATATTCGTAATACCGACGGGGATTATTTATCGTATCAGTCTTCTAATTTATTCAGTCTAATTTTACATCAATTGCAATTTCTTTTTCTTCGGAGAAATTTTTAAAAGTAATATAATATGTACCGTCACCATCGTAAAGCAGATAGTAGTTTGAAGTCATACTAGCGCCCGAACGAATATCCTTGAAAATCGTTGAGCCATCATCAAAATAGAAGTAGACGTTTTCAAGCTCAGTGCCCTTTGAACCGAAGGATTTTGCATAAAACATATTTAGGCTGTTTGTTTCGTTGCCAACATTTTTAATTGTCATTGGCACGGCGAGAACCGTACTTCCGTCCAGGTCGCTGAATTGGTTGCTGACTGATGTTACTGTTATATTCGGGTCAATCGTTATTTCTAAATCATCGAATACAACAGAATTTGATGCCTGCGGCTCCGGTTCCTCAATGCTTTCGGTTGTTTCCGGAGTAGTTTCTTCTTTGATGGTCGTAGTTTCTTGCTGCTTCGTAGTTTCTTGCTGAGATGTAATAACAGCTGAAACAGTAGGCGTGCTTTGCTCGCTCGATGATGTTTTGATTACTCCACATCCGCTGAGTAGTGTGATTACACATAAAATAGGTAAAACGTGTTTGATTTTTTTCATGCAAGATTCCTCTCTTTCATATATTTTCGACCTTATTCGACAGAATACAATTTTTTCAGCAAATCAATCATATATCTATTTACTTTGCGCCGAAAATATGTTAATATAGTATTGACGACAGTATGAGAAATCTTACTGTTATATGCTCCCGTCGATATTAGCGGTATCGGCGGGGCTTTTTTATACCGTTTTTATGACCTGCCGTACAAGTCCCAGCACCTGCAGGCGGTTAAGGTCCGAGTTTTCAAAATGTCTGGTCTTATATTCTGGGTTTATAGATACAAGGTCTACCCAGTTACTGCCGTACTTAACCTTTTTGACCACAGCGTCCTCGCCGTCAATAAGGACTACAGCTATCTGTCCGTTGTCTACGCTCGTCTGTTTGTGGACAACTATTGTATCTCCGTCCTCGATTTTAGGGTACATACTGTCGCCGGATACGCGAATAGCAATTGTTTCGGCGGCTTCATAGGGGTTGTGTATTATAGTGGGTATATAATCAATAATGCAGTCGCGGGCGGCAGCGCCGAAGCCGGCTGATACACTCTCGTATAATGGTATCATACGTATGTCGGATTGAGGAAGTATAGCAGCGTTGGGTTCGATTGGGTCGTCGTCCAGAATTGCAGACTTGGGAATATTATAATATTCTGAAATCTTTTGTATGACTCCCATTCGCGGTGTTTTTGTGCCTTTCTCCCAAGTAGATACAGCTTTATCTGTCACTCCTACTATTTTCCCAAATTCTTCTTGAGTAAGATGATGCTCTTCTCTGATTTTCTTTATTTTATCACCTATCGACATATATTCACCTCCGCTATAACATAATTATACACTTAAAGTAGAGAAATGTCAATATTAAAATGAAAATTTTCGACTAAAAGAAGAATTTTTCTAAAAGAGTATTGACATTCTACCAAAAGTAGAGTATAATATAGCTATCGGTGACGAAAGGTGGTGATACGATGTTGAATTTTACCGTTGAACAGGCGAGAAGATATGCAGGTCTGACTATTCGGGATATGAGCGACCGTCTCGGTATGCACAAAGATACTTACCGTGCGAAAGAAAAAGCACCGAGCAAGTTTTCTGTTCCTGAAGCGAAAAAGATTTCAAAGGTAACAGGAGTACCAATGGATTTGATTATTTTTTAACATTTTACTCTACTTTAAGTAGATAAACGAAAGGTGGTAAAAATTATGCCAACAAAACAAATGCGCGTTAGAGTTCCTCAGGTTGCCGACATCAAAGCGGCTATACGCATCTACTACGAGCGTACCGAGATAGGTAATGCCGACATAAAGGCCATATTCGGTCCGATGTGTGACGGTAGGATTGCACGTCTTAAACAGCTTGCGCTCACCGCGATGAAAGAACGCGGTGTCCCGCACTACAACGCACGCTATGTCAATACCGAAACAGCCTACGATGTGTGGGGTATTGACATCAAGCGGCTGGAGCGGGGAATTGAGAAACTCGCTAAATTAAACATAGGAGAGTGAATAAAGATGTTAAAAGTATTACGCCGCAAATCTTACATAATCATTACCACGCTGATCCGCCTCATAGCAACAGCCTTCACGGGCGTGGTTACAGCCGCGCTGTTTACCGACGCGGCCTATCAGCAGCGGGGATATTACTCCGTCGGCGGGGAGTGGATTGTGATTATCGGGCTGATATTTACGGTATGGAAGCTGACGGGGTATGTCGCTCGGCTGGCGTGGAATTAAAAATAAAAAAATACCGCCCGAAGGCGGCAAAGAATATTTACACAAGCCCAGTATAACACGGGCAAGGAGAAAAGTCAATATGAACATCAAAGAAAAACTGACATCCGAGATAGCAAACGCAAAGCTCGGAAACAAAGAAACAGCTATAAAAGACTATGTGCTGAATGAAATATGCACTTTTGCAGAGCAAAACAGCGAGTTTGCACAGGCCGTAGAGCAGTCTGACAAGTTGTTCGCAGACTGCCTCAAAGAGTGCATTAAGGGATCTGGAAATCACATATCAGACCTTACCTGCTACCGCCGTGCCGTAGCGTTTTACTTTCCCGGTGCTGACATCAAATGCACTATGACGCTCGATCTCGGCGATGATGGGTTCAGCAATAACGAGCTGGCTTCAGAAGAACACAAACTGAGCCTTGATCTTGATAGCCTTCTTGATTTCTGAGAGGTTACGCTATGAAGAAAGGACGAAAAGAAGAATTGCTGTACTGTTTTCCGCCTGTCTCATCCGCACAGATGATGCAAATGAATGGAAAAGGTGCGAAAAACTTCGTGGTTTTCCTGACATACGGATCTGAACTATTTGCACGGTGCTACCACAGATACAGCAACGGCGTAATTGCCGAGCGGCAAAGATATGTTTTCGCAAAAGACGGATGTGTGCGGTACGGATTTGATAGAACAGGCTGGAAGATTCGCAGCGAGTTTCGTGAGCCTATATTCTGCCTAACAAGCTACGGATACGCATTCGATAATTCGTATTCGGTGATTGGAATGAAGAATATCGACCATTCCGATATGAAGTATAGCCAGTATAACAAATACTGCGGACATTTTATCATCGAATATCTCGGTCTTTACTGTAAGCACCCGAACCTTGAGTATCTGATGAAGCAGAACTTTAACCCAATTGAAGAATATTACACAGGGTACTGGGGCAACATACCGAAACTGACGCTGTCTGATAACATTGATTGGAAAAGCAATAATATGCTGAAAATGCTCGGGTTGAATAAGAATGAAGTCAAGCTGTTGAAAGGCATTGAACATCTGTATGATACATACATAGGCTGGAAACAGCAGTTCCCGAATCTAAAGCCGGAGGAGATAATCCATATTGCCGATGTCTTCCGAAACGAGCACGGCACTTTGGCAAGGTTTACTGATGCGACAGGGCTGACTCCACAAAGAATGGCACGATACCTTTCGGAAAACAAGGTCAGCACCTACGATTACAGCGATTATATCGCACAATGTGCCGAACTGCAGTACGATATGCACGATACCGCAATATCAATGCCACACAGCTTCGATAAAATGCACAATCGGTTATCACAGATAATCAAACAGAAGCACGATGAAAAGGACAATCAGAAGCTCACAGAGCTTTACGATGAACGCAAAAAGCTGGAGTTTGAATGTGGGGAGTACATCATAATACAGCCGAAATCAGTTGAAGAGATAGTTACTGAAGGTCGGATACTCTCACACTGCGTTGGTGGTTATGCTTACCGGCACGCTCACGGGTTACTGAACATAATGTTCCTGCGAAAAAAGACAGAGCCACAGACCCCATATTACACGATTGAAGTCAGCAACGACTATAAAATCATTCAGTGCAGAGGATATAAGAACAATAAGGTAAATATCGGCGGTGAAGAAAAGCCGCAAGAGATATTAGAAGTAGAAAAACAGTACCAGGAATATCTGGATACTTTGAAAAGGAAGGCTAAGAAGAAATCAAAAATCGAAATTGCCGTATCGGCATAGGAGGACAATATGGAACAGCTAACATCATTTCAGCAGGCGCAGAGCCTACACGAGGATATTATGATACAGGAACGGATAGCGTCTCAGTCGCTTACTCAGATAGCGCTTGATCTTAAAACAATGCGCGATAATCACTTGTATCGTCAGCTCGGATATACAGATTTTGAGGAGTATTGCGACAAAGCCACAAAGACAGGCAAGCGGCAAGCATACAATCTCATATCGCTTGTAGAAGAATACAAGATCGACAGATTGAATGACCTGTCTTATCTCGGTAGCACAAAACTGCTGGAGCTCAAAAAGCTCGCGCCGGAGGAGCGTGACGAGCTGATAAACAGCGGCGAAGCCGAGGAGATGTCCGTGCGTGAGCTCAAGGAAAAGATCAAGACACTGACCGACAAGAACGAGCAGTTAAGTTTTGAGCTTTCCACCGTACAGGATAAGATTTCCGACACCGACAGGATTGCACAGCTCGAAGCAGAGTTGCAATCAAAGCAGGCCGAGATAGAGCGAATAGGCAAGTATAAAGACGATGAAATAAAGTCTTTACAGGCACGACTTGACGATACCGGAAACGCTATGCGGAAAACTGCACAGGAAAACAGTCAGCTAAAACAACAGATAAACGACCTTGAAAACCGTCCTATCGAGGTTGCGGTAGCAGAGCCGTCAGAGGAACAGATTACAAAAATCAAAGCAGAAGCCGACTGACACTTTGTGATCGTCCCATTCAAAAGGAAAAAGTGCAATCGATTGCACAAACCGAACCGAAGGGTGACGACACAGCAGTTATAAAGCACTATTTTGCGGATATCCAGCGGCAGATGAATGAGGTAGTCGAACTTATCAGCAATAGCGAGAACAGAGAAAAGCTGAAAGCGGCTTTTTCTCGGCTACTTGATGAATGTGGGAAAATTATATCTGAAATCTAGGAGGTCAAAACCAAATGGTTAAAATCAATCAGCTTGAAATCGAAAACATAAAACGTATAAAGGCAGTAAAGCTTACGCCTACCGAAAATGGCCTTACCATCATCGGCGGCAAAAATGGTCAAGGTAAAACCTCTGTGCTTGACGCTATATCATGGGCGCTCGGCGGTGATAAATTCCGTCCCTCACAGCCTTGCCGCGACGGCTCGGTAATTCCGCCGATACTCCATATTGCTCTTTCAAACGGTCTTGTCGTTGAGCGTAAAGGCAATAACAGCACACTTAAAGTAATTGACCCCAGCGGTAACAAAGGCGGACAGCAGCTTTTGAACGAATTTGTCGAACAGCTTGCTTTAAATCTCCCGAAGTTTATGCAGCAGAGCAATAAAGAAAAGGCAAACACTCTGCTTAAAATAATCGGGGTGGGAGATACGCTTTATACGCTTGAAATGAATGAACAGCGGCTGTATAATCAGCGGCACGCTATAGGTCAGATTGCCGACCAGAAAGCGAAGTTTGCAAAAGAAATGCCTTTGTATGATAATGTGCCGAAAGAGCCTATATCTGCCGCCGAGCTCATACGCAAACAGCAGGAAATACTTGCACGAAACGGCGAAAATCAGCGCAAAAGAGAAAACCTCGCTCATATCAAGGCGGAATACAGTAAGGGAATTGCCGAGCTGGAAGCGCTTCACAAAAAGCTCGAAGAATTGAAGTATGACCTTGATATTGCAGAAAAATCAGCGGAAAATCTGCAAGATGAAAGCACGGCCGAGCTTGAAGCCAATATCACCGACATTGAGAATATCAATGCCAGAATAAGAGCCAACCTCGAGCGCGAAAAAGCAGAAATGGACGCAGAGAATTATAAACGGCAGTATGACGAGCTGACAAGTCAGATTGAAGAGATACGCAAGGCAAAAACCGACTTGCTCAAAGGCGCTGATCTGCCGCTTGAAGGCCTTTCTGTCGAAGATGGCGAGCTTACATATAACGGTTATAAGTGGGACAATATGAGCGGCGCCGAACAGCTCAAGGTGTCAACTGCTATTGTACGCAAATTAAATCCTAACTGTGGCTTTGTCCTTCTTGATAAGCTCGAACAGATGGATAACGACACGCTGAAAGAGTTCGGCGAATGGCTCGAAAAAGAAGGCTTGCAGGCCATAGCAACAAGAGTGAGTACCGGCGATGAATGCAGTATCATCATCGAAGACGGTTACAGCCACGAGCCGGAAGTAAAGAAAACTACATGGAAGGCAGGTACATTTTAATGAACATCACAAAAGGAAAAATCCAGTCTCCGAAAAAGGTTGTAATATACGGTCCTGAGGGCATCGGTAAATCAACCTTTGCGGCACATTTCCCCGACCCTTTATTTATTGACACGGAAGGCAGTACCAAAGAGCTTGATGTTGCTCGCATGGACAAACCTACATCGTGGGCTATGCTTACAAGTCAGATTGATTACGTCATGCGTAACAGACCTTGTAAAACGCTTATCATTGATACGGTAGACTGGGCGGAACAGCTTTGTATCAAGTCAGTATGCGACAGTCACGATAAAAAGGGTATAGAGGATTTCGGCTACGGCAACGGCTATGTCTACGAAAAAGAGGAGTTCGGCAGATTTTTAAATTTACTTGAAGATGTAATCGGAGCGGGAATAAATGTCGTACTGACAGCACATGCGATACTCAGAAAATTCGAGCAGCCTGACGAGCTCGGAAGCTATGACAGGTGGGAGCTGAAGCTCGGCAAAAAGACTACCAACCTTATATCGCCGCTTGTAAAAGAATGGGCTGACATGGTGCTTTTTGCAAACTATAAAACACTCTCGGTTGCGGTGGATAAGGAAGGTAAAAAGCACAAGGCACAGGGCGGCAGAAGGATAATGTACACATCTCATCACCCGTGCTGGGACGCCAAGAACCGTTACGGACTGCCCGAAGAAATTCCGATGGACTACGAGCAGATAAGGCATATCATTGAGAGCGTAAATACAAACACGATACAGCCTACTGTTGCAGTTGTTCCGACTCCTGTCGTAACGAATGCCAAAACAACCGCACCGGCAGAAGTCAAGGCCGCTCCGCCTGCAAACAAAACCGACGGTATCCCGAAAGCGCTCAGTGACCTTATGGCAACTGATGGTATTACCGAAAGTCAGGTATGCGCGGCGGTAGCAAGCAAAGGCTATTTTCCTGAGGATATGCCTATCAAGGACTATCCCGAGGATTTTATAAACGGCGTGCTCATCGGGGCATGGACACAGGTCAAAGAAATGATAAAAAGCATGGATAATACATATCCGTTTTAAGAAAGCGAGGAAAATATTATGGCAGAATATCTTGACAGAGAACTAAGCTGGGACGATGAAATAGAGAGGGAAAACGATTTTGTACTCTTGCCCGAAGGTGATTACGATTTTACCGTAACAGGATTTGAAAGAGCAAGGCACGAGGGAAGTGATAAATTACCGCCGTGCAATAAAGCAATCATTTCAATTAAAATCGACAGTTCCGAGGGTTCAACTACAATTAAGCATAACTTGTTCTTACACAGCAAGTGCGAAGGCTTACTGTCCGCGTTTTTCATCGGTATAGATCAGAAAAAGCACGGCGAAAAGCTCCGCATGAACTGGAACAACATAATCGGTGCAAAAGGCCGCTGCAAGATTATCGTACGCACCTGGAAGAATAAAAACACCAGCGAAGAAATGCAGTCAAACGAAATTAAGAAATTCTACGACCCCGAAGATGCCCCTGCATCGACAAATACAGCAAATACAGCTCCCGCACCCTCGGGAATGTACACACCCGGTAAGTTTTGATAATGGAATTAAGACCTTATCAGCAAGAGGCAAAGACAGCGGTTTTTAAGCAATGGAAGCAGGGAAATAAAAAGACCCTGCTCGTATTGCCGACAGGTACAGGAAAAACCATAGTCTTTGCAAAAATTGCCGAAGAATGTGTCCGGCAAGGCGACCGAACACTGATACTTGCTCACAGGGGAGAGCTTTTATCACAGGCCGCTGACAAGATACTCAAAGCTACCGGACTTGGCTGTGCGGTTGAAAAGGCAGACGAAAGCTGTCTCGGCTCATGGTATCGGATAGTAGTAGGAAGTGTGCAGAGCCTTATGCGCGAAAAGCGCCTCGCTCAATTTCCGTGCGACTATTTTGACAAAATCATAATTGATGAAGCACATCACTGCATATCGGACAGTTATCAGAAAATACTTAACCATTTTGATGATGCCTGTGTACTCGGCGTAACGGCTACACCCGACAGGGGAGACATGAAAAATCTCGGACAGGTATTCGATAGCCTTGCTTACGAATACACCTTGCCAAAAGCTATCAAAGAGGGCTATCTTACGCCTATAAAAGCAGTGACGATACCCTTACAGCTAGATTTATCGGGAGTTTCTACACAAGCAGGAGATTTCAAAGCAAGCGATATTGATACCGCTCTTGACCCGTATCTTGAAGCAATCGCTGATGAAATGATTACCTACTGCAAAGACAGAAAAACGGTTGTATTTCTGCCGTTGATTAAAACATCACAGAAATTTAGCGACATACTCAACAAAAAAGGATTTAACGCAGCGGAAGTAAACGGCGACAGCGATGACAGAGAACAGGTGCTCAAAGCATTTGAAAACGGTAAATACAATGTTCTGTGCAATTCCATGCTGCTTACAGAGGGGTGGGACTGCCCGAGCGTTGACTGCGTTATTGTTCTGCGTCCTACAAAGGTGCGCGGCTTATATTGTCAGATGGTCGGCAGAGGTACAAGGCTTTATCCCGGTAAGGACCATTTGCTGTTGCTTGACTTTTTATGGCATACCGAGCGGCACGAGCTCTGCCGTCCTGCTCATCTGATTTGCGAAAATCCCGAAGTTGCCGAGAAAATGACAGAAAATCTTACCAAACAGGCAGGCTGTCCGATAGACATCGAAGAAGCAGCAGAGCAAGCAAGTGAAGATGTCGTAACACAGCGCGAAGAAGCACTTGCAAAACAGCTCGCAGAGATGAAAAAGCGCAAGCGTAAGCTCGTAGACCCGCTGCAGTTTGAAATGTCTATACAGGCGGAGGATTTATCGTCATACGTTCCGGCTTTCGGCTGGGAAATGTCTCCGCCGTCGGCTAAACAGTTATCGTCGCTTGAAAAACTCGGTATTTTCCCCGATGAAATCGACAACGCAGGAAAGGCGGCAAAACTGCTTGACAGGCTTAACAAGCGCAAATTTGCAGGGCTTACTACACCGAAACAGATTCGTTTCCTTGAAAGAAGAGGCTTCCAACACGTCGGAACATGGCAGTTTGACGATGCCCGCCGCCTTATCAACCGTATTGCGGCTAACAACTGGAATGTCCCCGGTGACATAACTCCATCAGCCTATTATCCTACAGTACAGGAGATAATCCATGAATAACGAAATTAACCTCGCCGAAGTAATCGAATATATAAATCCTGCCGATTGCAGTTATCAGGACTGGATAAATGTCGGTATGGCTCTCAAGCATGAGGGCTATACCGCCGCAGTCTGGGAAGCGTGGAGCTCGCGCGATACCGTACGCTATCACCCGGGAGAATGCGAAAGAAAATGGAGCAGCTTTAACGGAAACGCAAACCCTGTTACTGCCGGCACTATCGTGCAGATGGCGAAGAACAACGGCATGACCTTCTGCGGAAGCGGCGAGAACCGCGCACTTGACTGGGACGACGAAATATCTTACGAACAGCATGACGACCATGTTGTTGTAGATAAAAAGTGGATTGAAGGCAAAGAAATCAATGCTCCGCAGGACTGGCAGCCGCACAAGGAAATAATACGCTATCTTGAAGCCTTGTTCGAACAAAGCGAAAATGTCGGCTATGTTATGCAGAGCTGGGAAAAGGACGGTAAATATCTCCCTGCAAATAAAGGTTCTTATGACCGCACGGCAGGACAGCTTATCGAGCTGCTGTCGAAATGTGACGGGGATATAGGCTCGGTACTCGGCGACTACAACACGCAGGCAGGGGCATGGATAAGATTCAATCCTCTTGACGGCAAAGGCGTAAAAAATGAAAATGTTACCGAATACAAATATGCCCTTGTCGAAAGTGACAGTACCGATATAGAGCGTCAGAACGCTATTATCAGAGAAATGGAGCTGCCTGTCGCCGTACTTGTATTCAGCGGTAAGAAATCACTGCACGCCATTGTCAGAATAGACGCCGCGAATTACGACGAATACCGAAAGCGCGTCGATTTTTTGTATCAGATATGCCAGAAGAACGGTCTGTCTCCGGATACTCAGAACCGTAACCCGTCACGTCTCAGCCGCCTGCCGGGTGTACAGCGCGGAGATAACAGGCAGTACATTGTAGATACCAATATCGGAAAAGCAAGCTGGGACGAATGGCGCGAATGGATAGACAGCGTAAACGATGACCTGCCGGACGAAGAAAATATGTCCGATGTATGGGATAATATCCCCGACCTTGCACCGCCGCTTATAGACGGTATATTACGGCAGGGGCATAAAATGCTGGTAGCAGGACCGTCGAAAGCGGGAAAGTCCTATGCGCTTATAGAGCTGTGCTGTGCTATTGCAGAAGGGAAAAAGTGGCTCGGCTTTCCATGTACAAAAGGCAAGGTAATGTATGTAAACCTTGAGCTAGACCGCGCGTCCTGTCTGCACAGAGTCAAGGACGTATACACAGCGCTTAACTGGGCTCCCGAAAACCTTAATAATCTGGATATATGGAATCTGCGCGGAAAGTCTGTTCCGATGGACAAGCTCGCACCGAAGCTTATCCGCAGAGCCGCGAAGAAAAACTACATAGCTGTTGTTATCGACCCGATTTATAAGGTTATCACCGGTGACGAGAACAGCGCGGACCAGATGGCACACTTCTGCAACCAGTTCGACAAGGTATGCACCGAGCTGGGCTGTGCGGTCATATACTGCCATCACCACAGTAAAGGCGCACAGGGCGGTAAGCGCTCAATGGACAGAGCTTCCGGCTCGGGCGTATTCGCCCGCGACCCTGACGCTTTACTTGACCTTATTGAGCTTGAAATAAGCGACAGTCTGATGACGCAGGAGAAAAACAATGCGGCGTGCGAGGTTATGACAAGATACCTTGACAAATGCGGGCTTGATGACGAGTATTCGCAGGACGATGCGTGCAGCCGAAAAGCTATGCAGGACGCTTGCAGAAGCGCTTTATCGAACGATAAGTATAAAATGATTATGCAGGAAGTAACACTCTCAGACAAGCGTACAGAGAGCCGTACAGCGTGGAGAATTGAGGGCACGCTGCGCGAGTTCCCGAAGTTTGCGCCTATAAATATGTGGTTTGATTATCCTATTCATAAAATCGACAGTTCGGGCGTGCTGAAAGACGCAGAAGCAGAGGGTGACAGCCCGTCATGGCAGAAGAATTTCGGCAGGAAAAAGACCGACAAGGAACGAAAAAACGAGCGCAAAGAGTCAATTGAAACAGCCTATGAAGCGTGCGGCATGAATGGAAAAGTTACCATAAAGGACCTTGCGGAGTATCTGGGAGTGACCGAAAAAACAGTCCGAAGCCGTCTGAAAGAGCACGGAGATTTCTGGATTGACGAAGGTACAGTAGGGAAAAAGTCGGGATAATTTCCCTACCGTCACAGGGAAAATATCGGTAATTTTCTCTTTCCCTTTGAAGGAAAATATCGAAATTTTCCTTTTCCCTCAAAGGGAAAAAATCGAAAATTTCCCTTTTTCCCTGCGAGGGAAAATATCGGGAAAATCTCGACTTTTTCCCAGGGAAGGAAAATCTATATACTACGTATATAGTTTTTTCCCTTCCCTACGGTCAGGGGGGAAGTAGTTGTGCGAAGCTTACGCACAACAACTCCTTCCCCTGTTCCTGACAAAAAAATTCTCGAAAGGTGATTTACATAAAATGACAAAAAATCCCAATCAGTTTTTTCTACCGATGATACCGCCGACTGTTACCAATCAGGAACACAGAGTCGGTAAGTCAGCGAAGAAAGTGTATTTTTACGACAGCCCCGAAATAAAAGACGCAAAGCAGAAGCTGAGCGCGTATCTGTCGAAGCACATTCCCGATGAGCCGATAAAAGATAAACCGGTAAGGCTGACTGTCAAGTGGTTGTTCCCAAAAGGCAGACATCAGGACGGAGAATATAAAACAACTAAGCCGGATACAGACAACCTGCAGAAAATGCTTAAGGACTGCATGACAAAGCTCGGTTACTGGAAAGACGATGCGCTTGTTGCGTCAGAAATCATTGAAAAATTCTGGGCTGAATATCCGGGAATTTATATCAGAATCGAGGAGCTATGAAGATTGAAAACGTAAACTCGGCAATTGAAAGCGGGAAGACCGTAATCGTAGAGCATGGCGGACTACAGCTGCATTACAAAATCAAGGGCGTTATATCAAGATACGATAAGCAAAAAGGCTGGTATTATCTGCTGGAATTGCAGGATATAAAGGCAACTAATAGTATCACGATAGCAAAAGTCGAGGATGTTAAGATTGAAATTGATTGCAAGAAAGAATATAGGTGAGTAATATGAACCTCAATGAATTAAAACAATACCGTTTCATTTGCTGCCGTATAGCACAGCTCGAAGCAACCCTCTCCGATAACACGGTCGTTGACAGCGTGCAGGGCTCGCAAAAAGAATACCCGTTTGTTAAACATTCGGTAAAAATCAGCGGGGTTTCTCCGGAACATACCAACGACGCGTCGGAACTGCGAGATTTACGCTACAAAAAATCCGAGATTGAGCATTATGTCAACGGCATATCAGACCCGCAGACAAGGGAGATATTCCGGCTGAGGTTCATAAAAGGACTAACATGGGTGCAGGTGGCGGTTAGAATAGGCGGGAACACGGAAGACAGTTGCAGGAAAAGAGTTATGCGATATTTTCGAAATTCGTAAATTTGTCCGTTTTGTCCGTTTTTGGTGTGTTATAATTTAAACTGACAAAATATAAAATTATATTGACACCTCCAAAATAATCGGTTATAATAAAGAAAAATGTTGAATTTTGGAGGTGTTATTACGGCAAAGTTAAAATTTTGTACCATTGGGCTCTACGATGAAAAAGATAATCTTTTATCTATGGATTTTGGGGCATTTTTCAATGAACTCGAACAAAGAATGCTCGCTAACAATGTGGAAAGCATTGTGAAGGAAGTGGATGGTCGTACATTAAGAGTAATGCAATTTCATAGAAAAAATGGATTTTCGGAAAATGAATTTTTAATTCCCATAGGAAAAGTTAAATCGGGCGCCACATATAAAATTGCAGAAGATAGGTACAATCTTGAAAAAATAGATTATGATATTTTCGATATAAACATATTGTACTACAACAGCATTGAAAATGTTATAATGGTAACGGTTGACAGAGAAGGTCCGTCTATTGCTTTGATTGCTAAATATTTTCAACAGTTCCTGAGTGAAAATGTTCAGGTAAGAATTGAGCCTGTATATAGAATTTCTGGTTTGGAAAGAGTCGAAAAATCTGATTTTGTGAGTAGCGTGTCTATATCACTTAACCTTACCAGTCAAGAACAACTATTTTATGATGAGTCCACTGAAATAGAAGAAAATCTCACTCAATGTACGCGACAAATCGCAAATTTAACGAGAGACGATTTCGGTTCAAATTTCTTGACGTTGTCTTTTGGATTAGGAAAGCGTTCAAAAAAGTCTATGACAAAAGATGCGGTGTTAGATTTGATTTATAAATTGAGATTAGATAGCGACATGATACGAGAAATAACGGTAAAATGCAAAAAAGATTCTGAAGAAAAAATTGAACCTGCAAAGCTTAAAGAGTCACAATTCGAGTTGTCACTTAATATTACAGCGGATGGCATGGATTATATTTTAGCACATGCAGACGATTTTTTTGATGCAAGAAGAAAAGATTATATTCATCGTGTAAACGAATTACGAGCAATTTGTAGAAAAGAGGAAGTAGTTGAGTATTTTAAAGAAAATAGGCTTGCTTTTGCTTGATATAGGGTTACCTGTAGTTATAATAAAGGCACTAGTTTATATTGCAATGATTATTCTATGCATCTTTCAGATTCCGTTATCGTGCTTTAATCATTTCAACATAACAAATGATGAACTAAGTTTTCTTTTGGAATTTTGCGTATTATTTATAGGAATTTTACTAGGAATAGCAACGCTGGTTGCTACTTCTTCAGTTCCGATAGCTAATGAATATACAAAAAGAGGAAAATCAGATACATTTGTTTATGTACTTTTTACTGGTGTCTTTGAGTGCTTTTTTGCAATTGTAAATATAATATTTCCAATAAACCTTTTTAACATATCAACATACGCAATAATCTCATTTGTTGTTAATGCGACAGGAAGTTTTCTGTATTTTATATTGCTTACAGCTGAAATATGCAAATATAATATGAAAGCTACATATAAAAGTGAAAAAGAGGCTATAGAAAGAGAAGAAACGATGCTTTCAGATATAGAACAGATTAAAGTCGATTTGTGCAGACTAAGAAAGGATAATAAATAAAGATGACCGCTCCGATAAGGAGCGGCTATTTTTTACGCCAATAAGAAAGGACAGTGAGAAAGTGAAACAAAACGGAACAACCTCCCCATACACCGGTAAGCGCAGAAAGATAGCCGAAGCCCTTGCAAATCCCGACTTTACAGGTACAATAACATCGTTGATTGAATCTGTGGGTGTTCCGCGCACTACTTTCTACCGCTGGCTTGATGAACCCGAGTATCTTGAATATATAAACAGCCTCGTTGATAAATATACCGACAGCGAGCTTGCGGCGGTATGGAAGTCTCTCATCAGCGAATGTAAGGGCGGAAATGTACAGGCAATAAAGCTGTATTTTGAGCTGAAGGGAAAATATACAACAAAGATACAGGCCGACATAAAAACTTCCGACAAGCTCTCCGATGTCTTTGCTCAGATAGGCGGTGAGGGTCTTGACGACTCATAAATTCCCGCTGTCGCAAAAGTACATTGACTTCATAAACTCCGTAAACAACGTTACAGCGGACTTTCTCGAAGGCACCACCGCCTCCGGCAAAACCACCGTCGGAGCGGGCATAAAGTTCATGCGCATGGTATCGGCAAGTCGCAAAAAGCTCCATGTTATAGCCGCCAAGACTACCGGCAAAGCAGAGGAAACGATTATACAGCAGGACAACGGTATACTCGACCTGCATACGAATGCCCGCTATTTCGGCAATGGCGATAAAGACTACAAGCTGCCGCATATAAAGTTTGAGGATAAGATTATATACATACTCGGCTACGACAACAAGGATAAGTGGCAGATGGCGCTCGGCGCGCAGTTCGGCTGCGTATATATCGACGAGATAAACACCGCTGATATTGAGTTCGTCCGCGAGATGTCAACCCGAAATGATTATCTGATGGCAACGCTTAACCCCGATGACCCGTCGCTTCCGGTGTACAAGGAGTTTGTCAATCGTTCAAGGCCGTACAAGAAGTACGCAGGAGATGTACCCGATGAAATAATGCGGGAGCTTTGCGAAGAACCGGTGCCGACATGGCGGTACTGGTTCTTTACTTTTCGCGATAACCTGTCGCTGACAGAGGAAGATATTCAGCGGAAAATGGATGCGGCGCCCAAAGGTACAAAGCTGCACAAAAACAAAATACTCGGCTTGCGCGGTCGTGCGACGGGGCTTGTATTTGACTTGCAGCAGCGCAGTATACTGACTGCGGGAGCGGCACAAAGCCTTGATTTTGTACGTTTTTCTGCGGGACTTGATACAGCTTATTCGCAGTCGTCACCCGATACGATAGCATTTACGTTTGTGGGAATTACCAAATGCCGCAAGGGCGTCCTGCTTGACGAGCAGGTGTGCAACAACCGCGACAGGACGGTGCCGCTCACTCCGTCGGATATTCCGGCC
>CAMEKZ010000029.1 GCA_945921635.1 uncultured Clostridia bacterium
ACGGAGGGGCAGGGGTCTTTTTACGGCTCGAATTTTTGATGTTTGTTATCACAAACTCGCCGTTTTCCATTTCCGCGAGTATTTTGTCGGTTTCTTCTTTATTAGTCGGGCGGAACTTTTCGCCGCCTACCTCGGTAAGCTTTGCAGGAAACGCCCTTCTGCTGAGCGAAGACAGGAATTTTGCGTCTATGCTCCAGTATTCCTGCGGGTTAAAGCTCTCTATCTCCTGATCTCGGTCGGCAATAAGGCGTACAGCTACCGACTGTACACGTCCCGCGGACAGACCGCGGCGTACCTTTTTCCATAAAAACGGGCTTAGCTTGTAGCCGAGAATTCTGTCGAGTATGCGGCGCGCCTGCTGTGCGTTTATAAGATCCATGTCAAGCGTACGTGGATGGCTCATGCCTGTGTCAATACCGCTTTTTGTTATCTCGCTGAAGGTTACTCTGACCGGCTTTGTCTCGTCAATGCCGAGCACATGAGCCAGATGCCACGAAATCGCCTCTCCCTCGCGGTCCGGGTCGGTTGCGAGATATACTGTATCGGCTTTTTTCGCGTCCTTTTTCAGTTCCTTTATAAGCGCCGCCTTATCCTTTTTGTTTTCGTACTGCGGCTCAAAATCATGCTCGATATCAACACCAAGCTTTGATTTCGGCAAATCGCGGATATGACCTACCGAAGCTACGACCGAGTAGTCCTTGCCGAGATATTTTTCTATTGTTTTCGCCTTTGCGGGCGACTCTACTATAACGAGATTTGACATTATGCTGTCCTTTCTTTTTTATATATAATGTCTGCTTTCAGACCGGAATACAAATATTTAATTTAAAGATTCACATTTTAAAATACTCCGCTTGTGTAAACCGCATATTAACGCGGGTGCTTCATCTCCCACGCTATAACAGACGCGGCAACCGACGCATTGAGACTCTCGGCGCTGTCCATAGGGATAAACACCGATTTATTACACGCGGCGGCAGTTTTCTCCGTCACGCCGTTCCCCTCGTTTCCTATCACGACGGCGGTCTTTTCGGGAAAGCGGATATCGCCGAGCCGCTCGGCTTTTCTGTCAAGCATAGCGGTGTATACCGTAAAGCCGTTTTGCCGCAGCAAATCAACAGCTTCGGGTATGTCCGTAAAATAAATCGGAACGCGGAAAAGCGAGCCCATCGCACTGCGTGCGACCTTTGATGAAAACGGGTCGGCACAATCATTTGACATGATGATACCGTCTATGCCGAATGCGTCGCAGGTTCGTATTATCGTGCCAATATTGCCCATATCTTGTAAATTTTCCAATATTATTAACTGCCTGCTATTACTTATTGTACTTAAATTCAGAATTTTGTCAAGATACCCGACGGTTATAAAAATCCCCTGAGGCGATTTTGTGTCGGAAATATAGTCCGCTATATCCTCTGTTATCGTGACAACGGTGCATTTCTGCGCCAGTCCGGCTGTAGTGTCGGGATATTTTTCGCACGCCGCCGCTGTGACAAACGCATATTCGCCGAGCGTGCAGCCGCTTTTTATTGCCTCGTCGGCTAGCTTTGCGCCCTCGCACGGGAAAAAGCCTGCGGCGCGCCGCTCCTTACGCTCGTTTACCAACTTTCGGTATTCTTTTATAAGCGGATTTTTCCTTGATGATATTTCCATAAGGGTCACTCTCCCGTATTCTGCAATCTGCCGATGAAATTAAGCTTTATATAAAGTATATCTCTGCGGCGGCGCTTGACTTTTATACTATTGTGTGATAAAATTCTTTTATTCATTTATCCCGACTGAAATGAGGATTTTTTATGATTTTTTCCGAACTTAACGCCATAACAAAAGAAACCGGTCTTTCCTTTGACGGCGAAAACGCCATTCTCAGCGGTATCAAGAACAACGTACCGGTAGCGGTCTTTGACAACACCGCACAGCACAGATTTGACATTATCTGCGGCGCAATGCTTACCGACAGCATTATCCCGCGCGTAACACTGCTTACGGAAAGCTTTCCTAAAAAAACGGTGCTCGGTATAGAAAACACAGACGGCTGTCTTAAAATATACTGCAAGGGATATAACCTTATGCAGGAAAATCTGCCGCTGTTAATCGGATTTTTAGAAAAACTCACCGCGCTTTGCGATGAAAACAAAATTTCGGTGACAGAGCTTGACTATGAGGAGATAACAAAGCTCTCCTCCTATGCGGTTATCACCAAAAAGGCTCCCGCCAAAAAGCCCGCCGTCAAAACGAATAAGCAACCGCCGAATATAAAGGACACCTTAAAAGGCGTGCTTGGCGGCTGTATCGGTCTTTTGCTCGGATGCAGCATATTTGTTGTATTCATACTCCTGTCGGATATTGTAGGCTGGATAGGCGGAGTGGTCATGTCGGCGGCGGTCATATCGATGTATACCGTGTTCAGCCGCAAGCTGAGGGCGTCCGACGCTGTGATATGTGCCGTGATGATTTTGTTCGGCTGGGGCTTTTCAAACACCTTTGCATATCTGTTCAGAATATTCTTAAACCTCAGTGAAGCGGACAAGGGCGTGAACCTGTTCGGGATAATAAACAACCTCGGATATTATGCCACAACCTACTACGAATACACTAACCTGTTTACAAACAGTCTGCTTGTAAGCTTTGTATTTGTCGTTGCGGGCGCTATAGGAAGCTATATGTTCTATTATAAGTACCACCCACGCGATATGTACTGATATTCGCCGTAATGTACATAAAAATTCAACAAAATATACTTAAAAACACGCCCGCAAAACGGGCGTGTTTCTTTTGATTAAAGAGCTGCCTTTGCCTTTTCAACAAGTGCAGTAAATGCCGCAGGGTCGCTGATAGCGATTTCGGAGAGCATTTTTCTGTTAAGGCTGATATCAGCTTTTTTAAGGCCGTTGATGAACGAAGAATAGTTCATGCCGTTCATCTTGCAGGCTGCGGAAATTCTTGTAATCCAAAGACGTCTGAAATCTCTTTTCTTTAAACGTCTGCTGATATATGCGTACTGACCTGACTTCCAAACGGCTTCCTTAGCAGTCTTGAAAAGTCTGCTCTTGCCGCCCCAATAGCCCTTTGCCAGCTTTAATGTTTTATTTCTTCTCTTACGGGTTGCTAATGCACCTTTAATACGAGCCATCTTATTTATCCTCCTGTTTTAAATATTGCGTCTGTCAAACAGCCGCCGATTATGGTTTATTTGTAAGGTATAAGCTTCTTAACCTCTGCAACGTTTGTCTTGTCGCAATATCCGGCTGCACGGTTGATACGTTTTCTCTTTGTAGCCTTCTGAGTAAGTCTGTGACGGCGGTTAGTCTTCTGGTACTTTATCTTGCCGTTTTTAGAAATGTTAAAACGCTTCTTAGCACCGCTGTGGGTTTTGATTTTAATTTTCTTTGCCATTGTGGGGTCCTCCTTATTTGATTTTCACCGATTAGTTTTCGGTGTCCTTTTTCGCTTTCTTGACTGTACCTGCACTCTTGGGAGCAACAACCGCCATGTAGTTTTTGCCCTCGAGCTTTGCAGGCTTTTCGGAAGCGCCGTAATCAGCTACAGTTTCCATGAACTTTTTCATCAGGTCCTCGCACAAATTCATGTGTGAAAGCTCTCTGGCGCGTCTGAAGCGGATTTTGATTCTTACCTTATCGCCGTTTTTAAGGAACTTTATCGCCTGATTGGCCTTTGTGTTGAAGTCGTTGGTGTCGATGTTCAGCGACATCTGGATTTCCTTAAGCTCAGCCTGCTTCTGGTTTTTTCTCGCTTCCTTTTCTTTCTTGGACTGCTCAAAGCGGTATTTTCCGTAATCCATGATACGACATACCGGAGGGTTGCCCTGCGGAGCGATTAAAACGAGGTCAAGATTAGCTTCGATTGCCATGTCAAGAGCCTGCGCCGAAGACATAATACCGAGCTGTTCATTGTCAGCGCCGATTACACGGACTTCTTTTTCGGTTATCTCTTCGTTGATGAGCTGTTCTTTTGTGCTGATATTAAGCACCGCCTTTCTGAAAACAAAATGGTTTATGCAAAACAAAAAGCGTGAAAAACCGCTAAAGCTGATTCTCTCACGCTGTACAAATATAACAGACGGCAGTATTCTGCCATCGGAAATTCTGTAATTACCGCATTGAGCAGCCTTTCGGCGCAAATGGGTGAGAGTGCTTCTCTGCTTTTGTTTTACAATTTAATTTACCGTATAATTATACAACATATTTTCTTTGTTGTCAATAGCTTTTTTCAAAAAAATTTTGCATTCTGCACTTTTTGTATCGTTTCTTTAATATCCGATACCGAGAGCAAAGCACAGCAGATGATATTTAATGCCAGCGCGGCAGCGGAAATAACAAGTCCGTAGCCCATAGTTGAGGCAGACACGCCGCCTTTTATCACCGATATAAGCTCAAAAGCAGCCGCACCGATAACCGCGAAAACCGACAGTACGCGGCACAGAGCCGTTGAAAGCCTGTTGTTCCATTTTACAAGCGCAAAATACACCTCAAAGCAAAAGCACGCCGTGGGAATAACCCACAATTCTCCTCCGATAAAGGCAAGTCCGTCCTGCACCTTTACGCTGCTGAGATTGTACCACGGAAACAGAAAGCCTGCAAAATGAACGGCAAGGCTTATAAAAAACAGGCAAAGTGTTATGCTTCGTTTTGATAAAGTGATATTATGATTGCTCATTGTATATTCTCCTATAATTAAGATGATTATTGTATCGTTACAGCTCCGAGCCGTAGTTCTTTATAAAATCGTGATAGAAGACTACTGCGCGCTCCAATGATTCGACATTGATATTCTCATTTATCGCGTGCGCAGAATTTAGCTGTGCGCCGGTCATCATAAGCGGCACAAACCGCAGTACACAGTCGCATATCTTCGTATAATGGCGCGAGTCGGTTCCCGCAAGCATCACATAAGGTATCTGCGGTATATTTCCGAAGGTCTCCTTTATCCGCTTTCCGACATATTTATACGCATAGCAGTTCATATCCGCCATCGGGGGCACGTCAAAGCCTGCCAGCATTTCCATGGAAATGCCGAGCTTGTGGCAGAGCTTTCCGAGCTTTTTGTACGACTGTGGTAGCGGCTCATGTACCATAAAGCGGCAGTTTGCCGTAACCGAGGCGCGCTCGGGAATAACGTTTGCTCCGCGGCTGCCCTCTGCCATTGTGAAGATGCAGGTGGTCTTTACGACCGCGCCCGCAGGGCCGCCTATCCTGTGCATGATGTACGGCGCGATAGGCGCAAACAGCCACAGATTTCCGTATAAAAAGCGATGTCTGAAATGGTGCATATACGGCGCCATAGCCTTGTACTGCACCCGTGCGGGTTTGGTTATCCGCTTTTTGAACGGATTTTTATGCTCGATTATGTATATAAGCTTTCCGAGCTTTGAAAACGGGTTGTTGTTGAACGGCACGCTCGCGTGTCCGCCCGGACTTGTCGCGGTGAACTTGATATTTGCTCTGCCCTTTTCAAGTATGCCTATCATGGCGTTGTGCGCGACCATTCTTCCCTTGTCCTTGTCCTCGTAGGACATGACCGAGCCGCCCTCGTCCATGACAAGGTCAAAGCGTATACCCTTTTCATAGAGATACTCGACGGTCTTTACCGCGCCGTCTCCGGTTATTTCCTCGTTATTTGAGCTTGCGACATACACATCGCAGACGGGGGTAAAACCCTCCTTGATAAGCTCCTCGATGCTTTCCAGTATCGCGCAGAGCGCGCCCTTTGTATCTACCGTGCCCCTGCCCCATATCTTGCCGTTGGCTATATCGCCCGAAAATGCGTCGTGCTTCCACTTGCCGTCAGCGGGTACTACGTCCTGATGCGACATAAGCAGAATGGGTTTGCGCGAGCTGTCCCTGCCCTTCCATTTAAAGAGCAATGCGCCGTCTATATCAACGCGCTCGCATACCCTGTGGATATTGGGGTACAGCCGTTCGAGCAAATCATGAAATTTATATATCTGCGTTTTATCCTCCACGCCGCGTATGCTCACGGTGGGTACTTTTATTATTTCCGATAAATGAGCCGCGTGGGTATCGACATCTATTCCGTCCCTGTCGGGGTAAAACTCCTTGTCGTCCCCAAACTCCTTTTTCATGACGACCGCACGCACAGCCGCTATTCCGACCAGCACGGCGAGTACAGCGATAATTCCGCATAAAATATACAATACAACAGCTAACGCTTCCACAACTATTTCCCTTTTCATCAATATATGATTGCACCGATATAAGCGGCGCTTTTACTTATTTTATTCTATCACATATTGATGTTTTTTGCAATAGAAACAGTTATTTTTCCTTTGTACCGAAAATCATCGAAACTATCGCGCAGAGGATACCACCCACAGGGAATACGACCCAGCCGATACTCCACAGCTCTCCGAGAAATCCCATCAGCAGATATGCTATTGTCGCAGTCAGCATAATTACTCCGCAGATTGTAGACGAGAGCTTTTCGCGCGGGGATTTGTCGGGGTTGTTCTCCTTATTGTAGCTCTCGATATCGTACTTCGCATACTGCATACCGGCATAAATAAACATACACGTGCCGACATTCACGCACACAAGCAACAGTGCCGTAAATATGCAATAAAAGCGATCGCGGTCGGCAAAAAGCTCGGGTGTAGGTATAGCTTCACAAATCATAAGCAGGATAACGCCCGCAAGCACTATTACGGTAGCCGCCGCAATAAGCACTGGGAATTTTGACTTAAAGCGCTTGATCTCGTTTTCGCTGTAAAAAGGCTTTATCTGCGGATTATCTTTTACAAAATTGCCGTGGCGTATGCCGGAAACGATAAATACCGCCGCGCTTATTGCGACAAACAGCATGAAAACCGCGCCCGCGATAATCTTGCTTACCGAAAAGGCGTACAGCAAAAGCAGCACGACAACCCCCGCAAGTATAATTGACACACCCGCGCATATCGACCGTGTAAAGCTGTTCATCTCCCTGTCATAACCTGTGGTGTCCTCGGCGCTTTCTGTCGGGGCGTCACCCTTTATAAGTGTGTCCATAGTACAGCCGAACAGCTCGCTTAGCTTTATCAGCTTGTCGGTCTCGGGAAATGCCGCGTCCGACTCCCATTTTGATACGGTCTGTCGTGATACCTCCATGGTTTCTGCCAGATCTTCCTGCGTTAGATTGTTCCGTTTTCTTAAAAACTGGATATTTGTTCCTAAACTCATAATACCATTTTCCCTTCTGATTTTTGCACCATATATCTCTCAGGCGTTGTCAAAACTATACCGCTTTTTTCATGTAAAGGCCACCAACTGTGTGTTGCTTTTGAATATTTTTATGTAAACTTGCGGTTGCATTGCTTTAGCAATGCGGGTTTGCGTGATTTGTAAAATCGTGTAAAAAGTAAGGACGGCAGAAGCCGTCCCGAAATTCAGTTACCTTATATTTACAGAAAATACCTTATTGTTCGATACTATCGCCCTTGATTTCGCTGTCAGTAAGCTCAATCGCAGTATCCTTGTCGGGTGTGTCAATCTTCATAATCTTGCCGAGGAACAGCGACAGCACAAGTCCGACAATTATCGGCAGATAGAAAGTCAAAAAACGCCATATAAACGTCGATATTCCAACAAACGAGTCCTCGCCGCTTTTGAATATATTGCTGAAAAACAGCGAGTAGCTTCCCTCTGCCGCGCCCAGAGCGCCCGGCAGCGGCATAAATGCCGAAATCATAAGCACAAACGCCTGACAGGAAATGATAGTAAAGAAGTCTGTACCCTCAAGCCCGAAGCCGAGATAAATGACATAGGAAATCGAAAAGTACGCAGTTAGCTGAATAAACGTGTATAATACCATTCTGATAATCAGCCACGGCTTTTTTCGGATAAAGAGAAAGTTTTCATGATATTCGTCGATGATTTCGCCGACCATAGCAATCTTGTCGTCAACCGATTCCCGAGTTTTTAAAATATGTATTTTCCCGAGTAGCTTTATAATCCATGTAGCAGCCTTTTTAACCGGTGCTTTAAAAAATGCAAGCATGAGCAGCAGTATAATGACAATCGTATTTATGATAAAGCCTATCATAACTAGCACCATAAGCGGTGCAAACTGCTGCGAGAATGTATTGAATCTCAGAATAAGCACCACAGCAGAATATGCTGTCAACACGAACTGGTAGACAATAAATTTACTGAGAAGCGCTGTCATAGCGTGCGACATAGGTATTCCGAACTTGGTAAAATAATAAACCTGCATTGGTTGACCGCCCGATGATGACGGAGTAATACAGTTGAAATATTGTCCTAAAATCGCAACAATCAAAGTTTTATAAAATTTTCGGTTGGGGTTGTGATAAGTTGTTCTGAGTACCGCGTGCACGCCCATAGCTTCAAGCAGCCAGTATAAGAGCATTATTCCGACGGCGATTAAAAGATACAGGAAATTTATTTTGCCGAGCGAATTGGATAAATTATCAAAGCCGTCTACAAAATAAACATAGAATATCATAAATATAAACGCTATGCCGCAGATTATAAGATTAAGCTTATTGGACTTTTTCTTTTTCATTTAGTCGCCTTTCTTTTTTTCTCGGGCAAGCTCTCATAAACCTTTGTATAATATTCGTCCCACATCTTCATTATGTTACCTTTCGAGTAAAATTCGTTTCCGCGCTTTGACATGGCACAGGCATTATCATAATACTCCTTGTCGGTCATAAGCCGTTTTATGCAGGAAATAAAGCCGTCAACGTCCTTTTCTTTCAGATAAAAGTCGAATAAAATCCCCTCATATATCGGCAAATCTCTGAGCAATACTGGTATATTTACGCACATACTTTCCAGGATTGTCATAGGGAACAGCTCTTCAAACGACGCTAAGAACATTACATCGGCGATATTGAACACCTCGTTCATGTATTCTCTGTCGATAATACCGAGGAACTTTACGTTTGCCGGAGGGTTTTCGAGTACCTTCTGGATTTCCTTGTAGCCGTCGGTAATCGCACCGAAGGAAAATCCGCCCGCCCATACAAAGGTTACATCGGGCATCTTTTCGGCTATTTTAAGAAAATCGAAAATTCCTTTTCTGACCTGTAGCTGACCCGCGCTCATTACGACAAAGCCGTCCTCGGGCACGCCGTATTTTTTTCTGAGTCGCTTTTTCTCGTCAGCGGGAAGCGGGTGGAATGTATCGCTTGATACAAAGTTTGGTATATATGTAATGCGCTCTCTCGGAACGCCGTATTTTTCGTTGAGGACATCTATAAAATAAGAATTTACGGTGACTAAATGATCCATGCTCTTATAGAACTTTATCATGTACCAGTAAAAGATTTTGCGGATAAGCCACGGGAGATTTAAGCTCGTATCTACCGTCTCGGGTACCATGTGTACATAGCCTACCGATGTGCCCTTTGATGTAAGAATGGGCTTTAAGAGTGCAAACTGAAAATCAATCGTATGATAGTGGACAATCGGGGTGCGCTTCAGCTTGTTTTCATATACAGTATATTTATCGGACATTTCTTTAATGAGTCCTACCTGCTCGATATAAGCCGAGCCGACGCCCTGACCCTTTACCTTGGTGGCGCTGGACTTCATGTTGATTTCAATTGGCATAATATTCCTCCGTTATTTATATTTCCTCTTTATTACTGCCATACTCAAAGCGAAACTGATGACATATTATGGATAAACTTTGTAAAAGCGATAGACAGCCATGATTGATTATACCGCATTAAGTAGAATTTGTCAATCCTAGAACAGATTTATCAACTGAAAATGAACAAATATTACAGGATTAGACAAAAAGCAAGATAAAAACGGCGCCCGCAGAAATGCGGGCGCTCAGACTGTCGAAAAAGTCTATTTTTTGAAAATAGTGCAAACTCTCTAACCCCATCCCCAAACCCCTTCCCCTCGGGAAGGGGCTGTTTATCGGGGGCTATCGCCCCTCGCCCCTATTGGGGGCTGCCGCCCCTCAACCCCATTTCGAGAAAAATATAGGTTTATCGACAAGCTGCGACGCCCGCAGAAATGCGGGCGCCGTAAATATTCAGTTATTAGACCGTCGCGTCCTTGTTAACAAAAACAGGATATGTTTCTGTTCCGGAAAGTGAACGGTAATCGGATATGATAACATTCTTATCGGTGATTACATAATTCATCTCAGCCTTTGCGCCGACAACAGTATCCTGCATGAGAATACTGTTCTTTACCTTTGCGCCCTTGCCAATCTTTACGCCTCTGAACAGTACGCAGTTCTCAACCGTTCCCTCAATGATGCAGCCGTCTGCAATCAAAGAATTTGAAACCTCGGAGTCGATGCCGTACTTTGCCGGAGCGTCATCTCTTACCTTTGTGTATATAGGCGCGTCGCTGTTGAATATTGTATCTCTGAGCGACTTGTCAACCAGAGCCATATTGCTCTTGAAGTAGGTGTCAATGCTGTCAATCTGGAAGAAGGGCTTGTCAAACTTGTAGCCGTACACCTTCATCTCGTGAAGCTTATGCTGAAGAACATCAACCTCAAAGCTGTAAAGGTTGCGGCTCTCCGCGTCTCTGATGAGATCCATCAGAAATTCCTTGCCGACAACAAACATATTAAGGCTTACATTATGCTCACCGCTTATCTCGGGACGTACAAGCACATCGTAAATCTCATTGTTTTCATTTACCGCGAGTATCGTCTTGGTTCTGCTCTGCTCGGTGGTATATGTACCTCTTGCGTAAACCACGGTGATATCCGCGTTGTTCTTCTCGTGGAAATCAATAACCGGACGGTAGTCGATATTTGCGATTACATCAGCGTCCGAAAGCAGGATATAATCAGCATTTATGCTCTTGATAAAGGGCTTTACCTGCATCATAGCCTCAAGTCTGCCGCGATAGATACCATGGCTGTTGCCGTAGGGCGGGAGCAGGTGCAGACCGCCTGTCTTGCGGGATAAATCCCACTCGTCGCCCGAGCCTACATGGTCAAGCAGTGACAGGTAGTTGTCCTTTGTGATGATACCGACATTGTCAATATCGGAGTTTACCATATTTGACAGCGGAAAGTCCACCATTCTGTATCTTGCGCCGAAAGGAACACTCGCCAAAGCGCGTACTTTTGTTAAATCGGTAACGGTCGTTTCGTGCATATTTGCAAAAATCAAACCGAGTACATTTGCCATATTAGCCATAATTCAATTCTCCTCCTGCTCACACATTCTCGGAAATCATAGCCTTAGGCTTGATTACCGCGTTGTCGCTTACGGTTACGCCGTGACCGATAACTGCAACGCCCCATGTATCTTTATCCTCTATCGCCTCGGGTCGCTCGCCGATGTGGGCGTTTTCGCCGATTACGCAATCCTCTCCGACAATGGCATATTCAACAACCGCGCCCTTCTTGATTACCGTGTTCGGCATTATGATACTGTCGCGCACGATAGCGCCATCTTCGATAATTACGCCTGCAAAAAGCACCGAGAAGTCGATAAGTCCCTCGATATTGCAGCCCTCGGATACCATCGAGTTCTGAATCTTGCTGTTTGCACTTGCATAATGCGGGGGCATTACGGGGTTGCGCGAGAAAATTCTCCAGTAGGGGTCGTGAAGATCAAGCGGAATGTTGGGGTTGAGCAAATCCATGTTTGCTTCCCAAAGGCTGTCGATTGTTCCTACATCCTTCCAGTAGCCGTCAAAGTGATATGCAACCAGCTTGTTTCCCTCTGCAAGCATAGCAGGGATAATATTCTTACCAAAGTCCTTGCTTGCGCCCGTATCGTTCTCATTAGCAATAAGGTGCTTTTTGAGGTTCGGCCATGAGAAAATGTATACGCCCATTGATGCAAGATTTGACTTAGGCTCAGCAGGCTTCTCCGCAAATTCGTAAATTACGTCGTTTTCATCTGCGCTCATGATACCAAAGCGCGAAGCCTCCTCCCACGGCACTTCAAGCACCGCGATTGTAGCGTCCGCACCATGCGACTTGTGGAAGTCAAGCATCTTTGCGTAGTTCATCTTATAGATATGGTCGCCTGACAGAACCGCGACATATTCGGGGTTGTATCTGTCGATGAAGCTTATGTTCTGATAGATAGCGTTTGCAGTACCCTCATACCACGACTTGCCGGATGAGGATTCATACGGCGGGAGAACGTGCACACCGCCGTGAACGCGGTCAAGTCCCCAGGGGTGTCCGTTTCCTATGTATTCGTTGAGCACCAGCGGCTGATACTGTGTGAGTACACCTACGGTATCAATGCCTGAATTTACACAGTTTGAAAGCGGAAAATCAATTATTCTGTACTTTCCTCCGAAAGGAACGGCAGGCTTTGCCATATCCTTAGTCAAAGCGTAAAGTCTGCTGCCCTGACCGCCTGCAAGCAGCATAGCTACACATTCTTTTTTTACATGTTTCATAAAATCGGTTTCCTCCGTAAAAATTATTTCTTAATCTTGCCACTCTTATCAGACGGCGAGGATTTTTTAACCGTTGTTTTCTTAGCCACCGCCTTTGCCTTTTTAGCAGCCGGCTTTGGTACGGCAGGCTTCTTATCAGCCTTTTTGGGCTTGTCGCTCTCGGGGCTGCGCTTGTTGACGGGTTTTAAAAACATTGCAGACATAGCGGGGATTTTCATGGTTATAGAATATTCAAGGCCGTGCATAGGCTCGCACTCTGCCTTGAAAGTTCTGCCGGAAATTCCGCTGCCGCCGAACTTCTTATCATCAGTGCTGAACACTTCTATATAATCCGCATAATACGGAACGCCGAAGCTGTAGACCTCGTGCTCCTCGGGCAGGAAGTTGCATACCGCGATAATCTCGTCACCCTTTGAGTCTATTCTGCGGAATACGATTATACTGTTCTTGTTGTCATCGTTTGAAATCCAGCTGAAGCCGCTCCAGTCATAATCGATTTCCCACATCGGCTTGTTGTCAAGGTAGAACTTGTTTAACGCCTTGACAAAATCGCTGTACTGCTTATGCTCGTGGAACTTAAGTATATCCCAGTCAAGTCCGGTCTTATAGTTCCACTCCTTGAACTGTGCGAACTCCTGTCCCATGAACATCAGCTTTTTGCCCGGGTGCGCCGTCATATACGCAAGGAAGGTGCGAAGCGACGAGAAGCGCTTGTCGCGCGGTCCGCTCATCTTGTCGAGCATCGAGCATTTTCCGTATACTACCTCGTCATGCGAAATCGGAAGTATGAAGTTTTCGGAAAAGGCATAGTAGAACGAGAAGGTCAGCATATCATGATGATACTGACGGTATTCGGGATTCATCGACATATACGCAAGCATATCGTTCATCCAGCCCATGTTCCACTTGAAGTTGAAGCCGAGGCCGCCTATATCGGT
Source organism: uncultured Clostridia bacterium (assembly GCA_945921635.1). Lineage (GTDB taxonomy): Bacteria > Bacillota > Clostridia > Oscillospirales > Ruminococcaceae > Ruminiclostridium_E. Next base: position 13,325 of record CAMEKZ010000029.1, read on the forward strand.
AGGCTTTGTAACCATAGGCCATGCGGTGGACTCCTCCGCAATCATAAGCAGACCCTTGTGCTTTGAGAACAGGCAGGCGTTTAGCTTTTGCAGGAACGCAACCGCCTCGAGGTTTTCGTTTCCGCCGTGTACGTTCGGCGTCCATGCGCCGCCCTGTCTGTCATAATCAAGGTACAGCATTGAAGCAACCGCGTCAACTCTGAGACCGTCTATATGGTACTCGGTAATCCAGTAGTTTGCATTTGAAATAAGGAACGACTGAACCTCAGGCTTGCCCCAGTCAAATACACGCGTACCCCAGTTATAGTGCTCGCGCTTGTTGGGGTCTGAATATTCATAGCAGAAGTCGCCGTCAAACTCATACAGTCCCGCCGCGTCCTTTGGGAAATGCGCGGGTACCCAGTCAAGGATAACGCCTATGCCGTGAGTATGGCAGTAATCGATAAACTCCATAAAGTCATTCGGTGTGCCGAAGCGCGACGTAGGTGCATAATAACCTATCTGCTGATAGCCCCATGAGCCGTCAAACGGGAACTCCGCTACCGGCATCATCTCAATATGGGTATAACCCATTTCCTTGACATACGGAATAAGCTTGTCGGCAAGCTGCATATAGCTGAACAGCTCATCCTCGTCCGCCTTTGTAAACCATGAGTTTAGGTGTACCTCGTAAATGTTCATCGGAGAGCGGTAGACATCAACCGTCTCCTTGTTCTTCATCCACTCGGTATCCTTCCACTTATAGCCGCTTATGTCATAAATCTTGGTGGCGGTATTCGGGCGCGTCTCCATGTGGTAGCCGTAAGGGTCTGCCTTTAGCTTTATCTGACCTTGCGCGGTCCTGATGCTGTACTTGTAATTGTCGAACTTTTTAAGTCCGGGGATAAACAGCTCCCAGATACCGCCGTCACTGATTTTTGTCATGTAGCTTTCTTCGCGATTCCAATGATTGAAATCTCCTACTACGCTGACATCAACCGCCTTTGGTGCCCATACTCTGAATATAACACCCTTCTTACCGTCTTTCTCGACAAAATGCGAGCCGAACAGTTTGTAAGCCTCCGCGTTGTTGCCCTGATGGAACAGGTACAGCGGAACCTCATATTCTTTAGGAACATTTATTGCCATAACTTTACCCCTTGTGTTTGTTAATTTCCTAACGTTATCATACCACAATTGCCAAAAGCTTTCAATAGTTTTGTGCTTGATTTATGAAAAATGCTTTATTTTTTCGGTGAAGATTGTGCAATTTTACCATTATTTTTCCCAACTTATGATAAATTCGGCAAGCTCACAAGCCATTTCTTCCTGCTCGGAAATGCGCGGGTGACCCGGGGTAGCCGCGCCGTTCCTTCTGAATTTAAAGCGTCTTACATTGTCAAGCGCAAGCTCATTTACTATATTGTCAAGCGTTTCATCCCAGACAGGCTCGTGCATCAGCACTGTTGTAATTATAATAAAGCGAGTGCTGTCGGAATATTTTTCTCTGAGCGAATTTACCATATTCTTGTATACGGTTTTCCACTTTTCGTTATACTCGGGGTCGTATATGCGCTTCGGGTCGGGGTTTGCGTCATTCTGTCCGAGCGCTATTATTACATAATCGGGGTGAAAGCGAGAAAAATCCCACTTTGTAATCCCCATCTCCGGCACATACGAAAGCTTGTCGTAGGCACTCTCCATTCCTATGTAATCGGGGGGATTAAAATACCCCGCACCGTCAATAAGCGAAATTCCGCCCTGTGCGTTGCAGTTTATCCGTGCGTTAAGCTTGCGGGCAAGCGTAAGAGAGTACGAAAACCAGCTGTTGTCGTACTGGGAATAATGCTCGGGGTCGGTGTGTCCGGTGCAGAAAACCGCCTCGACAACCTCTCCTGCCGACACGCTGTCGCCATAGACCTCTATATTCATATCGTATTCGTGTCCGTCGGGCATAATCTCCGCCGTGCTGTCAAGCATCAGTCCGCAGAAGCGGAAATAGTGGTGCGAGCCTGCGGTTCGCTTGAATATCGTCACGGTGTGCTCACCCTCGGCAAGTCCTTCGGCGATAGGTATGTAAACAGGGACTTCTGATTTGTTAAGGTCGAATTTATACTGTACTCCATCTACTACAGCACCTATCCATGTACAGCTGTAGATAAGATACGGATGTATCATCATGCCTACCGATGTGCCGGTAAATTTTGCCGTGACCATACTGCCAGCATAAATAAAGAGCGGACTGTCGGGCTTTTCAAAATCAATTCTTCCCATATATGAAAAGGCGGGATTTGAGGGGCTGATAATTTTCTTATCTGTCATAATAATTCCTTTCCTGTTGAGGCTGTCTGTGCGAAAGATTTGCCGCGGCACAAACATTGCCCTTCCTTTATATTTGTTAATTGCTTTAATGCAGGCGCTTTCCGTAACCGGCTATCAGATGAAAATTCTGCCAAGGCAATGCACTAAAGTCTTTTTATTATTTTACCATAAGTAAGAGACTAAATCAACAGAAATATGTAAAAAATGCTAAAGAATTTTCTCTCAATTTACTTGACATAAGGTAAAAATAATGTTATATTTTTCATGTAAGTGCTTACGCTTTGAAAACCGCTTAAAACACACCATTCGGTGATAATCGGATATCAGGGCGATTTACAGTACTAAAGGCTTATATTCGGCTTTACAAAAGTGAAAGGATATTAACATTATGAAGAAAAGAATCTTGGCTGTCCTTTGTGCGGCGGCACTTCTGCTGTCACTTACCGCGTGCCAGAACCAAAGCACATCCGAAAGCATGTCCGACAGCTCGTCACAGTCACAGGCTTCGCAAAGCTCAGAATCGGCTTCTGCAGAAGAAAGCTCATCTGAGGAGCAGTCATCGGTACAGAGCGAAGAAAGCTCAGAGCAATCATCAAACGGGGGTGAGTATGTGAAATATGTACTCGACGGTGAAATCACACCTAACATGATAAGCAAATCAAGACTTAACGAAGGCAACAAGGTAAGGCTTGCAAACGTAATTAAAAAGCTGCAAAACAGCGAGGAAGTAACAGTCGGCTATATCGGCGGCTCAATCACTCAGGGCACAAGCGCAGGAAATGACCTTTGCTATGCAAAGCTCACCACAAACTGGCTTGAAGAAAAATTTCCGAACGCTAAAATCAACTATGTAAACGCAGGTATCGGCGCCACCGGCTCATATATCGGCGTACACAGAGTAGGAACAGATCTTCTGTCTCAGAATCCCGACCTTGTTTTCGTTGAGTTTTCGGTAAACGATACAACCGAGGCTACCGAGCGCAACAAGGAGTCCTACGACAGCCTGCTGAGAACGATATGGCAGTACGAGACAAATCCCGCAATAATCACTATTGTTACAACGCAGGAGGACGGCACAAGCTTCCAGCAGTACCACAGCGAGATTGCAATAAAATACGACCTGCCTATGATTTCCTACCATGACGCTATTCTTGATGTAATCGACCATGGCGATATTGAGTGGAAGGATATTTCCGATGACAACATCCACCCCAACGTACCCGGTCACAAGATTGTATCTCAGCTGATACAGAGCTATATCTCCGATGTTATAGCCGAGCTTGACAGCATAAGCGGCGAGGAGAGCGACTTTTCCGAGCCGGCAACCAATGCAGGCTTTGTAAACGGTCAGCTGCTCACTCCGTCAAATACCGAAGCATGCGGTACAGGCTTTGATGTGCAGAATACGCTATTCGGCGGATTTAACGGATACTGGATGGCGCGTGCAAAATCTGGCGAGAGCTACGGTGACACAGCACTCACCTTTGAAGTAACCGCAAAGAACATAGGTATTCTCTATGGTAAAATGACAAGCAAGGCTACATTTGCTGATATTTATGTCGATGATGAGTTTGTAACAACATTAAATGCAGACTTCTCGGGCGGCTGGGGCAACTATGTAGAATGTGCACAGCTCAAAACCTTTGATGAAGAGGGCAAGCATACTGTAAAGATTGTACCCAAGGACGCGGACGCTGCTTCAATGTTTATTGTAAACGCACTCGCAATAGCATAACAAATTAAAACATGATATCAACGGGACTGACTTGCGTAACGACAAGTCAGTCCCGCAGACTGTCGATAAACCCACGCACCGCAAAAACGCAGTTTTTTCAAATAATTGAG
>CAMEKZ010000030.1 GCA_945921635.1 uncultured Clostridia bacterium
CGTGTTTCTCGAAGTCTGACAGCTTGTCGAAAAATCACTTTTTCGACAAGCTGAGTCCGTCAAAGGAGTTTCCTTTAACGGACTGATTTTATATTCACTTTTCGTGAGCCGAGATTTCGGTCGAGGTTTTCCTGTAGTACCCGAAGCCAAGCAGGATAAACAGAAACGGCGCGGTCGAATACATCGAATTTCCCACAACCGCCGAGCAGAGATAAAACATAGCGGCGCACAGCCCGAGCAGATTAAGCTCGGTAAGCTTTTTCCGGTATTTCAACCCTCGCAGATAAACCAGAAAAACAGCCGCTATATAGACTATGGCGGCGGGTATGCCGAAGCATACCGCGTAGTTGAGATATTCGCAATGACAGCGGTCATTGTCATGAGTATCTTCTTTCAGTCTGTTTCCCGTTCCGTCAGCACCGAAGCCGAAAACAGGGCGCTCGCTTATGTAATTGCAGGTATTTTCCCAGAGTATTATTCTTGAGATGCCGGTTGTGTGCTCTGCCTCCTCGGTACCCTCGGCAAGAGCGTAAACATCATTTCCTATCTGTGAGTAGTTTTTTGCCATATTGGAAAGCATTACAGGCGAGGAAGCTGCCGCAACCGCAAAGGTAAGCACGAAAACCGCGGCGGGTATAAGCGTCTTCAACTTAAATCTGCCCTTAGCAATCGAATAAACCACGCACAGAATGACAACTCCCGCGGCGGCGGCAAGCTGACAGCCGAAGGTATCGTTTATGATAAGCGCCCATGTCGAAAGCGCCGCGCTGAGCGAAAACAAAATCCTGCACCGTATATTTTTTGAGATTACGGCAAGCATTGAGCTTACCGCGAGCGACATAAGCAGATAGTAGCCGTAGTGATTGTACTGGTCGAAAACAAACTCAAAATCGTAGTGTCCGAAGGCGTAAAAATCAATCAGAGTATCCATTTCGAGTACGGCGGATGTGCCGACAAACCAGTAAAGCCAGAGCTTTTTCAGCTTTTCGCTCATGTTTATAACTGCGAGCAGAAAATAGACGATATAGCTCAGATAACCGAATAAGCCCTCCGACCTGTAGTTGCTTCCGAGCAGAGATAACGGCGTAAAGCCGTTGACCGCGGTGCTTATAAGCATAAGCAGAGTAAAAATGCCGAATATCGCTATCGGTATATTGTCTTTTAAAAAGCCTTTTATATCTATGTGCTTTCTCTCTATCCACAGCTTCAGGATATATAATATAAGCAGTGCCCCGCCTATGGCAAGCACCAGGCGGTTATAGGTCTGCCAGTGCATGAAAAGCGACGGGAAAAGCTTATCCTTTATTAGCTTCAGAAGCGGATTTGCGGCAAACAGGGCAAAAATAACAAAAGAAGCAATATCAAAGAATGAGCAGGGGGTATTTTTTATTGCCTCTGCTAAAGTTTTACTGTGAAGTACTTTTCTGAAAGCTTCCATAAAATTTACCTTTCATGTTTCATTTATGGAATAATTATAACATATTCTACATTTTATTTCAACCCGAATGCAAAGGCCGCCGCGGAAAACCCGCGGCGGCGTACTTTTTATAATATCATCCTGCTTTTTTGTATCAGTCGTTATATCCCACAATCCTTATCAGCCTTATATCGGTATAGCCATAAGCCGAAAGCGGGAAATCCACGCGGTCGGTAGTGTTGCTGTTTATCAGATAATCCACCACGTTTCCGTTATCATCGTAAATTATCTTTGTGATAATTACCGAGTGATGTGCCCAACCGTCAACAACATACTGCATAACATCTCCGACAGCTCCGCTGTAGATATTGCAGTCGGTCACGGCTACAAGTCCGTCACCCGTGTTTTTGTTGCAGTAGTCGTAAAAATGCTCCGTGCCCGACCATGACGGGGTGCGTCCCTCTGCTGTCTCGGCATACTCTGTATAATCGTCAAACCACTTCCATTGCTGCTCATAGGTGCCCTCCCAGTCCATCGGGATGCCGCCCGCGAGCAGACATTGAGAGACATAGTTCTGGCAGTTGCCGCCGTATGACGAATAATCGGAAAAGCTGCTGTTGCGGACAATATTATCTGTTCCGACCCATCTGTACGCATAGTCTACAGCTGCGTCACGGTCATACTCATGCTCTGCAGTTGCCGCGACTGCAAAATCAGAGGGTTCGGCGTTGAACTTTGCAAGCTGCTCTGCCTGCTCGGTGATGTTCTTTTCCGCTTCGAGCTTTAAATCGCCTAGGATATTGCCCAGTACCTGTGTGCTGTTGAAATCGTCGGAAATAGTCATATCCTTCAGATAATACTCGTCAAAGTCATAGCCGAGATAATTCATCACCTTTTCTTCGATAAGCAGATTTACATCGGTGTCCTCGGCAAGCTGTACGAACTTATACTTTCCATCCTCGCCCTTTGCTATTTTCGCCTCTACCTCCATACCGCAGGAATATGCGGTCACGGGTGAAAACTCAAAGTCAACCGCTTCGCTTATCTCATAATTTACGGTAAATACGCCGTTGCTTAATTTTACATTCGTCACCTTTATTTCAAACGAGGCGGTTTCGAATGATAAATCAGCGGCGCGGCTTTCCCTTACGAAAATAAGGAATTTAAGCGATGTATTGCAGAAATCCGCATACATCTGTCCGTATTTATCCGAGGTGTCAAAATAATCCTCAAGCGATGTATAGACAAGGCTTCCGAGCGCTTTATACTTTTCCTCGTTATAGCCGGTTATCAGATTTTTTATTTCATCCGGCAGCTTGTTATTTGTGGTATCAATTGACGATGTGACCTCAACATCCTTTATCGGAGCTGCAATTACGTTCTGCGCGTCGGAGTCGCTCGGAACAACCACATTTCCCTGCGAGCCGTCCGAGGACTGAGCCGAGCCGCTGTCCGTGCCGTCACCGTTTCCCGTAAGCTTTACCATAAGTAAAAACGCTCCGACAACAACCGCCGCACACACTGCAACCACAAAAAATCTTTTAAGCGGCGATGATTTTTTCCTTTTTTTATATACGTTGTATGTTCTTTTACCCAATACTTCTTCCTCACTTATACTTTCAGGCGTACACGATAGAATTATCGGCAGCCTTAACAAAAGCTACTGATAGTTTACCAAAAAAATTCGATCTTGTAAAGGTGCAAAAACAAATTTTCTTTCAGGAGGCAAAATGTGTCATATTATCATATTCTTTCATAATATACTTTAGTCGATACCGTGCAGAGCCTTGTGCGGTATCCGTTTTTGCCTGCGGATAATTTTCGCGAACCGGCAGACTGAATTTTTCGGTTTAACAATATTATATTGTGCTTACCTTAAAAAAACTTTAAAGAGGAGAGATTTAATTGAGCAATTCTTCGGTGCCCGTAAAGGGCGCAGACATAAGCTATATACAAAGCGGCTTTGATTTTGCCGCCGCAAAGGACGACGGACTGAGATTTGTTATTATACGGGCGGGTATCGGCAAAGCCACCGATTCCGCGCTGTACAGTCATATCAAAGGCGCAAAGGCTGTGGGTATGCCGTTCGGCTTTTACTGGTATTCGCTTGCGCTTAGCATAGAGGACGCCGCCGCAGAGGCGGACGCCTGCCTTAAAGCGATACAAGGCGAAAAGCCCGCGTACCCGGTGTTTTTCGACATGGAGACAAAGCAGCAGATAAACAATCTAAATTCAAAGCAAAGGACGGATATTGCGCGCACCTTCTGTGACAGGGTAATGCGCGGCGGCTATTTATGCGGCGTGTATTCAAATCCGTCATGGCTTGAAAACTACTATATAACACCCGATATAGTAGGCGTATATGATATATGGCTTGCGGCATGGACAGACAACCCCAACAACGCACCCGCCTACAGCTACGGTCAGACCATGTGGCAATGGGGCACGGATTTTTTAAACGGCATGGAGTACGACGGAAATCTGTGCTATGTTGACTATCCGAAAATCACCGCCGAGTTTTACGACAGTCACCAGAAGCCCGAGGATAAGCTGTATGTGGGTCAGAGCGTGAGGGTGAAAAAGGGCGCGCTGTCCTATTACGGCGGCAGGCTTGCGGATTTTGTATATGATCACATCTACACGGTCATGCAGGTGGGCACGGCTTCCCTGCCCGACTATATCGTAATAGGTCAGGACGGTGATGTAACCGCCGCAGTCCACGCCGCCGACCTGATACCGGCTAATGATGAAAGTGTAAAGTTTGCAGTCGGGGATAATGTGAGGGTAAAGCAAGGCGCACCCGACTACGGTGGAAAGCCTCTCGCGCCGTTTGTCTACAATCAGGTATACACCGTCATGCAGGTAGGAAAGACGGGCGCGCCCGATTATACAGTCATCGGTCAGGGAAACAGCGTGACTGCGGCGGTAAACGCTGATAATCTTATTTTGGCCAGCACCGCGGGCATATCGGTCGGCGATACGGTAAAGGTAAAGTACGGTGCTACCACATACAGCGGAAAGCCGCTTGCGGCGTTTGTCTACACCGAGCGGTACACCGTTATGCAGATAGGAAAGGACGGCGCTCCCGATTACGCGGTCATAGGTCAAGGCGGCGAGGTCACGGCGGCGGTAAATGTTTCTTCGCTTGTGAAAATATAGTTTTAAGGCAGTCCGCGAATATTTATTTTTATCAGCGGACTGCCGTATTCTGCTTATATATACTATATAAGGCATATAGAATTTTATCGGCTACAAAATATAGTAGTAATTTCCAGAGCAATTTTAAAGTCACAAAAGGATTGGGATTTACGGCGGCTGTTATGTGCAAAGTTATGAAATTTTTCATATTTTGTCGAAATCAGCGAAAAATTTGTTGAAATATTTTGAAAAAAGAATTATAATTTTCGTGTTAGGGCGCGCCATGCCCTCTGTACGGCATCATACAATGCGCCGTATGGTATTTATATCAAAATCAACCGTATTACGGATAATATACATAATAGAATAAGGGATAATATGATTAAACCTAGAAATATACTGTCAGCGGCAAAAAAGCACATCTGGCTTATTGCCGCCTGCACTCCTTTTGCCATTGCACTTATCTGCACGGCGTGCAACTACGCCTCTGCCGCAATGGTTTCCTCGCCCAACCCTGAGCAGTCACAGACGGAAATTATCGGTGCTTCGGACAGCTGTATTGAAGCTGACCCTGACGAAAACAGCGAAAGCGAAGATAAAAACGAACCTGCGGCTTCGTCAGACGGCTCCTGTCTGCCGCCCGAAAAGCTTCCTAAGCAGGATTATACCATTACAGACGAAATGATAAAGTACTTTGACGATTTTGTAGTTGTCGGCGACAGCATCTGCTCCGGCTTTGTAAACTGCGGATACTTCAAAGCGGAAAACAACCTTGCAAGACCCAGCATAGCCGCGTGGAATATACACCAGTTCTATATTACGAGCGACGGCTACAGCTCGGACGTGCTGTTACATATATATGACAAGCAGCCGAAATACATACTCTTTTCAATGGGGCTGAACGATGTAAACCTTACTACCCAGAAGGAGTTTGTCGATAACTACATGAAGCTGCTCTACGACTGCAGGCAAGCAAGTCCTAACAGCGAGCTTATCGTCATGGCGGTGACCCCGGTGCGCAGCAAATTTTCGCAGAACGAGAAAATCGACAGCTACAATTCCGCGCTTAAATACGCGATAAACAACAGCGGCTGCAAGCACTATCACTTTGTAGACCCCACTGATTATCTGAAGAACCGCGCAAATCGTCTGCTTGAAGAATATGCCTTTGACGACGGCACCCACCTTGAGCAGAGCGGCATGAAGGTCTGCCTTTGGTATCTGTACAATCAGGGTATAGAGTACAGCTTTACCGAGGACGAACTAAAGCAGCCTAAGTACCCCGACACCTCGATGTATACACATCTTTACTGATTTTATGCAAAAACAATATCCGCTCTTTACTTTGGCGGAGATTTGTGTTAAAATACTTGTATCAAACCGACGGGCATTTACCGTCTGTCGGTCAGAAGGAATAATATATATGATTGCCGTGTACACGGCAAAGGAAAGGAAAACAAAATGAAAAAATCACGACTGATTTCTCTCGTTGCCGCTATGGCAATGACCGTTTCTCTCGGCTTTACAGGCTGTTCGGGAAACAGCACCTCTTCGCAGAGCGACATTGCATCGGGCGATACCGCTTCATCTGCTTCGGAAAGCACCGCGGCAGGCGAGGATTTATCGCTCCAGAAGGTAAAGGACTCGGGCAAGTTTATCCTCGGTCTTGACGCGACCTTCAAGCCTATGGGCTACACAGACGAAAACGACCAAATTGTCGGCTTTGATATCGACGTTGCTGAAGAAGTATGCAAGAGAATGGGCGTTGAGCTTGTTAAGCAGCCGATAAACTGGGATACAAAGGAAACCGACCTTGATGTAGGCAAGTGCGACTGCATCTGGAACGGACTCAGCGTAAGCGAGGAGCGCGCGGAAAAAATGAACCTCTCCGAGCCTTATATGAAGAACTCGATGGTATTTGTAGTAAAGGGCGACTCCACCTGTGCATCTATGGACGACCTCAAGGGCAAGAAAATAGGCGTACAGAACGGCTCGACCGCACAGGAAATCCTTGAAGCGTGCGAAATCAAGGACGATATTTCGGTAAACGCTATCGCTACAAATGTAGAAGCATTACAGCAGCTCGAAATGGGTATTGTAGACGCGGTGTTCCTTGACAAGGTAGTAGCAGATTACGAAATCAAGACAGGCGGCAAGGATTACAAAATCCTCCCCGAGGGACTTGAAGAAGAAGAATATGCTATCGCTTTCAGAAAGAATGACCAGGCACTCCGCGATGAGGTTCAGAAAATCCTCAGTGAGATGAAGGCTGACGGTACGCTCGGCAAGATAGCTACAGAGTGGTTTGGCTCGGATATTACTACAGTCAAGTAATTACAGAATGAATATTCTATACGGCGGGCTTTGGTTGCCCGCCGTTTGATTTTATCCTCACGGCGTATACAGAAAAAAGCCGTAATGTAAACAGAAATAAATGGAAAGGACGGGCAGATATATGACAAGAAAAAAATATGAAATAGATATGTGCGCAGGTGCGATACTCCCCGGACTGCTGCGGCTTACGCTCCCGCTTATGCTGTCAAGCATACTGCAGCTGCTGTTCAACGCGGCGGACATAATCGTAGTAGGCAACTTTGCGGGGAGCAACTCGCTTGCGGCGGTAGGCTCGACCACCGCGCTTGTAAACCTTATGACAAATCTGTTTCTCGGTCTGTCCACAAGCGCAAACGTGCTGGTTTCGCGCTATATAGGTGCAGATGACAGTGATAAGGTGAGCAAAACCATACATACCTCGATGTTTTTGAGCATAGCGAGCGGACTTTTGCTTACAGTTATCGGTGTTGTTTTTGCGGATAATCTGCTGATACTCATGCAGACACCTAACGATGTGCTTGATTTGTCGGCGCTGTATCTCAGAATCTATTTTCTCGGCATGACCGCTATGATGATATTCAACTTCGGCAGCTCAATTCTGCGCTCAAAGGGTGACACAAAGCGGCCGCTGTACTTTCTCACCTTTGCGGGCGTCATTAACGTTATACTAAATCTTATATTTGTAATTCTGCTGAAAATGGACGTTGCGGGCGTGGCGCTCGCCACCGTCATTTCTCAATGTATCTCGGCGGTGCTGATAGTGATTTGCCTTGTGAAAGAGGATTTTCCGTTTGCGTTCAGATTTAAAAAGCTGAAGCCTGACGGAAAAATCACCGCGCAGATACTGAAAATCGGGATACCCGCAGGCTTTCAGGGCGTGGTGTTCTCCCTGTCCAACGTAATTATCCAGTCGTCGATAAACGGCTTTGGCTCGACTGTCATGGCAGGAAGCGCCGCGGCGGCAAGCATAGAGGGCTTTATCTGGGTCGCGATGAACGCATTTTCGCAAAGCGCACTTACCTTTACCAGTCAGAACATAGGTGCGGGAAAATATAGCAGGATAAACAAAATAGCGTTTATCTCCTGCGCTTGTAGCGCTGTGACGGGTATTGTGTTCGGAAATCTCGCGTATCTGTTCGGGCATCAGCTGCTTTCTATATTCGACTCGCGCCCGGAGGTTATTGATGCGGGACTTATCCGTATGCTGATGGTATGCTGTTTTTATTTCACCTGCGGACTTATGGACTGCATCGTGGGAAGCATACGCGGCATGGGATATGCGGTAACGCCTACGATAGTTTCGCTTGTCGGTGCGTGCGGTCTGCGTATCGTATGGATTTTCACCTTTTTTCAGCTGCCGGAGTTTCACACCGAGCTCATGCTGTTCTTATCCTATCCGGTGTCGTGGATAATCACCTTTGCTGTGCATCTGATATGTTACTTTTTCATGCGGAGAAAATTCCCGAAAAAGGACTCGGCGACAGCGTCGGGGTGCGAAAGCACTTGATTATATCGAATAAAAAGGCTTTGCACGTCGTAAAAACCGTGCAAAGCCTTTTCTTATTCAAAAAAACTCTAAAACACATTTGCAAAGGTCAGCCGCTGTCTGTCTATAAACGAATCTACAAGGCTTTTCAGCGTACTGCACTCGATTATGATTTCATCGTCCTGCTTTTCCGCGAGGGCGCATATTCTTGCTAAAGTCATAGTTATCTCGGTGTCACATGAAGTGTCCTCTACAAAAATAGTATGCTCGCTTATCCCCTGCCACAGCTCCTGAGCCTTTTTGGCAGAGGAAAGTGCCTTTTCGTAGTCCTCGTTGTCAAAATAATCGGTTATTTCGTCCGCGGCGGCGGTTATGCCGTCGGCTACCGACTGCGAATAGTGAAAGCCGTACAGCGAAAACCCGATAACAAGAACAACTATCAGAATACAGCCTACAAGCCTCTTCATTTCTTTCTCCTTTTCCTGCCGCCGGATATATTTTTTCCCTCTCCGTCCGCGTCCTTTTTCAGCACTATGTGCGTGCCCTCGTCCTCGCTGTCTGTCAGGATAAACACATCTTTCAGCTTTACGCCGTTTTCGTCAAGCAGCTTTTGCAGCTTTTCCTCGCCGCCGTCCCAGTTTTTCAGCACAGGATAGTTTATCTCGCCGTCCTTTATAAGCAGGCTCGGCGGGTTGCAGTTCTGTACCGACAGACCTAAATCGCCGTTTTCTACATTACGATAGCGGCTTTTCTGGTAGAAGTTTATATTTCCGTTGGTTTCGACAATTGCGTACTGCACCTGCGAAATATCGAATATCATGCACTCGCGCATTGCCTCCATAAGCTCGTCTATGCTGTATCTGAGGTGCTTCATCACCTGCTGGTCTATCTTTCCGTCGGATATGATTATCTGCGGAGTGCCGGTGATTATGCGCCGCACCTTTGTGCTTTTCAGCATAACAAAGGACATGAATACATCAACGCAAACTATAATAAGTATCGGCACTACGCCATATATCATCGGGACAGATGAATCCTCAAGCGACAGGGTCGCTATGTTGGAAATCATTATTGTGGTTACAAGCTCGCTCGGCTGCAGCTGGGCGAGCTGTTTTTTGCCCATTAGTCTGAGCGACAGTACAATGACGGTATATAAAAGCACCGCCCTTACTATAATAATCAGCATAAAAGCGCTCCTTAGAGCCTGTTTGGCATCGCACGGCAGACATCTTGCGCCCGAGATGCCAAACAGGCTCTCAAAATAAATTTACCGCGAATATTATTGTCACTTTGGATAAAAAAATACATTAAGGGGAAAATAGCGCTGTATGCAAAGTGTAACGTTTCTGAAATTTACCGATATATAAAACGCACAGAAAGGGCTGAAATATATGAAAAAACGCGGAGCAGATTTTTCCGAAAAGCAGGTAAAGACCGTAGCGCCGCAGGACAAGAAGCTGTCAACCTTGCTTGACGAAACCTGTACCGATATACGCGCGCTGATGAACAACAGCGCCGACCTTATTATAAAATTTGCCGAGACCGCGGGTGTAAAGATGGCAGTGGTCACCTGCGAGGGCATGATAGATAAATCAAATCTCGCTAATCTTATCTACCGCCCGCTTATATCAAATCCGCCGCAGGGCTGTAAGGACGCGCGGGAGCTTTTTGACAGCATAGCGGGCAAAATGTTCATCGCGGAGGAGCAAAAGCAGCTCTATACCTGCAGCGACGTCGCGTCCGCGATTATGTCGGGGTTTGCGGTGCTGCTGTGCGACGGTGTGGACTATGCGCTGTCGATAGGCATACAGGGCTACGAGCACAGGGGCGTAGAGGAACCCAGCACGCACATAAATCTGCGCGCCTCGCGAGAGGGCTTTGTCGAGGTCGTAAGGACGAATATGTCGATGGTGCGCCGCAGGCTGAAATCTCCGACGCTGAAAACCGAGATGATACAGGTCGGCGAGCGAAGCAACACCGATGTCTGTATCTGCTACCTCACCGACCGCGCGGATATACGGATAGTAAATGACATCATGGACAAGCTGAAGAATATCCCGCTGAACACTATCCTGAGCAGTGAGTTTTTACAGGCTTTTCTGGAGCAGAGCAACTCCGCTTTGTTTTCGCAGATTTTTGTAACAGAGCGCCCCGATGTGTTCGCCTCAAAGCTGTACGAGGGCAGAATAGGCGTAATCGTGGACGGTACACCGTTTGCGCTTATAGTACCGGGACTTTTTATCGAGAACTTTCACACGATGGACGACTATACGCACAGACCGTATTTTTCGGCTTTTCTGCGTATGCTGAGGCTTGTTGCATTTATACTCGCGGTGATACTCCCGGGACTGTATGTCGCGCTTTGTAATTTCAACCCCGAGATGCTGAGGAGCAGTCTGCTGCTGAATATCTACTCCTCTATACAGACTACCGCCTACCCCGTATTCGGCGAGTCCCTTATAATGTACATTCTGTACGAGATAATGAGAGAGGCGGGTCTGCGCCTGCCGAAAAGCGTGGGTCACGCAGTAAGCATAGTAGGGGGGCTTGTAATCGGCGAAATCACGGTATCTGCGGGACTTATGAGCGCGCCGGTCGTGCTTATTATCGCGGCTACCGGACTTTGCTCGCTCGCTGTGCCGGATTTATATGAGAGCTGTATGATTATGCGGCTGGTGTTTATACTGGCAGGCGGCGCATTCGGTCTGTACGGAATAACGATTGTAGGTGTTATGCTGATGTTCAGGCTTTGCTCAAAAAATGCCTACGGCGTGCCGTATATGGCACCGTTTGCACCATTCACCCTTAAAAGCGTGATACGCGACACCTTTGTGCGGGTGGACTGGCGCGTGCTTTCAAAATCCGATGTCACGGTACAGCAGCTTTCGGGCAAGGCAAAATCAACAAATGCAAAGGAAAGGACAATAACAGATGAGCAGGATAAGCAATAGACAGCTTGCAATTACGTTTATCGCGACGCGGCTCTCTGCCGAGATGATAATGGTTTCGGGCGATACGATAAGATACGGTGCAGACCGCTTCTGGTGCATATTTTTCGCAAAGCTTGTCGTACTTGCGCTGTATCTGCCGCTTATTTTCCTCACCCTGCGCTTTAAGGAGGACAACTTTCTGACGGCGGCGCTGAGACGAAGCAGGATATACGGCGTGATGCTCGGCTTTTTGTTTTCGCTGTCGCTTGTTGCGGTAACGGTAAACACGGTGCTAAATCTGCAATTATATATCGCGGATACATTGCTTAACAGTATGCTCCCTGTTTTCGGCTTTCTTATCATAATCGCCGCGGCGCTGTACGGTGCGGCAAAGGGAGTGTCGGCAATAACCCGAACTGCGATTTTTGCTTCGTCGTTTTTTGCGGTGCTGATAATCCTTATTGTAATAACAATGTTCGACAATCTGAACACTATCTACCTCTACCCCTCTTTTATTGAGGACGGCAATTATTTTTTCAGATGTCTGCTGTCTGAGGTAGGCGCAAACAGCGAAATGCTGATTTTCGCGGTGCTTTGCGCCAATGTGCGCGAAAAGCCGAACAAAACCATACTTTACTATCTGCCCGCCGTTTTTATCATTCTCGAAATCGTAAATCTGATATACAATCTGATACTCGGACCTTATCTCAGCTCGGTGGAATATCCGCTGTATGTCATTTCCTCTATGTCGGATATTGTGGTATTCCAACGGCTGGACGGAATTGACGCTATCGTGTGGCTGTTCTGCGGCATAATCAAAATCGCACTGCTTACCGCGTGCGTGTATCAGATATACACCACCTCGGTGAAACAGACAAGAGAGGTAAACAAGTATTTGTTTTTATTTATATATGCGCTGTTTATACTTGCGCTGTGCTGGTTTATCGGTACTAAGCGCGAGTATTATGATTTGTTAGAGCAGATTATGCAGACGGGGGCGCATATTGTGATTGCGGGTATGCTGATACCTCTGCTTGTGCTGATTACGGGTAAGAAAAAAGCGAAAAAGGAAAGCGAGGCGGCAAAAATTGAAGAAGAGAATTAGCCTTTTAACGGTTCTTTTTGTGATTATCACGCTCTGCCTTTCGGGGTGCGTGCAATATGTAGAGCTTTCCGATAGGGCGATAGTGCAGGCGCTGGGCATCGACTATCTTCCCGACAAAAAAACCTACCGCATAAGTCTGCAATATTTCAGCCAGACAAGCGAGGGCGGGCAGAACCAGATAGACAAGACGCAGGCGAATGTGCTTAAATCCGTAGGCTAGGGCGACAGCATACTGCTTGCCGCGAAAAATGCGTATATCATGACCGGAAAGGACTTACTGCTAAGTGAAAACCGCATTGTCATAATCGGAAACGAGCTTTGCAACTACAACCTAGAAAAGACGCTGGAATTTTTTGTGGCGAACTACCACTCACATCCGATGGTAAGGGTGGTCACCGCGGAAAATACCGCCGAGGAGATAATCGATGTAAAATTCAAGGAGGGGTATGTGTCCTCACAGCACCTTATCAGCCTTGTATCAAACGCATATCAGGAGACAAAGACACTTGACAGTCTTGTATACAGGATAATGACCGATCTGCACTCATCTACCGCCTCGGCATATATCCCGATTATGAAAATATCCGAGCAGAAAACCGACGGAACTATCCCTCCGGAGGGCGGCGGCTCTGGCGGCGAGGGCGGCAAAAGCGAAAAAGGCGGCGAGGGCGGCGGCGCAAACAGCAACGAGCAGACCGAAAAGACCGTCATACTTGACGGTGGCTTGATTTTCGCAAATTACAAGGCGGTAGGCAAGGCGGACGCAGACACCGCCACGGGCATACAGCTTTTAAGCGACAGGGCGGTCGAATACTCGGTGACGGTTGAGGGCGAAGCTAATCAGAAATACACTATCACGATGTTCAATGTAAGTACAAGTATAAATCCGGTCATAACCGATGGCGTGCTGTCGTTTGACATAAATGTCAGCTCAACGGGCAGATTTGACGAGCGCGGCTCGATAGGCGAAACCGATACCGACGCGATACTGAGTATAGAAAAGGCGGCGGAGAAAAAGCTTGAAAATATGCTCTGCAACACGATACAGCTAGTAAAGAATGAGTACGGCGCGGATATTGTCGGCTTTGAGGACGCCCTGCGGCACTCCTGCCCCGACTTTTTGCGGGAAAACAGCGACAGAATACCCGAGCTGATACGGGCGGCAGAATGCAGAGTAAACGTGAGTATAGATTTGTTCAGTCTGGGGTTACAGAGCTATTAAGCAAGATTTCTGCAAATAAATCTGCGCAAAACGGACAATACTGCATAATATTGTACAGCAGTCTGAGCGGCTACTCAAATGAGTAGCCGCTCAGTACCGTAATATTTAGGAGTAAATCACATAAAACGAATTATTCGTTATCCTGCAAAGCGTCGTAAGCTTCTTCACCCGTACGGATCTTGATTACATTCTCAACATCGTATACGAAAATCTTACCGTCGCCTATCTTACCTGTGTAAAGTGCGGACTTAGCAGCCTCTACAACCTTTTCAACAGGAACCTTGCATACTATGACTTCAACTTTCATCTTAGGCAGCAGTCTTGCTTCTACAGGAACTCCACGGTAGAACTCCGTCGAACCCTTCTGCATACCGCAACCCATAACGTGTGTAACCGTCATACCGGTGATGCCTACAGAAGAAAGTGCGTGCTTTAATATCTCGAACTTCTCCTGATTTGTGATAATGTCAACCTTTGTCATCTTTACGTCAGATGCGCTGATAGAGGATTTAGCCTTTTCAACGTGCTGTACAGGTACTGCAGTCTCAACAGGTGCAACCTCTGATACAGCCGAAATAGCGTCGTTTGCGAAAATGGAGTCGCCTGTAACAACGAAGTCCGCATAAGCCGAGGGCAGACCGTGCTCTGTAGAGTCAAGACCCTTGAGCTCTTCTTCTCTCGATGCACGAAGACCGATTGTGTGCTTGATTACCCAGAATACGATAGTCATTGTTACCGCTGTCCAAGCGCAAACCGTAACAACGCCGAGTGCCTGGATGCCGAGTTGGTCAAAGCCGCCGCCGTAGAACAGACCCGTGATACCGTCCTGACCTTTGCCTGTAGCGAAAAGACCTACCGCAAGAGTGCCCCAGATACCGTTCATCATATGTACCGCAACAGCACCTACAGGGTCATCGATTTTAAGTTTGTAGTCGAGCAGCCATACGCCGAATACAACCAAAAGTCCTGCAACAAGACCGATAATTGCTGCGCCGAGTGCGTCCGTGTCCGCGCAGGGAGCCGTGATAGCTACAAGACCTGCAAGCGAAGCGTTAAGACACATTGAAACATCGGGCTTGCCGTTTTTAACCCATGTGAATATCATAGTTGTAACAGTTGCTACAGAAGGAGCAATTGTTGTTGTAAGGAATATCTGACCGAGGAAGTCGGTGTTGCCTGCTGCCGCACCGTTAAATCCATACCAGCCGAACCAGAGAATGAATACGCCGAGTGCACCGAGTGTGATTGAGTGACCGAGGATAGCCTTAGGCTTGCCGTCCTTGCCGTACTTGCCGATACGGGCACCGAGGAAAGCGGCACCGATAAGAGCCGAAAGACCGCCTACCATGTGGATTGCACAAGAGCCAGCGAAATCGATAAAGCCCATCTGAGCGAGCCAACCGCCGCCCCAGATCCAGTGTGCCTCAATCGGGTAAACAACAAGGCTTATAACACCCGAATAGATGCAGTATGAAATGAACTTTGTTCTTTCTGCCATCGCACCGGAAACAATTGTAGCGGTGGTCGCGCAGAATACTAAGTTAAATACGAAGTTGTGCCAAGGGAAATTTGCAAAGTCGGTAAAGATACCCATTGTCGGAAGTCCGATAAAACCGCCGAGCGCATCCTCACCACAGAGGAGTCCGAATCCGAGTAAGGTGAATACCACCGTACCGATACAGAAGTCCATCAGGTTTTTCATGATGATGTTGCCTGCGTTCTTTGCTCTGGTAAAGCCTGTCTCTACCATTGCGAAGCCGCACTGCATAAAGAATACCAATGCCGCACCGATGAGGAACCAGACGCCCTCCGTGCCGAACATCAGCGAGTTGACCGTGTCCTGTACGGATACAGCTTCACCGGTCGCTTCAGCCATTGTTTGCAATGCTGAAAAGTCTAACATAATAACCGCCCCTTTCAAAGGTCCTATTTTTCCAAGCGTCTTTCAAAATCAATTTACGGCGCTGTAAATACGGACTTTGAAATCACGCTTTAAAATACAAAGAGCCGCACAGATGATTTTCTCTTTTTTCATCTGTACAGCTCCGTTGCTTACAAGTATATTATAATTTGCGGGGGCGGTTTTGTCAACAGTTTTTTGCAAGAAAATTATATAAATCTTGCATTTTGTGAAAATTGCATAACTTAACCGATTTAAAGTTGTTATTCGTTTAGTAAATTTATATACTCGTTTTAGCGCAAACAGTATGATTTTTAATCAGAAATTGGGGTAAAATCGGCTGTATTACATCTGATTTACTGTATTTCCCGCAAATTTGATGTATTTTAAAATAAAAATCGCAAATGCAAGATTACAATTTTTTATAGTCACTTAAAGTCACATTTGTCATAAGCCAGCTCAGTACATCCTCGAACATAACACCCGCCCTCGGGTCGGTGCCGTAGCTGTAGGTTGTCTTAACTGCTATCTCGGTAAAGGTGGTCGCCCTGTTCAGCGCTATGGGCAGGCTGTCACCCTTTAACAGCGCGGCGGTGAGCACCGATGTGAATATATCTCCCGTGCCCGGATAATGCACGGGTATGTGGTCCCAGTCGATACGCCAGAAGCTGTTGCTGTCGCGGTCAAAGCCAACATTTGAGAGCTTCTGGCTGTCGCCGTCTATAAGCGGAACTCCTTTTATTACTACAATCCGCGGCTTTGCGCTGAGCCTTGCCAGCCACGAGCGCACCTGTGAGGCGGTCATATATGCGGGGTAGTCCTCGCCGAGCAGCATACAGGTTTCGGTAAGGTTAGGGGTGATTACGTCTGCCTCGTTTACAAGCTCCGCCATACGGCGGCGAAGAGCATCGTTGCAGGTACTGTACGGCACGCCGTTGTCACCCAGCACGGGGTCAACTACCTTTAAGGCGTTTTTACTGCCGTGAAGAAATTCAAGGCAGCAGTCCACCTGCTCGGGAGAGGACAAAAAGCCGCTGTACACAGCGTCAAAATCAAGTCCCATAGTTTCGTAATGATGGCAGCATTTTGAAATATATCCTGTCAAATCCTGCAAAACCACACCGTCGAAGCCGCCTGTATGCGTTGATAAAACCGCGGTGGGCACGGGGCAGACCTGTATCCCCATAGCCGAGATGACCGGAAGTATAACCGACAGCGAGCATCTTCCGTACCCCGACAGGTCGTGTATCGCGGCGATTTTCCTGTGTTGTGACATTTTTACTTTCCTTTCACGAAATAAATCCTTATCTATTGTAGCATAATTTAATTCAAAAGTCGATATTTATATAAAAAAATCGGGATTTTTTTCACATAATTTCATTTGATGCTTTTATTATTTCCTGTTTTGCTCGTTAAAATTTACATCTGATAATCGACTGATTTCGGCACATTATACTACTGTAACGCCGAAAAGAGCGGCACGCGAAAAAACGTGCCGGCTTATAAGAAAGGATCAGGAAGAGGAAAATGAGCAGAAAAGCAAGTACAAACATGAAGTGTGCCGCCGCCGCAATGGTTGCGGGCGGACTCGCCTTTGCCGCTACAAAAGCTATGTCATCGTCAAAAACACACATTGTAAAAAAGGCTACGGGCAAGGCGATAAAGGCGGTAGGAGCGGTTATAGAATCGCTGCAGATGTAAGTAAAACGAGCCGATTCGCGGCAAAGGAGGGGCTGAACGTGGGTTCAGCCCCTCAGACTGTCGATAAACCCACGCACCGCAAAAACGCAGTTTTTTCAAATAATT
>CAMEKZ010000031.1 GCA_945921635.1 uncultured Clostridia bacterium
CGAAAACCCGAATCTGCTTGACGCGATTTATTCATTCCTTTGCGGAATATTCGGATTTACGGTATTTTTTACCGGACCTATCGTCATATATGTTGCCGTTCTTATTGCAACCGACAAGAGCCGCACAAGCATACTCACCAAGGTTTTGCAGCTATGCTTCGGCATTATACTGCTCAGCTCTGCAATACAGATAATCTTTATCGGCTCGGTAGGTGAAAATACAACAAATATATTTGAAGCGATAGGAAAGCTGTACAGCGACGGCGTTATGCTTCAGGGAGGCGGTATAGTCGGCGGTCTGCTTGCCGCTTTATTACTGCTTTTCGGTCGTGTAGGCGCTATTGTCCTGATTATACTGATTATATTCGTATTCGTTATGTTCATCAGCAGAAAATCACTTATGGATTTTCTCACCTTTGTCGGAAAGCCTGTTAAAAAGGCGGCAGGCGTGGCAAAGGAAAAGCACGAAATCCGCAAGGAAGAGATGGAGCTGCTGCGTAAGGAAAAAGAACAGCGCGAAATTGAAAGCGAATCCGATAAAAATATGCGGCGAATAAACGAGCTTGAAATGGCAACGGCTGAAAATCTCCACCAGCCGCTCTCACGAAAGCAAAAGGATGCAATTGACAGCCAGAAAAAGGACAGCAGCGAGTTTTTAAACGAGATAAACAATTACAACGGTCTGCCTTCAGACAACAGCGAACACGCCGTAAAGCAAGGCAAGGACACGCTTCCTGAGATAGCGTGGGAGGACGATGTTCATGCATCGGTTGATACTCTGCCCAATCTGCCCGGAAGAATAGGCTCCGACCAGACCGAAAACGCTGAATTATCCGTGTCCGATAATACAAAGGAAAATGAAATCAATACTTCCGGACTTACTATGGGCGACGAGCTTCCGCCGCTTCCTGTCAACCCGCCCGAAACGGTTAATCCTGTTGAGCAGGCTCTTGATATCTTCATATCAGAAAATAAAGCTGAACAGACGCTTGGCGAAGAAAAGGAACGCCGCTTTGAGCAGGATTTAAACGCAAATACAGGCAGTACTAGTGAAACTCCGGCGCAAAGCAGTGAGGAGAAGTTCGACGAGATTATTTCTTCTGCGGAGCAGTATGTTCTTCCACCATCAACTCTGCTTGACGAGGTTATGCCCGGAAAAGCCCCCGAGGATGTCCAGAAGGAGCTTGATACTAATTCCACAACCATTGTCGAGGCTCTGCGGAGCTTCGGCGTACAGACCAAGATTGTCGGTGTGTGCCGCGGCCCGTCTGTCACAAGATATGAGCTTCAGCCTGCGGCAGGAGTAAAGATTTCGCGTATTACAGGTCTTGCAGATGATATAGCACTTAACCTTGCCGCGTCTGGTATCCGTATCGAAGCGCCTATACCCGGAAAGCCGGCTGTAGGTATTGAAGTACCTAATAAAAATACCGATGTTGTACCGTTCCGCACGCTGATTGAGAGCGAGGATATAAAGAGTAAGAAAAGCAAGCTCGCCGCCGTACTCGGAAAGGATATTTCCGGGGAAATAATCATAGCCGATATTGCCGATATGCCCCACCTGCTGATTGCTGGTACTACCGGCTCGGGTAAGTCGGTATGCGTAAACTCTATCATTATGTCTATTCTGTTCAGGAGTACGCCCGAAGAGGTGCGCTTTATAATGATAGACCCCAAAGCGGTAGAATTTATGATATATAACGGCATACCGCACCTGCTTATCCCGGTTGTCACTGACCCCAAAAAGGCGGCGGGTGCGCTCGCGTGGGCGGTTTCCGAGATGCTAAGGCGCTATAACGTCTTTGCCGAATACAATGTCCGTAATCTTCACGCATACAATTCGCTTGCGGATAAAGACCCCGAAATGCCGAAGCTTCCGCAGATAGTCATATTTATCGATGAGCTTGCCGATCTGATTATGGCGTCGAAAAACGAGGTTGAGGACAGTATCTGCCGTCTTGCACAGATGGCGCGTGCCGCAGGTATGCACCTGGTTATTGCTACTCAGAGACCTACCGTTGATGTCGTAACCGGTCTTATCAAGGCTAATATACCGAGCCGTATAGCGCTGAAGGTAAGCTCGGGCGTTGACAGCCGAACAATAATTGACGAGCAGGGCGCGGAAAAGCTGCTCGGCAAGGGCGATATGCTGTTCAAGTCTACCGCAATGCCAAAGCCAAAGCGTGTACAGGGCTGCTGGATTTCCGATAAAGAGGTTGACAGAGTTGTTACATTTATCAAAAATTCGTTCATACTCGATTATGATGATGATGTAATCCAGGAAGTTGAAAAGCACGCAGAGCTTGTCCGCACCAATGATAAGAAGGGCGGCGATATGATGCCCGAAAGCGGCGACATAGATGTTGCTGATGATAAGCTGGAGGACGCTATCCGCACGGTTGTCGAGGCCGGACAGGCAAGTACGAGCAGTCTGCAAAGACGGCTGAAGCTCGGCTACGGCAGAGCCGCGCGGCTTATTGACATAATGGAGGAGATGGGCATTGTAGGCCCGTCAGAGGGTAGTAAGCCAAGACAGGTACTTATGACTAAGGAAGAGTACTATGAGCGACAGATGAATAAATCTGAGTAATTTGTTTTTGCAATATGGAAAGGAAAGAAGCAATGCCGTTTTTACCGATATCAAAACAGGATATGAGAGAGCGAGGAATAGAGCAGCTTGATTTTATCTGTCTTACGGGTGACGCGTATGTTGACCACCCGTCATTCGGCATTGCGATAATTTCCCGTATGCTTGAAAGCTGCGGATGCAATGTCGGCATTATTGCTCAGCCGGTCACCGATGAGGATTATAAAAAGCTCGGCGAGCCGAAATATTGCTTCCTCGTAACAGGCGGAAACATTGACAGCATGGTGTCAAACTACACCGTGTTCAAGAAAAAACGCTGGGATGACGCATATTCCGAGGGAGGAAAGGGCGGCAAGCGTCCCGACCGCGCAGTAACGGTCTACTGCAATAAGCTAAAACAGCTTTTCCCGCATAAGGAAATTGCGATTGGCGGGCTTGAAGCAAGCCTGCGGCGCTTTGCTCACTATGACTATTGGGCGGATAAGGTTATGCCGTCTATACTTGTAGACTGCAGGGCGGAGCTTTTAATGTACGGCATGGGAGAGCTTACTATCGTTCAGCTTTATAACGAACTGAAATCCGGAAAGAGCCTGAAAGAAATACACGATATACGCGGCACCTGTTACCTTACCGAGCCGAAAAACACACCTATCGGAGCGGCTCAGTGCGACAGCTTTGAAATAGTCAGCGAGAATAAGAAGGCATACGCAAAATCCTGCCGTCTGCAATATGACGAGCAGGACGAGGTATACGGACGCACTATAGTACAGCGCCACGGAAACATGATGCTTGTACAGAACCCGCCGCAGAGAAGCCTTACGCAAAGCGAGTTTGATAAGGCTTATGAGCTCCCCTATATGCGCGCCTATCACCCCTGCTACGAAAAGGGTGGCGGTGTGCCCGGCATACAGGAGGTCGAGTTTTCTATCACTCACAACCGTGGCTGCTTCGGCTACTGTAATTTCTGTTCAATAGCTCTGCATCAGGGCAGACGCATACAGACAAGAAGTGAGCAGTCGGTTATAAACGAGGCGATAGATTTATCGAATAAGCCGAATTTTAAGGGATATATTCACGATGTCGGAGGTCCTACGGCTAATTTTCGCCGTACCTCCTGCGACAAGCAGCTGAAAAGCGGTCTGTGCAAGGGCAAAAAGTGCCTTGCCCCTGAGCCTTGTCCTGCGCTTAAAGCTGACCACAGCGAGTATCTTGAACTGCTGAGAAAAATCCGCTCGCTGAAAAAAGTGAAAAAGGTCTTTATCCGCTCAGGTATACGCTATGACTATATGATGAAGGATAAGGACGATGCATTTTTCAAGGAGCTTGTCGAGCATCATGTCAGCGGACAGCTGAAGGTTGCGCCGGAGCACGCAAGCAACAAGGTGCTTGACCTTATGGGAAAGCCTCATATTGAGGTGTATGAGGAATTTGAAAAGAAATTCTATAAATATACCAAGGAGTGCGGCAAGGAGCAGTATCTCGTGCCGTATCTCATGTCCTCGCATCCGGGCTGTACTGTGAAAGAGGCTGTGGATCTGGCTGTGTTTTTGAAAAAGCACAATATCCGTCCAGAGCAGGTGCAGGATTTTTATCCCACTCCAGGTACTATTTCCACAGCAATGTATTACACGGGACTTAATCCGTATACTATGGAAGAAGTGTATGTACCGAAAAAACCGGAAGAGAAAGAAATGCAGCGAGCGCTTTTGCAGTATTATAAGAAAGAGAACAAACAGCTTGTTGCTAAAGCCCTGTTCAGAGCTAACCGCAGGGATTTAATCGGCTATACAAAGGATTGCCTTATAACCCCAGACGGTCTTAACCTGAACACCGACAACAACAGAGGTGCAGCAAAGAAAAATGGCAAAAACTCCGCTCCAAAAGCAAAGAGAGATAAACGCCAGAGCAATAAAACGGGCGGCGACCGCAGGAGCGCCGCAAAAAAACACAGGTAAAACCGTATCTTTAACCGGACTTGTCTTGATTATTCTGATTGCGCTTTTTATAACGCTCAATCAGTTTGTGTTCAAGCTTGACGGCGTACCGCGCTGGGACGATTTATTCGGACTCGGCGGTACCGCCGAAAGCTATAATGTCAGCGGAAAGGCGCAGGTACATTTTATAGATGTGGGTCAAGGCGACTGCGAGCTTATTCTGACCGTAAACCACGCGGTACTGATTGACAGCGGAGAAAGAGATTATTCAGGTACGGTATACCAGTATCTTGAAAATCTGGGTGTAAAAAAGCTTGATTTAGTTATCTGCACACACCCGCACTCCGACCATATCGGCGGTATGTATGATATTATCGGCAGGGTAGAGACCGAAAAGATAATCATGCCAAAGGTCAAGGATGAGATTGTGCCGACTACAAGCAGCTATACAAAGCTGTTAAATGCCGCCACGAAGAATAATATACAGATTGAATATGCAAAGGCGGGAATGCAGATAGCGCTTGACGATTGCAGACTTGAAATATATGCGCCGCTAAATGACTATGATGATTTAAACAATTATTCGGTAGTGTGCAGACTGGTACACGGTGAAAACACATTTTTGTTTACAGGAGATATTGAAAAGATCGCCGAGAGCGATATTTTAAAATCCGGTGCGGATTTAAGTGCAAAAGTTTTAAAAGTACCCCATCACGGCAGCAGTACATCAAGCTCTTACAGCTTCTTGAAAGCGGTGATGCCGGAATATGCAGTATTTGAGGTCGGCTCACCGAATGATTACGGACACCCGCACGATGAAATCTTCGCAAGATATGAAGAGTTCGGCTGTAAGCGCTATCGAACGGATATAAACGGCAGTATCGTGTTTACAAGCGACGGCAGTACGCTCAGCATAAAAACGGAGAATGGCAATGATTATATGTGACAGATTTGAGGGAGAATTTGCGGTGCTTTATGATGATGACAAGCACTTTAATGTCCCGACAGATAAGCTTTCTCCCGAGGTTAAAGAGGGAGATGTCCTGTATCTTGATAATGGTATATATTATCCCGATAAGGAAAAGACAGAAGAACTGCGAGAGCGCAATATACGTCTTATGAAGAAGCTGGGTTTATAAAAGAAAAGCTTTGCACAGCCGTAACGGTAATGCAAAGCTTTATTTGTTCCTTTATTCAAGCGCCTCTTTTATTTCAGCCTCTGAAACTGTGAGATAGCCCTGTATAAAGCTGTTAAGCACGCTTCGGTACGCGCCTGCAGGGTTGTCAAAAAAGCGCATCTCCATCTGCCGCGCCGACTCGTATGTGGGAGCGTAGATTTTTAGCTCCATTAAATCCGCACCGCCGACCTCGTTTATAAAGCGTATATACAGATGATAGCCCTGCTCAAGCTTGATAATTTCACATTTAACTGCTTTTTCAAGCCGTGAGTGAGCGGTTATTTTTTTTGCGTAATAAACAGTATCCTCGCGTATCGAAATAGGTATTGAGTAGGCGAGCTCTATTGCAAGATAATTGCTTTTTTCGGTTGGCTGACAGAGTTCGTTTTTATCCTCGCTGTTGCATATAATCAGCTCTTTTTCCTGCATATCCATAAGACAGCATATAAAATCAAAGTATTTTACAAAGTCGTGGTCAACTGTACAGCTTATCAGCTCCTCTCTTGTCATAGCACCGACCTTACGGAGAATGTGAGCAATAAGCACCTCAATATCTTTTTGTTCATATAAAACGAATTTAGGAACAGGAATATTCATTGCAGAATTCCTTTCTAAAAAAATCAGATAAAATACGACAGTAAAGCGAGATTTGCGGCAGCCTCTATACACGGTACTGCGCGGGGAACTATGCACGGGTCATGTCTTCCCTTGATATTAAGCACCTCGTCGGTCATGGTAGTATAATCTACCGTATTCTGCGGCTGTGCAATCGATGGTGTTGGTTTTACCGCAACACGGAAGATTATAGGCATACCGCTTGAAATGCCGCCCAGAATACCGCCGTGATTATTAGTGCGTGTGCATATTTTTCCGTTGTTCATGAAAAACTCATCGTTGTTCTGTTTGCCGGTCATTTCGGCAACATCAAAGCCTGCGCCGAACTCGATACCCTTTACTGCGGGCACACCGAATACAAGTTGAGAAATGCGGTTCTCAATTCCGTCAAACATAGGCGAGCCTATACCGACCGGCATACCTACAGTACAGCACTCAATAACGCCGCCTACGGAATTAAGCTTCTGCGCCGCGGATAATATCACGCCGCGCATATTTTCCTCCACAGCTTTGTTTATCAGCGGCAGGTATCTGCTTCTGACATCGATAAGCTGCTCAGCGCTGACATCCACGGGGTCAAAGCTGTCATCACGGACATCTTTTATTGAAAGAATATGTGCGCCGGTCACAACACCCTTTTGCTCGAGTATCTGCCCTGCTACCGCTCCGGCGAATACCATAGGAGCGGTTATGCGTCCCGAAAAATGTCCGCCGCCGCGCAGGTCGTTGCTTTTACTGCATCCTCCCTAACCTGTATAATCGGCATGACCGGGGCGGGCAAGGTGGCTCACGCTTTTATAATCCGCGGAATGCTGGTCGCTGTTCTGAATAACACAGCACAGGGGAGTTCCTGTTGTGACATTGTCCACAAGACCGGATACCACATTAGGAAAATCCTTTTCGCTTCGCATGGTGCTTGTACCGTCTTTTTTAGGTGCTCTGCGCGCCATAAAATCAAGAATCTTATCAAAGTCAAGCGTGATACCGCCGGGCAGACCGTCGATTACCGCGCCGATAGCCTTGCCGTGCGACTCGCCGAATATTGAAACAGAGAGATTTCCGAGTGTAAATCCCGATGACATATATTATACCTCCGAGTGGTGATTGTAAAAATAAAAGCATGAAAGCACAGCATCCGGCTGCCTGCTTCCTGTTTTTCCTGAAAACCTTATGTAAATCATAATTATAATACTATATTTCCGCATAAAAGTCAAGAAAGATTACTTTTGCACCGCGTTAAATCATATTCTTGTCCTTTGGCTAATATCATTTAACGAAAGGACTGATAATTTGAAAAACAGAAAAAGCTTTGCTGAAAACACAATTATACTGTTTATCTCTATGATAATCAGTAAGGCGGTGGGCGCGCTGTTTAAAATCCCGCTGACAAATATTATAGGCGGTGTCGGAATGGGATATTATTCTACCGCCTACAGCCTGTTTACTCCGATATTTGCGGTTACCGCCGCAGGTATACCGACCGTTATTGTAAAGGTTATTGCTAATAATATCGCAGCAAGTAACTATAGTAATGCCAAGAAAGTGCTTTGGACTGCGCTGTTTACCTTTGGCACGGCGGGATTTGCAGGAACATTGTTGATTATATTGCTCGCCGTGCCATTTGCAGATTATGCCGCCCAGTCGCCTGAAAGCGCGTGGGCAATATTTGCGATTGCTCCGAGTGTTTTTATATGCTGTATATCATCGGTGCTTAAAGGCTATTATGAGGGACTTTGCAATATGGCACCGACAGCGGTATCTCAGGTGGTCGAAGCGGTGAGCCGAGCTGTTTTCGGGCTCGGTCTTGCCTATCTGATACTTAACTACGGGGTAGACTGCTATAATGCAGGAGAGCCTGTTTTCGGAGCCGCAGCAGAAACGCTTGACAGTGCGGTTGACGCAACCCTTCCTTTTGCTGCGGCGGGTGCTATAGCCGCTGTCACGATAAGCGAGCTGTGCGGTATGCTTGTGCTTGCAGTGCGCCACAGGCTCTGCAAAGACTGCTTTGAGCAGGAGAAAAGCATAGGCGAGGTTCAGCGCTTTTCAGAAATAGCAAAGGTACTTATAAAGGACTGCATACCGATTTCGCTCGGCGCTGTGGTGATAAATCTTTCATCGTTTATTGACCTTATGACGATATCGAGGTGCATAAACTTTTCAATTACCGAAAATCCGGTTTATTTTACAAATACCTTCGGCACTATGATAAAATCACAGGGTGGCTCACTGAGGCTCGCAAACTTCATGTACGGAAGTTATACGGGTCTTTGCGGCACAATGTTCATGCTTATTCCGTCCTTTACGGGTATGCTTGGGCGGAGCGCCTTGCCGGAAATAGCTGCGGCGTGGTCGGTAAACAACAGGCAATTGTTTAAAAGAAAGCTGTCTGTAGTACTGAAATCCAATTTTATAATCGGATTTCCGCTGTATCTAGGCATGGCGGGGCTCAGCGGCGAGATACTGTCGGTTCTTTACGCCGGACGACCCGATGAAATATCGGTCAGCGTATTGCCGCTGTTCATCCAATGCATCGGCGGTGTGTTTCTTACCCTTTCATCAACTTTTTTCTCTGTTTTTCAGGTTATAGGACGCTCGGATCTGCCTATAAAGCTCATGCTTGCAGGCTCGGCTGTAAAGCTGATATTCAACGTTTTTCTTATAACCATACCGCAGTTCAATATCAGTGGGGCGGCGATATCGACTGTTGTATCATACGCTGTTGTGGCACTTGGCGGGTATCTGGCGCTCGAAGCGGTGACAGGCTCGGATTATAAAATACTGTCTTTGATGTTTGCGCCTCTTGCCGCGGGGATTTTCTGCGGAGCTACGGCAAAATTTTCCTATGATGCGCTGTCGGGATATTTTAAAGCCCCTGTTGTTTTGCTGATAGCTATTGTAATCGGTGCGTTGTTTTATGTACTTTTACTAATAATTCTGGGCGGTGTACACCCAAAAGATTTGCTAAATCGACAAAAAATAAAAAAATGAGCAAAAATACTTGCATATTTTCAAAAATTAGGTTATTATATATAAGCAATAAATAAATTTTGAACTGCACAGGAAGTGTATATTTTGGATTTTAAGTTGAAAGATAAGTATGATATAAACGATTTACTCGAGGTTACTCGTATTCTGCGCGGTGAAAACGGCTGTGTATGGGACAGAGAACAGGACCATAAGTCGATACGAATGAATGTCCTTGAAGAGGCCTATGAGGTTATGGAGGCCATTGATTGTGATGATGCCTCTATGCTCAAGGAGGAGCTTGGAGATCTGCTGTTTCAGGCGGTTTTCCATTGTCAGATAGAGAGCGAGCGCGGCCGCTTTGAATTTGACGATATCTGCAACGATGTGACAAAAAAGATGATATACCGCCATCCGCACGTTTTTTCCGATGTATCGGTGAATAATTCCGATGATGTTCTCAAAAACTGGGATAAGCTGAAAAAAGCTTCAAAAGGTCAGCAGACTGTAGCAGATACGCTCGACAGCGTGCCTAAGGTTCTTCCCGCGCTTATGAGAGGGCAGAAGGTAGGAAAACGTGCTTCAAATGCAGGCTTTGATTTTGAAAGCACCGAAGATGTTATTAACTGTTTGAAAAGTGAAATACAGGAACTTGAATTAGCTGTTTCCAACAAAAACGAAGCTGAAATCGAAGATGAATTTGGCGATATTTTATTTACTTGTTGTAATTTATCGCGATTTATTAAAAAAGATAGCGAAAAAGCCTTGACATTTGCAATAAATAAGTTTATAATGCGTTTTAGGGAACTTGAGCTCAGGGTTTCTGAGGACAATAAAAATCTTGACGAGCTTTCTCAAAGTGAGCTTGACGAGATATGGCAGGAAGTTAAAAAAGCCGAAAAATAGTCTTATATGCTTTTTAAGCATTAAATATAATTATAAATTTTTGGAGGATTACACAAATGACAAAAGCAGAATTAGTTACTATGGTAGCAGAGAAGGCTGACATTACTAAGAAGGATGCAGAGAAGGCAATCTCAGCAGTTGTAGAAAGCATTACAGAGACTCTCGCAAAGGGTGAAAAGATTCAGCTCGTTGGTTTCGGTACATTTGAAGTTCGTGAGCGTGCAGCACGCACAGGTATCAACCCCCAGACAAAGGCTAAGATTAAGATCAAGGCATCTAAGGTTCCCGCTTTCAAGGCAGGCAGCGCTTTAAAGGATGCAGTTGCTAAGTAATTAAATCTTGTTGTTTACGGAGGTAGTTTTCTACCTCCGTTTTGATTTTTGTAAGAAAGGATTTTTATGCGATTAGACAAATTTCTCAAGGTTTCGCGCCTTATCAAGCGCAGAACTGTAGCAAATGAGGCCTGCGACGCCGAAAAGGTCTTTGTAAACGGTAAGGTGGCGCGTGCGTCCTATGATGTAAAGGTCGGAGATGTAATTGAGATAAACATGGGTAAAAGCCCGCTTAAAGTAAGAGTATTGAAGGTTGTCGAGGTAGTCGGCAAGGAGGGCGCCTCCGACCTTTATGAGGTTGTGTAAGCTATAGTCGGTTTTGGCAGCCGCTTATGAATAAATGACAGCTTTTCCGAATAGTATTTACTGTGAAATGCACAAACTGTTCGGAAAGGATGTAATTTATGACGGATAATAAGCAAATGCTGTCGCTTGAAAGCAGACGGACTCTGAAGCTCAGCGGAGTGATAGAAATAATCGGTTTTACCGACGAGCTGATAACGCTTTATACAAATATGGGGGATTTACGAATACGCGGTGAAAACCTTGAGGTAAACAAGGCCTTTACTGAAAAGGAAAATATCGAAATAAACGGCTATATAAAGTCGCTCAGCTACAGCGAGAACGATGAAAAGTACGCGGATAATTTCATTTCGCGCATTTTCAGATAGGAGTGCGGCGTGAACGTTGAAACTCCTCTGATTACGCAATTTGCGTATTTTGCTCTGTGCGGTGTTTTTCTCGGTCTTGGGTATGAGGTGCTTAGAATACTAAGAGCCTGCGTTCCGCATTGCAGCTTTGTCGTAGGAATTGAAGATACGCTGTATCTGGCTTTATGCGGACTGATTTTATTTGGTTTTTCAATGGAAATCGGTAGCGGGCGGTTCAGACTGTTTTATCTGGTATTTGCATTACTCGGTGCGGTGCTGTACTACTTTACCGCCGGAAAGCTTATCAGGCTTGTTTATCTATGGATAATAAAGGCTGTAAAATTCGTTCTTAAATCACTTTATAAGGTAATATGCAGGCCTGTCGCAAAATTGTTTGTTTTTATTGCACATAAATGCAGTGTTCCATTTGTAAAAATTCACAAAAATTTTCTCTCTGCGTCTGAAAAATATCGTAAACGCTTGCAATTACATAGTCAAATGATGTATAATAATAAAAATGATTTATCCGAAGGGAATGGAAACGTTGTCAGAAAAGCGCCGATTAAAGCTAAAATTAAAAAAGAATAACAAAATGCTTATTGTGCTTGTACCCGTACTCATGGTTGCGCTTTTTGTATGTATGTACAACTTTATTTCCTTACAGGTAGAGATTGCACAGAAGAATAATGAGCTTACACAGATTGCCGCGGAGCGTGTTAATGTAGAAAACGACAACCAGATGCTCAGCCGTTATTCAAAGGAAGAATACAAGATTGAGTATATCGAGTCAATCGCCCGTGACAAGCTCGGATATGCGTTACCCGAGGAGCGCATTTATTATATCGTTCCTGCGGATTGATAACTGCTTTTGCGGTATATAAAAGTTGATAACGAAATTTCGGCGGCAGTCCAAGTGACTGCCGCCGAAGCTGTTTTTAAGGATATAAAGCACGTCAGATAAGTCCTGCAAGCTGAAATCCGACTATACCGATGATACATATAATTCCGCCTGCTATATTAAGCGGCTTTGTGCTTTCCCTGCGGATAATACCGATGAAGAAAAGCGTCACCATAATCATTGGCTGAATAAACGAGTAGTTTGTCATGCTGATGGATATTACCATATTTTCGACTACAAGACCGATAGCGTTCGGTATTTTTGTGACTGCTACAAACATGGACGCTTTGAATTTGGTTTTAAACAGGGTAATCGGGTGTGCAAACGGTGCGAGAATAACGGCAAGAATGATAAGTCCGAACAGCAATGCCATATATGATGATATGTACGGCGCAGATACTGTCATAATCATGCCGTAGCCGTATTTTACAAGCAGATACAGAATAAGCGGAATGATTATCTTTAAATAATGCACATGACCCTTTTCTGATCTTGCTATCATGAAAAGACCCGCCGCCGTAATTGCAATTGCCGCCAGCTTGATTATATTAAAAACGTCCGTGCCGATGAAAATATCCGTAGCATACGAGGCAAACAGGCACAGCCCAAGCCATGCCTTCAGCTCAAAAGCCGACATATCCTTCAGGATATATGAAGCCATTTTAAATTCGAGCAGCTTTGATACGGTAACAAGAGCTATCGCTAAAAATGACTGCCAGCAAAGCTCAATCTTTGTATCTGAAAAGGGGAGCATAGGCAAAAGCAGGATAGCGGTAGGAGCCGCCATAAGAAAGGTGAATGCCGTACCGTCCATTTTCAGCTTCGCCACCGCGTACTTGTCACTCAGACTGCAAATCGTGTAACAAGCCACTACAATAATCATTAAGACCATATATATTTCTCCTTGATTTTTGCAAAAGCACGCTTAATCGGTTATGGTGTATTCGAGATTTTCGTAGTGCAGTCTTGTGCCTATGTCTGTGCTAAGCGGCAAAAGCGCCATAGCTATGAATAATTCTTCATTTGTTTCTGTGTCTTTCAGATTGGCGTATTCGCCATCAATTTTTTCTACGATATAGTCTTTAGGTTCCATTTTTATCTCCAGAAAATTAAATATACGATGCGGTATTTTTGTAAAATCCGCGTACCTGTAGATTCTATCATAAATTCCGTAAAAAAACAAGGAAAAAATACTTGAAACGATAAAAAAGTTATGATATACTTTTATAGCATTAGAGAGAAAGATTTTCGGCAACGAACAAAGGAAAATTTATGAAGGATTTAACTAAAGGCTCTATACTAAAGCCAATGATAATATTTTCGCTCCCGATTTTACTCGGAAGTGTATTTCAGCAGGCATACAATCTGATAGATATAATTATAGTCGGAAAAAAGCTCGGCGAGCTGTCGCTGTCTGCCGTCGGAGCGACAGCATCTGTGGTATCTCTGCTTTTCAATATCATAAACGGGCTTTGCACAGGCTTTGCAATACCGGTATCAAGATATTACGGTAGCGGTGATTATGATAAAATGCGTAACGCGATTGCTGGCATGATTTCATTTTCCGCGGTTGCCGCCGCAATACTTTCGGCGGCCTGCCTTATCTTTATAAATCCACTGCTTGCTTTGCTCAATACACCTGAGGAAATATTCGCCGAGGCGGGTATATATCTTACGATAATAGCCTCCGGACTTATTGTTACGCTTGTTTATAATCTTGAAGCGAACATTTTAAGGGCG
Source organism: uncultured Clostridia bacterium (assembly GCA_945921635.1). Taxonomy (GTDB): domain Bacteria; phylum Bacillota; class Clostridia; order Oscillospirales; family Ruminococcaceae; genus Ruminiclostridium_E. Next base: position 13,805 of record CAMEKZ010000031.1, read on the forward strand.
GTAGGTGACAGCGTCGTTCCTCTAATTATACTTATCATTTCGGCTGTACTCAATGTACTGCTCGATTTGCTGTTCATTTTCGCTTTTCAGATGGGCGTCGAGGGCGCGGCTCTGGCTACTGTAATTGCTCAGCTTATCTCCGCGGTAATCTGCTTTATATATCTGATTAAGAAATGTCCTTTTTTAAAGCTACGTTCGAAGGATTTCAGGTTTAAAAACAGCGGCGTCGGCTTGCTGTTAAGCTCCGGACTCGGCATGGCACTGATGTATTCAATTGTCGATATCGGCTCAATCGTACTGCAAAACGGCATAAACGGGCTCGGAACGGAGATTATTTCCGCTCATACCGCGTCCAGAAAGATATTCAGCTTTACCATTATGCCATTCTCTGCTATCAGCGCGACGCTTGTAACTTTTGTCAGCCAGAACCTCGGCGCGGGCAGGGCAGACCGAATAAAAAAGGGTATAAAGTACGGTCTGCTTATCGGCTTTGCGTGGTCTACCATAGCGGTCGCTCTTATTTATCTTTTCGGAGAATATCTCGTGCTTATGATAGCGCCGGCGGACAACAGATTTATTATTGATACCGCGGTAAATTACCTGAGGATAAACGTGCCGTTTTACTATGCGCTGACTGTGCTTCTGTCGCTTCGCTGTTCCTTGCAGGGACTCGGAAAGAGCGCCGTGCCGATTACCGCAAGCCTAATAGAGATGGCGTGGAAGATAGTCACGGTGGTTTGCATTATCCCTGTATGCGGATATTTCGGCGTCTGCATATCCGAGCCGATTATCTGGGTTGCAAGCGGACTGCTAGTGACAATAATCGCAATTAAAACTTTGAAAAAAACGGTCTGAATACTTGAAATTTAAAAAGCAATGTAGTATAATGATAATATAATTGTATTTGTAAGATGATTTAGACATTTTAAAATTCTTTGCGAGGGGAATAGAAAATGAACATTTGGCATGATATTGACAAAGAGCGTGTTACGCCCAACGACTTTTTAGCCGTTATAGAAATATCAAAGGGAAGCAAGTCGAAGTATGAGCTTGACAAGCGTAGCGGTGTACTGATTCTTGACAGAATTTTATATACCTCGACGCACTATCCCGCAAACTACGGATTTATACCCAAGACGCTTGCGGATGACGGTGACCCGCTTGATGTGCTTGTACTATGCAACGAGCCGCTTGTTCCTATGGTGCTTGTGCAGTGTTATCCTATCGGTGTTATCAACATGATGGATAACGGAAAAATGGATCAGAAGATAATCGCAATACCTTTCGAGGATCCAAATTACAATTCCTACAGAAGCATTGAGGGTCTGCCCAGCCATATATTTGACGAAATGCTCCATTTCTTCAGAGTATACAAACAGCTTGAGGGAAAAGAGACCGCAGTAAACGAGGTTATGGGTCACAAGGCGGCGGTTGAGATTATCAAGGAGTGCATAGCTAATTACGATTCGATTTACGGAGAAAAAGAAAATGCTGATACTGGCAAGTAAATCTCCTAGAAGAATCGAGCTGTTAAGGCTTGCCGGTCTTGATTTTAAGATTGTTCCGGCTGTAGGTGAGGAAATTGTACCGGATGGGCTTATCCCGAGCGAAGTTGTCACTTTTCTTGCACAGCAAAAAGCGTACGAGGTCGCGAAGCAGTTCCCGAATGATGTAATTATCGGTGCGGATACAGTCGTTGCACTCGGCAATACTGTTATGGGAAAGCCTGAGGATAAGAACGACGCATTTATAATGCTGAGTGCTTTATCCGGTAAAATCCACAGCGTATTCACCGGAGTTTGCATTATAAGCGGCGAAAAGAATATCACATTTTTTGAAGAAACAAAGGTAGAGTTTTACCCGCTTTCAGACGAAGGAATATATCGGTATATTGAAAGCGGAGAGCCTATGGATAAGGCAGGAGCCTACGGCATACAGGAAAAGGGTGGCTTACTTGTAAAGAAAATCGAGGGTGACTTTTTCAACGTTATCGGACTGCCTGTTGCCCGTGTTGCCCGTGAGCTTAAAAATATATAATTGTTTAAATGTGCTTATGCACAAAAATAAATGTACTGTTGTATATTCCGCACATTGTTTTATTTCAGTCTGCGGAGACACATACGGCAGATTACAATTTAGTACAGAAAAGGAGAATATTATGCAGTATCTAAACAACCCTTTCACAAGAGACATTACAGAGTACGATGGTGAAGTTTTCACCGAGGTAAGAGCTGTAGAGGACAAGATTTATCTTTCAAACGGCGCAATTATCAAGCAGAATAACGAAGGTAAGTTCTTTGATATAAGTACCAATGAAAAATACGGTACTGTATTTGAAGCCTCCGCTCCCGATGAAATCGGTGCGATTATCGGATATGCCGTTGTTACAGGCTCATCATCACCTGATTATTTCGCTTTCTGATTTTGGCACAATACAGACAGCCGTCCGATGATCTTCGGAAAAATTGCAAATTTCAATCCCGCAGTCGCAAAACTGCGGGATTGTTTGTATTTATATGAGTATATACGCCTTTATTTGTCAGGATACTCCTATTAGCAGACAGATGTTGTTTATTATGAAGCAAAGAGCTATTCCCATTATCGTTGGGAGTATAAAGCTCACAAGCGTCCACTTTATGCTCTTGGTTTCCTTGTAGACAGTAAGACAGGTGGTCGAGCAAGGAAAATGAAACAGCGAAAAAGTTATCATACAAATCGCCGTGGTGATGCTCCAGCCGTTGCTAATGAGTATCTCTTTGAGAATGTCAAGCTGTGATACATCGTTGAGCGTACCTGAGGCGGCATACGCCATAATGATAATCGGAACTACAATCTCATTCGCGGGAAAGCCGAGTATAAATGCGAAAAGTATCACTCCGTCAAGCCCTATCGCCCGCGCGAACGGGTCAAGAAAAGCGGTGCAATGGCTGAGCAGTGTAGCGTCACATACCGTCACATTCGCCATTATCCATATTATAAGTCCGGCGGGAGCTGCTACCATTACGGCT
>CAMEKZ010000032.1 GCA_945921635.1 uncultured Clostridia bacterium
GTGTGGATTGAAATGATGTATGCGAAATATCCTACAATCATATCAGATGTCGCCCTCCGCATGGAGGGTGTGGATTGAAATCTATAAATCGGCTCACGATAGCGGAAGCTGTTTCGTCGCCCTCCGCATGGAGGGTGTGGATTGAAATTTTGCTTCTTGATACTCCCAGCGCTTGTCCTGCCCGGTCGCCCTCCGCATGGAGGGTGTGGATTGAAATTGAACGCCCTCTAATCCGCTAGACATGATTTTCGAGGTCGCCCTCCGCATGGAGGGTGTGGATTGAAATCTCTACTATTTGTATCTGTTGCTTGCCAGTGCGGCGTCGCCCTCCGCATGGAGGGTGTGGATTGAAATCATTTGATTTTTAACCCAACCCATACGGTATGCGGGTCGCCCTCCGCATGGAGGGTGTGGATTGAAATGTAGTAGGAGATAAAAAAGGAATATCAGACGAATAGTCGCCCTCCGCATGGAGGGTGTGGATTGAAATTTTGATAAAATCCAGCATATACTTTGATGAGTTTAGTCGCCCTCCGCATGGAGGGTGTGGATTGAAATAAGAAATTGAGCGCCGCTATCTGTCAGTTTGCAATGTCGCCCTCCGCATGGAGGGTGTGGATTGAAATGTGATGCCGACTTAGTTTTTCCACCACTCTTGACAGTCGCCCTCCGCATGGATGGTGTGGATTGAAATGTGTTCTTCTTCTGCAAATATAGGTTTGCCGCAGGGTCGCCCTCCGCATGGAGGGTGTGGATTGAAATGAAAAATGTACCCGCCTATTTTGGCGGGTATAATGTCGCCCTCCGCATGGAGGGTGTGGATTGAAATATTGTCTGAGTAGAATATTTTATCCTCTATATAAAAGTCGCCCTCCGCATGGAGGGTGTGGATTGAAATGTCTATACCGCTAACGATTAGCGCGCACTCCGTGGTCGCCCTCCGCATGGAGGGTGTGGATTGAAATTTGTCGCTCCACAATTCCCGACTGCGCCCGAATTGTCGCCCTCCGCATGGAGGGTGTGGATTGAAATAGAGTTGAGCCGCCTGTACCGGGAGAGATAGAGTTGTCGCCCTCCGCATGGAGGGTGTGGATTGAAATACGCCATATCAGTATCACACCGCCTATCGCAATGCCGTCGCCCTCCGCATGGAGGGTGTGGATTGAAATATTATGGGCGCGGGTATTCCGCGCCCTATTTTATGTCGCCCTCCGCATGGAGGGTGTGGATTGAAATGTATATTTTTTTACTATATATATTAGTAAATTCGCGTCGCCCTCCGCATGGAGGGTGTGGATTGAAATTAGGTGGCACGCCCGCCGCGATGTCCGCAGTAATGGTCGCTCTCCGCATGGAGGGTGTGGATTGAAATAACGACACTAACGAAAACGGCGTAGTATTCTTTAGTCGCCCTCCGCATGGAGGGTGTGGATTGAAATAATACTGCAACAGCAGTACCCACGGATAACACTAGGTCGCCCTCCGCATGGAGGGTGTGGATTGAAATAACTCTATTCATTATAACTGTGCTAGTGATATTACCGTCGCCCTCCGCATGGAGGGTGTGGATTGAAATATCACTATAAATTAGGTCTGTGTTTATGCGTTTTAGTCGCCCTCCGCATGGAGGGTGTGGATTGAAATAGCCTTTGCAACATAATTTGATGTAACGCGGCGGGTCGCCCTCCGCATGGAGTGTGTGGATTGAAATACGGCGAATATAGCGATATAGAATATAGCGCGGGGTCGCCCTCCGCATGGAGGGTGTGGATTGAAATGATATAATAATCGGTCATTGACATTGAAAAAGGAGTCGCCCTCCGCATGGAGGGTGTGGATTGAAATGATAGTACAATGATAGTTTATCCTAACGACTATAAAGTCGCCCTCCGCATGGAGGGTGTGGATTGAAATGTTGACCGCGTTTACAGCGGGCGCGCGCCGTCTGGTCGCCCTCCGCATGGAGGGTGTGGATTGAAATAGCTATTTCTTGCCATGTTGCGTTCGGGTTTTCGGGTCGCCCTCCGCATGGAGGGTGTGGATTGAAATATTGAAAGTCGGCAACGGTCAAGGTTCAGTCGCAGGTCGCCCTCCGCATGGAGGGTGTGGATTGAAATTGCCTCAATTGCAAATAGGAACTCCTTTAGCTTTGTCGCCCTCCGCATGGAGGGTGTGGATTGAAATTAAGCGCAAAACTTTAAAGTGCTTTTCGAGTGCCGGTCGCCCTCCGCATGGAGGGTGTGGATTGAAATGTGTCGGGTCATCATCATCTAATCGTTCTGCGGTAGTCGCCCTCCGCATGGAGGGTGTGGATTGAAATAAAAACCCTGCTCGTACTGCCTACGGGTTGCGGTGTCGCCCTCCGCATGGAGGGTGTGGATTGAAATCTTGAGCTTTGTTGCAAGCTGTATCAGAAAGTCCGTCGCCCTCCGCATGGAGGGTGTGGATTGAAATACCGTTTTGAAGAATATGCCGTGCCTGTTTATCCTGTCGCCCTCCGCATGGAGGGTGTGGATTGAAATAGTAGTTGTCGGTAATGGGCAGGGTTCAGTCGCGGGTCGCCCTCCGCATGGAGGGTGTGGATTGAAATCGACCGCACTCAAAAATCCTAACGCTCTGACGGTGGTCGCCCTCCGCATGGAGGGTGTGGATTGAAATCTCGCCGTTACCGTACTCGCCGCGTATGACAGCACGTCGCCCTCCGCATGGAGGGTGTGGATTGAAATATCCTTTCCGTTTAATAGCGTTTTTGTTTATCTTGTCGCCCTCCGCATGGAGGGTGTGGATTGAAATAAAGGAGAAAGAAAACCATGAACAAGTTAAAAGAAGTCGCCCTCCGCATGGAGGGTGTGGATTGAAATCATACCTTTTCGGTTGGTATATCAAACTCGCTCCAGTCGCCCTCCGCATGGAGGGTGTGGATTGAAATTCCAAGCGTGATTGACAGCGTATCATTGATTTCAAGTCGCCCTCCGCATGGAGGGTGTGGATTGAAATAGCTTGGAGCTGTGTCGTGTTATATAACAACGGTGGTCGCCCTCCGCATGGAGGGTGTGGATTGAAATTGAATGTAATCGAAAGGAAAAAGTAAAAAGGACACGTCGCCCTCCGCATGGAGGGTGTGGATTGAAATTTTATACAATCCGATTATCTGAATTGGATTATCACGTTGCCCTCCGCATGGAGGGTGTGGATTGAAATGGTACACGTTACAAAGGTTGATAAAGACTACCCCGGTCGCCCTCCGCATGGAGGGTGTGGATTGAAATACAGCAATTCGGATATTTTGATGAGGAATGATAAGTCGCCCTCCGCATGGAGGGTGTGGATTGAAATCGCACAGAGAGTACAGGTACAGGACGTGTTACAAAGTCGCCCTCCGCATGGAGGGTGTGGATTGAAATGAGTTTAAGCCGGAGTTCAAGCTATGGATGGCAACCGTCGCCCTCCGCATGGAGGGTGTGGATTGAAATAGACAATTAGAAAAGGAAAGTGCAAGGACGTTTCGTCGCCCTCCGCATGGAGGGTGTGGATTGAAATTATCGGTTAATGTAAAATCAGTTGCACTCGTGCCGTCGCTCTTTCGCATTGAGAGCAACTTACACAAAGTTAACCTCATATTATTATAAATTTCTCTCTTCACATAATTATTGTGTGTTGAAATGATGTTAACCAATAAAAATTGAAATTCTCTCAAGAATATGGTATAATAACCTTAGCCGCAAAATCCGCACAGGCGGATTTTGAACACGCTTGCGAGTGTTTATTGCTACGCAAAGGTTGAGAACATTTTACCATTAAATCCTTTTACCTTACGCCAAAAGTACGGCGTACCGCCGTGTCGCCTACTGGCGGCTTGATTTATGATATAATAACCTCCGGATTCTCATGTGATTATATAAAAAAGCAAAGTCAAAGCTTTAACTATATGAAGGGGCTTAAATGAATATATACGATTATATCAACTGGGAATTGGAAGACGCAGACAGAGAAAATGCCTCAGAGCTTATACACTTTTTAGAAGATAAGCAAATGAGTTTCTATAAGGATAACAGTGTTTGTTGGAAAGACAAAATTTACTATTGGATAAAGTACGGCGAAACTTGCGTTGCTTATATTTCAATAAAAGATCCTGATGAGAAAAACATTCGCTGGACGGTATGGTCTGATGATGTAAATTCCGAATGGCTTGAACAAAACTGCGTTAATGATAAAATCAAGATAATTGCTTGGAAGAACATTGATTATTGCTGTAACTGCGGCTCATGCGGCGGAGGAAGGAGTAAAAACGTTTTTGGAAAAGAATTTGATAATGTCTGCGGATGCACCTTCAGAGTTGACAATCCGGGCGCAGATGACATATCGTTTATAAAGGAAATGATATCGATATGCGTAAAAATGATTAAGTGATAAAAAAGTGAATAAACGCAGTTTGAAAACGTGCATATTTTGCTTTTTAGAAAGGATTTACGCGATGTACAATATACTTTTTATCTGTCACGGAAATATTTGCCGATCGCCAATGGCGGAATTTCTGCTCAGAGATATGGTAAACAAGCAGGGCAGAGGAGGCGAGTTTTACATCCGTTCAGCAGCCACCAGCGCCGAGGAAATAGGCAACCCCGTTCACTACGGCACGAGAAAAAAGCTCGTAGAGCATGGCATATCCTGCGAGGGGAAAACCGCCGTTCAGCTTACGCGCGGCGATTATGACAAATATGATTACATAATCGCTATGGACGAAATGAATATACGCAATATTATGCGGATAATAAAATCCGACCCGAAGCACAAGGTCAGCCTGTTTCTTGACTTTGCGGGTGAGCACAGGAGTATAGCCGACCCGTGGTACACGGGCAATTTTGATGAAACCTATAACGATGTTTTAAAGGGCTGTAGGGCGCTTCTGGCTTCACTGAAATAGAAATGCAGGAACAGCCGGTTTTGCTGTTCCTGCAAAATTTTTGCTATTATTCAGTCAGTATAACCGTATCACCCTCGTTTATACCGCTCATTATCTCGGTATAGCCGCCTGCGGTTGCACCTACCTCTACGGGCATATCGTACTTTTCCTCGCCCTGAAGAATACTGCAGTATTTTTTTGTGCCCTCGGTCTTTATTGCTGATTCCGGCACGCAAAGCACATTGACTCTGCGGGTGGTTATCGCATATATCGTAGCCCAGCCTGCATCGGCGGCCGTAATACCGTCATTTTCATTTAAAAGTCTGTCAAGGTCGCTGTCGGTGAGCTGTACTGCACAGAAATTAGCAGCGGTTTTTGATACATCGCTCGGTGCAGTATCGGGTGCGGCTATAACCGTTCCTGTATACTCTATATCATTGATTTTTAAGTTTACATCCATCCCGAAGCGGAGATTTTTGCCCGCGCCCTGTGAGTTGTATACATAAATCGAATCGGGTACGGAAACCGAACACAGCATATCGCCCTCAGACACATTTGAGCCCTCGATAAGATAGGCAATTTGGTCAACAACTCCGTCATAGGGAGCTGTCACAATAGCGCTGTCGCGCTGCTCAATGAGCTTGTCAAGCTCTATCTGCGCATAGCCGCGCTGAATGCTGTCCGTCATTGCGGAAACCTTAATCTGCTGTTCGTTTATCTTGAAATCAAGGTCGGTTGTATCAAGAGTAATTAAAATGTCACCCTTTTTGACAGTCTGATTTTTCTTGACATTTATTGTCTTGACCTTTGAGTCAAAAGGCGCATTGTATTCGGTTGTAGTGCCGAAAGCAAGCTCTGCCGGTATCTTTTCTTCGTTCTCGATTGTTTTATACTCGGCGGTTGCCGTTTTGTATGACAGCTTTGTTTCGCCGGTTATCGGCTTAACAATTTCATTTTCCACTGCGTTTGAATTGCAGCCCGAAAATGTCAATGCCGCGAGCAGACCCGCTGACAGCAGCGCCGCCGATTTTAATATTCCGCTATGAACAGACATAAGCATTCCTTTCAATTACATACGGGAAATGATTTCAAGACACATTCTGCCGTTGTGATACGGGCATTTCCACGGGTCAACCACCGGCTTGAAGTCAGCGGGGATATCGTTGTCATCAAGCTGAGAGTGCCACTCGCCGCCCTCTCTGGTATCAACAAGCTTTGTTTTGATATACTCCCAGAGTGTTCTCGCTATATCTAGGTATCTTGCGTCGCCGTATCTCTGATAAGCGTTATAGAAGCCTACAACGCCCTCTGCCTGTACCCACCAGATATGCCATGTGTTTACAACGCCCTTTTCAACTTCGTTGTTGAGTCTGCCGTTTGACATAGCGCGGTCTGCAATGTTTCTTACTATAACCTTATTCATGTCGGCAACTCTCTTTGACAGATGCTCGTCTCCGATTACGTCACAGGCTCTGTCCATAAGCCATGTAGCTTCAATATCGTGGCCGTATGAGTAAATATCGCCGATTTCGTTCATGTTTTTGTCAAAGAATACGAGCAGCTTGCCGTTTTTGCTGTCATAAACTTTTTCAAGCATAAGCTCCATCTGGAAGCGCAGAGCCTTTAGCACCCTCTTGTCGGAGCTTACTCTGTAAAGCTCGGTGTACGCTTCAATAAGGTGCAGGGTAGTGTTCATCGTTTTATCAGCCATAAGACCGTTTTCGGAGAGTGCATCGTTCGGAATTATGTTCCAGTCTCTTGAAAATGCTTCAAGATAAGCGACCTCATCGCGACATTTTGCCTCAATTGTGGAGAACACGTCCATAGCAAGATCTAATGCCGCCTTATCCTTTGATGCATCGTAATAGCTTGACATAGCATATACGAAAAACGCCTGGCAATATGTGTGCTTCATTGAGTCGTTTACCGTGCCGTCGGCGTTCATCATCCAGTAAACTCCGCCGTTTTCTTTATCTACACACTTCTGCGACAAGAACTCAAAAGCGTGCTTTGCTTTCTTCAGACACTCCTTATCCTTTAAAACAAGGTAGCAGTTTGAATAGAACCAGAGTATTCTCGAATGAAGAATAACACCCTTGGGCGCGTTTTTGTCAAGGGTCAGGTCATTTCCTACATAGCCGTAAAAGCCGCCGTTTTCATTGTCCTCTAAATTATTCCAGAACGGAATAATGTGGTTTGTCAGTTCATTTTTACATTCGCGTGAAAGCATTTACTTATTTTCCTTCCTTTTAAAAGGCGGCAGGCCGCCTAAAAGTATATTTTGTTATATCAGTCAAAAATCTTATTCATCACAAGACCAGTAGTAAGCTTGGGGTAGAAATAGGTCGATTTCTGCGGCATTTTCTCACCGGCAAGCGCTACGTCGCGTATCTCCGATACGCGGGTAGGGTTGAGCAAAAAGCAGCAGTTTGCCTTTTTGCCGTCTACGGCGCTGATTGCTTCGTCAGCTTCTCTTGTATATGTCAGATTTATCTGATTTGCCATATTTTCCTTATCAATACCGAAAATACGTTCAAGCACAAGCGTGTGAAGTACGCTTACATCAAGTTCTCTGAGCGCTTTGCTTGCTGTCGGCATAAGCTCTTTCATAAGCTCGGTATTTTTAAGTACCATAAGCGTGTAATTATTATCTCCGCTGTACAGTACGAAAGCCTTTTTACCGTCGTTATATGCCTGTGCAAGCGCGGTTTCTCCCTTTTCACGGTTGAGATAAGGGGTGATGTCGAAATAATCCCTGCACTTATCTATAACGGTGTTGTAATCAAAGCTGTTTAAATCCCTGACAATTCTATGGGTAGGGAATACCACAAGTCCGCTGTTTTCCATATTCACAAGCATCATTGTTACATATTCGGATGTTCCGCTTTCGCCCTTGCCGTCGCGGATATGGTTGCGGTAGTTGAGCGCTGTTTCATAGCGGTGATGTCCGTCTGCGATATACAGCTTCTTGTCAGCCATCTTGCTTTGAATAGCTGAAATTACGCTTTCGTCATATACGCACCACATTTTATGAACTACACCGTCAGCATCGGTAAACTTGCTGTCGGGTGTGCCCTTGCTTGCGTTTTCTATAATAGAAAACGTGCCGTTATCCTCGTCCATGTACAGTGAATATATCTGGCTGAAGTTACAGCCGGTAGCGCACATGAGGTTAAATCTGTCTGTCTTTGCTTTTGAGAGGGTTTCTTCATGCGGGAGAATAATGCCCTTAGAAAACTCCTCCAGCTTTACAAGTGATACAAAGCCCTTTACCGCATAGCTTTTTCCCGCACAGTCAAAGCTCATTTCGTAGATGTATATGCCGGGCTTGCTGTCGCATCTGAGTATCTCGTTGTCAAGCCAGTTACCCAGCGTTCTGCCGGCCTCATCGTATGCGCTGTCGCTGTCGTTTGCGGTTTTAGGCAGCTCAAGACGAATGATGTTATAGGGATTTTCTTTTATAAATTCCTGCTTCTGCTCGGGACTTATAATATCATAGGGCGGGCAGCAGAGCTTTCCTATATCACCCGCTTTATCGGTAAAGCGCAATCCTTTGAACGGTTTTAATTCAGCCATAATGCTTCCTTTCCGAATAAAAATTATTCATTTGCTCCACAGCATTTTTTGTATTTTTTTCCGCTTCCGCAGGGGCAGGGGTCATTTCTTCCGACCTTCTGCGAGGGGTCTTTTTTAACGGGAGTCTTTGAACCGGCATTTTCAGGCTCAGGCTTTAATACCTGCTCACGCTGAGGGGGTTCCTCAACCCTTACCTTGATTGTCAGTACAAGTCTGGCAGTATCCTCGCGGATAGCTGCAATCATCTCGTCAAACATTGCAAAGCCTTCGATTCTGTATTCAACTACAGGGTCGCGCTGTGCGTAGTGTCTGCTGTCAATGCTGCGCTTCAGCTCTTCCATTGCGTCGATATGATCCATCCACTTCATGTCAACTACTTTAAGCAGACAGATACGCTCAACCTCGCGCATATTCTCCGAGCCGAGCTCTTCCTCGCGCTTTGCGTAAAGTGTGTCTGCACGCTCGTTTAACAGCTCGATTATATCCTTGCGGTCGATTTTGTTGAGATCATCGGTTGTATAATTAAAGTCGTCCTCATTTGTCAGCATATTTGCAAAATGCTCGCGCAGACCGATAAGGTTCCAGTTTTCGGGGAAGTCATCGGAGCAGTAGGTCTTGACATTTTCCTCGATGGTTTCTTTAATCATGCTCTTTACATAGTCACTTACGTCCTCGCCGTCAAGAACCTTTGCACGCTGTGAGTATATTGTCATACGCTGCTGTGACATAACATCGTCAAAGTCAAGTACATTTTTACGGATTGAGAAGTTTCTGCCTTCAACCTTGCGCTGTGAAGATTCGATTGTGTTCGTAAGGAAGCGGTTTTCGATAGGCATATCTTCTTCGATGCCGAGAGTCTGCATAACGCTCTGTACTCTCTCACCGCCGAACATACGCATGAGGTCATCCTCAAGCGAGATGAAAAATCTGCTTTCGCCGGGGTCGCCCTGACGTCCCGCACGGCCTCTGAGCTGATTGTCTATACGTCTTGACTCGTGACGCTCAGTACCCAGTATGAAGAGACCGCCTGCGTTTCTTACTTCTTCGGCCTCGTCCTTTATCTGAGCCTTAAATTCATTGTTATATTTGATGTAGGTTTCTCTTGCGTGGAGAATATCTGCATCATCTGTCTCGGCAAAGCCGGTTGCCTCATTGATGAGCGATTCTTCCATGCCTTCTTTTCTCATTTTTGCCTTCGCAAGATACTCTGCGTTACCGCCGAGCATGATGTCGGTACCACGACCTGCCATATTGGTAGCAATCGTAACGGCACCCTTTTTACCTGCCTGTGCGACGATTTCTGCTTCGCGCTCGTGATTCTTAGCGTTAAGTACCTCGTGCTTGATGCCTTTTTTCTTAAGCATTGAGGAGAGTAGCTCGGATTTTTCGATTGTGATAGTACCTACAAGCACAGGCTGACCCTTTTCGTGGCATTCTTCAATCTGTCTGATTACAGCCTTGTATTTGCCGGTTTCGTTCTTATAAACCTGATCCTCGTGGTCGATTCTTGCAACCGGTTTGTTTGTCGGTATTTCGATAACATCAAGTGCGTAAATCTGTCTGAATTCCGCTTCCTCGGTCATAGCCGTACCTGTCATACCAGACAGCTTGTCATACAGACGGAAGAAGTTCTGGAAGGTGATTGTCGCAAGCGTTTTGCTCTCGTTTTTAACCTTTACGCCTTCTTTTGCCTCAATTGCCTGGTGAAGCCCCTCATTGAAACGGCGTCCGAACATCAGACGACCGGTAAACTCGTCGACGATAACGATTTCGCCGTCCTTGACTACATAGTCAACATCGCGCTTCATAACGCCCTGTGCCTTTATAGCCTGGTTTACATGGTGAAGCAGAGTCATATTTTCTGCATCCATAAGATTTTCAACACCGAAGAATGCCTCCGCCTTTTTTACACCGCGCTGGGTGAGAGTGGCGTTCTTAGCCTTTTCATCGATGATATAGTCACCGTCGTAAACGTCCTGATCCTCTTTGCTGTCAAGCTCGACAACCTTGTACGGCTTTAAGTTTCTTGCAAGCTTGTCAGCCTTCTGATAAAGGTCGGTGGATTTATCTCCGGGGCCGGATATAATAAGAGGTGTTCTCGCCTCATCAATAAGTATCGAGTCAACCTCATCGACAATGGCAAAGTTAAATTCGCGCTGTACCTTATCCTTTTTGTGAATACACATATTATCACGCAGATAGTCAAAGCCGAATTCATTGTTCGTGCCGTAGGTTACATCGCAGTTATAGGATTTTCTCCTCTGGTCGTTAGTCATATCATGCAGAATAAGTCCGACCGTAAGACCTAAAAATCTGTGTACGCGGCCTATCATTTCGCCGTCACGCTTTGCGAGGTAGTCGTTTACTGTTACGACGTGTACGCCCTTACCGCTGAGGGCTACAAGATATGAGGGGAGAGCCGCAACGAAGGTTTTACCTTCACCGGTTCTCATCTCTGCTATACGTCCCTGGAAAAGTACGATACCGCCGAGCACCTGTACAGGGTAGGGCTTTATACCGAGTACGCGCCACATAGCTTCGCGGCAGGTAGCAAATGCGTCGGGGAGTATATCGTCAAGTGTCTCTCCGTCAGCAAGGCGCTGTTTTAATGCGGGTGTCTGTGCTTTTAGCTCTGAGTCTGTCATTGCGGAGTATCTTGACTCAAGTTCAAGTACTCTTTGTTGTATAGGAATAATTCTTTTAATCTCTTTCTCGGAGTAGTTTCCGAATATTTTTGTGAGCAATCCCATGAATTAGTGTTCCTTTCGTTAAGTAAAATTGCCTTATAAATTAGCTAAATGTCATAAATTAGTTTACATACTCTTATATTATACACTTTCATCGGGTGTTTGTCAATAAAAACAAACGCATATCAAAAATTTTCTGAGGACTGTAAAAAAATTTTCATTTGTTATTGACTGGAGTTAAGAAATATGTTATTATATGTATGATAATTCCACTTAATAGTTATCGGAAAGGACATCTGGATTATGCTTGTAAATATGATGGAACATTACGTTGACGAACGTCTTGCAGAGCTGCTCGACCGGTTCGACGGCTGTAAATGTGAGATATGCATTGAGGATATGAAGGCATTTGCGCTTAACCGTCTGCCTGCCAAATATGTCAGCACGGTAAGCGGTCAGGTTTTCACACGCATACAGCAGGAGATGGAGTGTCAGCCTACGGTTGACCTTGATATTGCCATAATACAGGCAATAGAGAGCGTCAGCGCAAAGCCGCGTCATAAGTAAAGCATATCCGGTTTTTATTGATATAGAATAAAATCGATGTGCGGTGCGAGGATGACTTTCACCAAACGGATTTTGTTTTATTGTATTTTCTGACTTTGAAGATTTATCTGAGAAGAAAGGCAAGCTTTAAACATTGTATGTACACTGTAGCTGTGCCTTGTGCACGGCTTTTTTTATTTTGAAAGGGTGATTTATTTGACAGAGAGCAGAGTTGCTCTTATCGGCATCGTGGTGTCAAACGCGGATTCGGTATCAAGGCTTAACGAGCTGCTTCACGCTAACGCAAAATATATAATCGGGCGTATGGGCATCCCGTATGACAAGGCGGGCGTTTCGCTTATCAGCGTAGCTATTGACGCGCCGCAGGACGTTATCAGCGCCCTGTCTGGAAAGCTCGGTGCGCTTAGCGGCGTGACCACAAAAACAATTTATCAGAAAATCCCTACAGAAAGCGGTGCGGCTGATGGATAAGCTTTATTCACTTATAGACAAGCTTTACAGCACCTCTCATCTTGAAAAGGACGAATATACCGCTCTGATTAAAAATCACCGCGAGCTGTCGGATTATCTGTTTTCGCTGTCGTCAAAGGTGCGCGATAAGTATTACGGCAAGTCTGTATATCTTCGCGGGCTTATCGAATTTACAAGCTACTGCAAAAACAACTGCCTGTATTGCGGAATACGCTGCGGTAATAAATCCGCCGAACGCTACAGACTTACCGAAAAACAGATTATGGAGTGCTGTGAAACGGGATATAACCTTGATTTTCGCACGTTTGTGCTTCAGGGCGGTGAGGATCCGTATTATACAGATGATAGGATTTGTGATATTGTAAAAAAAATAAAGACAACATTTCCCGACTGTGCCGTGACGCTTTCTATCGGTGAGAAGAGTGAGGAAAGCTACCGAAGATATTTTGAAGCAGGAGCGGACAGGTATCTGCTAAGGCACGAAACCGCGAATTATGAGCATTATGCAAAGCTCCACCCGCCGTCGCTGAGTGCAAAAAACAGGCAGGACTGCCTTTTTACGCTGAAGAAAATCGGCTTTCAGACAGGCGCGGGCTTTATGACAGGCTCTCCGTATCAGACAGCGGAAAACCTTGCGGAGGATATGCTTTTTCTTGAAAAATTACAGCCGCACATGGTCGGTATTGGGCCGTTTATACCGCATCATGCAACGCCGTTTGCCGATATGCCGCAAGGGTCGGTCGAGCTTACGCTGTTTATGCTCGGGCTTACAAGGCTCGCCTTGCCCGAGGTTCTGCTCCCCGCAACTACGGCGCTCGGAACAATCCACCCGCAAGGCAGAGAGCTTGCTCTGAAAGCGGGGGCAAACGTAGTGATGCCCAATCTGTCACCGACAGATGTCAGAAAAAAGTATCTGCTGTACGATAATAAAATCTGCACCGGTGACGAATCGGCACAGTGCAGAAAATGCCTCGAACGGCGCGTAAATGCTGCAGGCTTTAAAATAGTCAAATCAAGAGGAGACCATGTCTCCGTAAACGAAAGGAAAAAATAAAATGTACACTTATGACCCCAAATCTTTAAAGGCAGAGGAATTTATCAACCACGAGGAAATAATGCAGACCCTCGAATTTGCCGAGCAGAACAAGCACAACGCCGAGCTTATCGACAGCATACTTGAAAAGGCAAAGCTCAGAAAGGGACTTTCTCACCGTGACGCGGCGGTTTTGCTTGACTGCGACATTCCCGAAAAGAACGAGGAAATCTATGCGCTTGCCGAGCAGATTAAAAAGGACTTTTACGGAAACAGAATAGTCATGTTTGCGCCGCTGTATCTGTCAAATTACTGCGTAAACGGCTGTCTTTACTGTCCTTATCATGCAAAGAACAAGCATATATGCAGAAAAAAACTGACACAGGACGAAATAAGACAGGAGGTCATTGCCTTACAGGATATGGGTCACAAAAGGCTTGCTATCGAAGCCGGAGAAGACCCCGTAAACAATCCGATTGAATATATCCTTGAATGTATACAGACTATTTACTCAATTAAGCATAAAAACGGAGCAATCCGCAGAGTAAATGTAAATATAGCCGCTACCACGGTAGAAAACTACAGAAAGCTGAAGGAAGCGGGTATAGGCACCTACATACTGTTCCAGGAGACCTATCACAAGGAAAGCTACGAAAGACTGCACCCGACAGGACCGAAGCACAACTACGCTTATCATACAGAGGCTATGGACAGAGCAATGGAGGGCGGCATTGA
Organism: uncultured Clostridia bacterium; assembly: GCA_945921635.1. Lineage (GTDB taxonomy): Bacteria > Bacillota > Clostridia > Oscillospirales > Ruminococcaceae > Ruminiclostridium_E. Next base: position 13,973 of record CAMEKZ010000032.1, read on the forward strand.
TGATGTAGGTATCGGCGCGCTGTTCGGACTGGAGCTTTACAGATACGAGTTTGCGGGACTTTTAATGCACGCAGAGCATCTCGAGGCGGTACACGGCGTAGGTCCTCATACCATCTCGGTACCGCGTGTTAGACGCGCGGATGATATCGATCCCGACGAGTTTGACAACGGTATCTCCGACGACCAGTTTGCAAAAATTGTTGCCTGTCTGAGAATTGCCGTACCTTATACGGGCATGATAGTATCGACAAGAGAGAGCCAGAAATCACGCGAGCGTGTTTTACACCTCGGTATTTCGCAGATAAGCGGCGGCTCACGCACAAGTGTGGGCGGCTATGCCGAGCCCGAGCCTGAGAAAGAAAACTCCGCACAGTTTGATGTGTCCGATACCCGTACTCTTGACGAGGTGGTAAACTGGCTTATGAGACTGGGTTATATCCCGTCATTCTGCACGGCGTGCTACCGCGAGGGAAGGACGGGCGCCCGCTTTATGAGCCTTTGCAAGGCGGGACAGATTCAGAACTGCTGTCACCCTAACGCCCTTATGACCTTAAAGGAATATCTGGAGGACTATGCTTCGCCCGATACAAAGAAAATCGGCGAGGAGCTTATCGCAAGAGAGCTCAATAATATCCCGAAAGAAAAGGTACGCAAGATTGCGGAGGAATATATAAACAATATCAAAGACGGACAGAGAGATTTCAGATTTTAACGAAAGGAAAACAGCATGAGCCTTAACAGCACGCCTAATTCCGAGCGTATTCATATAGGTATTTTCGGCAGGAGAAACGCGGGAAAATCAAGCCTTATAAACGCCATGACAGGGCAGGAGCTTGCCGTGGTGTCCGATACCGCCGGCACAACCACCGACCCAGTATCAAAAGCAATGGAGCTGCTCCCGCTGGGACCCGTGCTTATTACCGATACGCCGGGACTTGACGACGAGGGCGACCTCGGACAGCTTAGAGTAAAGAAAAGCTATCAGGTACTGTTCAAATCGGATATAGCTCTGCTTGTAATAGACAGCAAGAAAGGCGAGAGTGAGTTTGATCGCGCGGTGCTCGAAAAGCTGAAGCAGCAGAAAATACCGTATATAAAGGTATATAACAAATGCGATTTGCTTGACAGCATACCCGCTGCGGGTGAGGGTGAGATATACACAGACGCGCTGAACGGCACAAATATTTATGAGCTGAAAGAGCTTATCGCAAAGCAGACCGACGTGAAAAACGACTCGCTTTGTATATGTGCCGATTTGCTAAAGCCCTCGGATATTGCGGTGCTTGTTGTACCTATAGACAAAGCCGCACCAAAGGGCAGGCTTATCCTGCCGCAGCAGCAGACAATACGCGATATTTTAGAAGCGGACGCGACGGCAGTTATATGCAAGGAGCATGAGCTGAGATACACGCTTGATACGCTTAATAAAAAGCCAAAGATTGTAATAACCGACAGCCAGGTTTTCGCAAAAGTCGCGGCAGATGTTCCCGATGATATAATGCTGACATCGTTTTCCATCCTGTTTGCGCGATATAAGGGCAATCTGGAGCTTAATGTAAAGGGTGTGACTGCACTTGATACGCTTTGTGACGGTGACAGCGTGCTGATTGCTGAGGGCTGTACCCACCACAGGCAGTGCGATGATATAGGTACGGTAAAAATCCCGCGCTGGGTGGGTGAGTATACCGGAAAGAAGCTGAACTTTGAGTTTTCATCGGGCGGAACATTTCCCGAGGATTTAAGCAAATACAAGCTGATTATACATTGCGGCGGCTGTACTCTTAACGAGCGCGAGATGAAATACCGCATAGCCTGTGCTAATGACTTCGGTGTGCCTATCACAAATTACGGTATCTGCATAGCTTACATACAGGGTATATTAAAGCGCAGCGTAGAGCCGTTTGAATATATCCACTCATTGCTTGGCTAGGAGGTTTTATGCGAACCGAAAAGGATATACTCGGCGAAATTACGCTTGATGATAACTGCCTGTACGGAATAAATACCGCACGGTCAAAGAAAAATTTCAATGTAAGCGGCAGAACCGTTCATAAAGAACTGATACATGAACATCTTGTGCTGAAAAAAGCAGCGGCAGAAGCTAATGCTGACGCGGGTCTGCTTGAAAAAGAAAAGGCGGATTATATTTCTGCCGCCTGTGACAAGCTTATATCCGACGGCGATTACAGCGCGTTTGTTACCGACAGTTTGCAGGGCGGTGCAGGTACTTCGCTGAACATGAACGTAAACGAAGTGGTGGCAAACACCGCACTCGCCTTGGCGGGCAAAAGCTACGGCGACTACAGCTATATTAACCCGCTTGACGATGTAAACAAAAATCAGTCTACAAATGATATTTACACGACCTCGCTGAGTATAGCAGCTATCAAGCTGCTCCGTCAGCTCAGTGACGAGTGTGCAAAGCTGCAAAGCGCGCTTCAGGACAAGGAAAAGGAGTACAGTGATATTCCGAAAATCGGCAGAACCGAGCTTATGAACGCCGTAGAAATTACTCTCGGAGATGAGTTCGGCGCGTATGCACAGGCGATTTCGCGCGACAGATGGCGGATTTATAAGGCTGAGGAGCGCCTGCGGTATATGAATATCGGCGGTACTGCGGTTGGCAAAACTGTCGATAAACGCTATGTTTTCCGTATGACCGAGCTTATAAGGCGGTATAGCGGATTTGGCATGGCT
>CAMEKZ010000033.1 GCA_945921635.1 uncultured Clostridia bacterium
TTTCTCGAAGTCTGACAGCTTGTCGAAAAATCACTTTTTCGACAAGCTGAACGCCCTGCCGGATGGCAGGGCGTTATTTACTATATGATGCACAAATTAGTTAATATCTACTTGTATTTGCTCCGTCCTTCAGCACATTAGTATACATAACCCCGCGCTTTGGCTTTACTCCGCACTTTTCAAACAGCCCGCTGACGGTCACAAGCTCATACCCCCGCAGAAAAAGCTCGGGTATGATTATATCAAGCGCGTCTACGGTTTTCTGATTTCCGTCCATGTCATGAAGCAGGATAATAGTGCCGTTTTCGACCTGCGCCAGAATACGGTTTGCGCGCTCGCTTGTGCTGACGCTCTCCTCCCAGTCGTTAGCGCCTACGCCGCAGATAAAGGTAAGGTCAATCACGCGGTGCATATTTTCGCTTACGGCTATGTATGGCGGGCGGAAAAATACGGGCGGCTTTTTGCATATATCGGTGATTTTTGCGCTTGTATATTCAATCTCGGCGCGGATTTCTTCGTCGCTTTGCTCGCACATCGCGGAGTGCGTCTTTGAGTGGTTGCAGATTTCACAGCCGCATTCAAAAGCCGACCTTGCGACAGCCGCGCTCTCCTCGGTGATGTTGTCACCGACAAGAAAAAACGATGCGGGTACGCCGTAGCCTTTAAGCTTCTCAATTACTTTCGGTGTTGTTGTCGTGTTGGGACCGTCATCAAAGGTAAGAGCCGTATATTTTTTCTCGATTTTCAATTTATATCCGCCTTTCTTTATCGTAATCAGGTCTTATGCCTGTCTTTCCGCGCTTTTCTGCTTGGTATAAATCACATTGGTGATAAGATAAATCAGCACCGCAAGTATCACGGAAGCAACGCTGCTGCAAAAATAATATCCCATGAAATTCGTTTCGGCAAATGAGCCGTAGAATACAAACACGCTTGATAAATAAAGCAATGCGCCGAGCAGATAAATCAGCGGGCAGATAAACGCCGCCTTAGGCGGAAATCTGCCGCCTATCAGCTGAACAAAAATCACGGAGTTGAGCAGTAAAATCAGATCCGTTACAAGATAAACGATTATGTTGTACTCGCCGTCTGCAACAAAGCCCTTTTTTGTCACAAAAATAAAGTCGTACACAAGGCTCGGCACTACCGACAGCATATAAAAGTACGGCATGAGTGAAAGCAGCCGCGTTTTGCCCTTGTAGAAATATATCAGCGCCGCTATGCCGAAAAAGGCGTCTGCTATGACTGCGCAGGGTATCGACACCGTATAAGCGCCGCATAAGGCACAGCTGTCCGTGGTTATATGCGGGAGATAGTCGAGTATCTCAAAATAGCCCTGAACCGATATTATTATTGTGCATATCAGCAGTATCACGGCGCAGGCGGCTATTTGTATTTCCCGCTTTTCCGTTGGGTTTTTCATTATGTATTCTCCTTGTTCCGTCCTTTTGTTCACTCTTGTAAAGCAGATGAACATACACATTATATTTGCTTTAAACAAATTATAGCATAAAAGCTGAAAATGTCAACCGTTTATTAAATAAGAAATGACCTCTGTAATGGCTGATATATCCAGTTTTCGGCGTAAATCCCGTCAGAAAAATCTTATCTGATAGCTTTGGCTCTTGCAATCCGCGCGGCTTTTCTGTATAATATTTTTGTGTAGAAAAATAAGTGTACAGCCGAAAGGACGAAAAATGTATATAGATTTTCATATCCATGCCTACGCTGACGAGATAGCGGCAAGGGCGGTGCAGAAGCTAAAGGACACGGCGCAGGTGGACGCCTTTACCGATGGCACAATAGCAGATACAAGAAAAAAGCTGGAGCAGTGGGGGATAGCAAAGGGCGTGCTTTTGCCCGTAGCTACAAAACCTACACAGCAAACCACGATAAACACCTGGGCAATAGAAAACAATCACGGAAATATAATAAGCTTCGGCACGGTACATCCTTACAGCGACAGCGTCGAGCAGGAACTTGAGCGCATAGCGGCGGCGGGTATTAAAGGCATAAAGCTTCACCCTGACTATCAGGACTGCTATATGTTTGATACGCGTATGCAGGCTATATATAAAAAGTGCGACGAGCTTGGGCTGATGGTGGTACTTCACATGGGGTACGACCCCGTTTCGCCGAAAACGCATCACGCCATGCCGTACGACCTTGCAGAAATGGCGGAAAAATATCCGTCTGTTACCTTTATAGGCGCTCACATGGGCGGGATGAACAACTGGGAGAGCGTCCTGCGTTATCTTACCGGAGCGCCGAACGTTTATATAGATACCGCGTTTATCGAGCCGTTTATGAGTGATGAAATGCTGCTTCGAATGGTGGATGAGTACGGCGAGGACAAGATACTGCTGGCAAGTGATTTGCCGTGGAGCAGACCGACTGACGAAATCGCGATGATAGAGCGGGTCATAAAGTCGGAAGCCGCAAAGGAAAAGATATTTTATAAAAACGCGGCGGCGTTGCTCGGACTTGATTAAGACAGGTCTTACTGTGAGAGTAATGTGAAATTAGCGAAAAGCGGCAAATTCCGCTTGAAATCGGCGGAGATTTATGTTACAATAAATATCGATATGCTGTGCCGTAGGATAAGACCTGTCGGCACGCGCATAGATTTTATTATTTCGGACACTTGTGCCCTTGAAAGGACGTTTTACAATGGATACATTCGGAGAACAGCTGGTAAAGAAAAAGACGACCGGCTCGGATATAGCAAAGATGGCTTGTCTTATCATAGGCGGACTTGTGCTTGCGTCGGCTTGCATGATGTTTTCTTTCCTGACAGGCTTTATGGTGCTTACAATGATTTCGGTAGGCATAATTTTCGGTATGGTATGGATACTCACGGGTATGGGCTGTGAGTATGAGTATATCGTAACCAATGAGGATCTTGATATAGACAAAATATCGGGCAAGAGAAAGAGAAAGCGCCTTATCACCCTAAAGCTCGGTCAGGCGTCTGCCTTCGGCGTGTACGACGGCTCGCAGGGCGAGGGCGTGCAGGCAACTGTTATTGCCTCGGACGGCACGGGTATAAACGCATATTATCTGATAGCTCAGCATAAGACCCACGGCACAACCATGCTGATATTCTCACCCGACGAGCGCACAATAGGCATGGTTATGAACAGCCTTCCTCACAAGGTGAGGGCGGCGGCAAAGCTCCATATAAAGCTTGATACTGCTGATGCTATCGATAACGGTGCGGCTGAATAATGACGGCTAACAGAATTTTCTGCGCCGCGTCGGCGCTTATACTGGCACTTTTACTCGGTGGGTGCGGCAAGGTAGACCTTACCATGAAGCCCATGACGCCGGAGGGAAATGACATCAGCGATATATCACAGCAGTCTGAAATATCGGACGTTTCTTCGGCGGACAGTAAAACGGCAGAGCCTGCCGATGAATCGTCGGCTGAGGATAAGCCGGTCTACGGCGATGATTTTGTAAACTGCACCGCGGCTATATGCTACGACCTTACCGAGGACGAGATAATATACGCAAAAAACGCGGATAAAAGGATTTATCCCGCGAGCACGACAAAGCTGCTCACCGCACTAACCGCGATAGAATACACCGCGCCCGAGTATATATATTATGTCGGAAGCGAGCTTGATATGGTTGAGCAGGACTCGAGTATGTCATGGATTTCCTACGGCTCAAGTCTACAGCGCAACGCGATACTCGCGGCTATGCTCACCCCGTCCGGAAATGACGCGGCATACACCATAGCGGTAAATGTTGCGCGTAAGATATACGGAGAAAATCTGTCAGACAAAGAGGCGGCAGATTATTTCTGCGTGCTTATGACGGACTACGCAAAAAAGCTAGGCGCGGAGAATACGAACTTTACCGTACCCGACGGTTATCACGATGAAAACCATTATACAACCGCATCGGATATGCTGAAAATAGCAATAGCCGCAGCACATAGCAAAACTATACTCGACATAACAAGTCAGCCGCTTGTGATAGTGTATGACGAGCAGGGCGAGGTGCACAGCTGGAAAAACGGCAATATCCTGCTCGAAGACACAACTTTACCGTACACGGTTATCGGACTCAAGAACGGCTTTACAGATGAGGCGGGATTTTGCTTTATTGGATATGCCGAGATGGACGGCAAGGAGATAATCACGCTTACCTTCAACTGCGATTTAGAGTACAGATTTTCCGACACCAAAAAGCTGATGGATCTCGGCTTCGGACTGTACGACTCGGACTATAACTACTACGAAAGCTATTAAGGCCGCCGTGCAAAGACCGATTATGGCTTTGCACGGTGTTTTTGTAATATAAACTAAGCCCCCGACATATTTCGGGGCAACCGGAGGAATTATGAAAATATTATCTATAGAAAGCTCCTGCGACGAGACCGCCGCGGCGGTCACTGAGGACGGCAGAACCGTCTTATCCTCGGTTGTCGCGACCCAGATAGACGAGCACAAGCTATACGGCGGGGTCGTGCCCGAGATAGCGTCAAGGCGGCACTGTGAAAATATAATCGGAGTCACCGACGAGGCGCTTTGCAGGGCGGGGGTCACCCTGTCTGACATAGACGCCGTGGCGGTGACGAATGCGCCCGGACTTATCGGTGCTTTACTTGTCGGAGTAAACTTTGCAAAGGGACTGGCACTTACGGCAGACAAGCCGCTCATCGCGGTGCATCATATAAAGGGGCATATAGCGGCAAACTATATCACATACCCCGATTTACAGCCGCCGTATCTCTGCCTTGTGGCTTCGGGCGGACACAGTCACATAGTAAAGGTAAACAGCTATACCGAGCTTGAAACGGTCGGCAAGACCACCGACGATGCGGCGGGCGAGGCGTTTGACAAGGCGGCGCGGGCGATGGGCTTTCCGTACCCGGGCGGCGTACATATTGACAGAGCGGCAAAGCAGGGCGACTGCGCAAAGTACAAGCTGCCCAGACCCGCGACTAAAAACGAGTATGATTTCAGCTTTTCGGGGCTGAAAACCGCGGTGATAAATCTCATTCACAACTGCTCGCAAAAGGGTGAGGAGGTTGACATAAACTCGCTCGCGGCGTGCTTTCAGGAAACAATTACCTCTATACTCACCGATAAGTTTATCGCGGCGGCTACCGCGCTCGGATATAAAAAAATCGCCCTCGCGGGCGGGGTAGCGGCAAACTCTGTACTGCGCGAAAAGCTTGCAAAAAGGGCAGAGGAAAACGGTATGGACTTTTATGTGCCCGAGCTGTCGCTGTGCGGTGACAACGCGGCTATGATAGGCTGTCAGGGGTATTACGAATATCTTGCGGGAAATGTCGCGGATATGTCACTTAACGCCTACGCGACCAAAAAGCTTCATATGCTTTGACATATAAATAAGGAGAATAAATCATGTACACACCCGATGAAAAGAGATACGAAAAGATGCCGTACAGACGGTGCGGAAAAAGCGGACTGAAGCTGTCGGCGGTGTCGCTCGGACTTTGGCAGAATTTCAGCTATAAGGACAATTTCGCGAACATGGAGGAGATGTGCCATACCGCATTTGATTTAGGTATTGTGCATTTTGACATAGCGAACAACTACGGTCATCCGTACAACGGTGCGGCGGAGGAGAACTTCGGCAAAATCTTACAGCGCGGTATGGGAAAATACCGTGACGAGCTTTGCATATCGACAAAGGCGGGCTATGATATGTGGCCGGGTCCGTACGGTGATAAAAACGGCTCGCGCAAGTATCTTACCGCGTCGCTTGACCAGAGCCTGAAAAGGCTCGGACTTGACTATGTGGATATTTTTTATCATCATGTCTTTGACCCCAACACGCCGCTTGAAGAAACCGCGCTTGCGCTTGATAACGCGGTAAGACAGGGAAAGGCGCTTTATGTCGGCATATCGAACTATAACAGCGAGCAGACCGCCGAGATAATGAAGATTTTCAAGGAGCTTAAAACCCCGTTTGTATTAAATCAGCCGTCCTATTCAATGCTTAACCGCTGGGTAGAGGACGACGGACTGGATAAGTTTGCTATAGACAACGGTTTTGGCCTTGCGGTGTTCTCACCTTTGTATCAGGGACTGCTCACCGACAGGTATTTAAACGGCGTGCCGGCTGACTCGCGTATCGGAAAGGGAAGCACATGGATAGGAAAAATGCTCACCCCCGAGCTTGTCGCAAAGCTTAATAAGCTTAATGATATAGCCGCCGCGCGCGGACAGAAGCTCGCGCAGATGGCGCTGTCGTGGGTGCTGAAAAACCCCGCGGTCACTACCGTGCTTATCGGCGCAAGCCGCCCCGAGCAGATAAGGGATAATGTCGAGGCGGCGTATAAAACCGACTTTACAGACGAGGAAACAGCGGCTATTGAAGCTGTGCTTAATTGAGGTGTGCCGCTTCTTGCAATTCCACCTTTTAAAATCAACAGCTAACCCCGCAGTTGCAAAACGGCGGGGTTACAGGCTGTTAAAATTTCAATAACAGTACACCAAAGTATATCAATCAGGATAACGAATCCCAGTTATCTATCCTATTTTGACAACAACGTGATACAAATATTAAGCTTTAGACAGTTTAAGCCGCACTTGCCATTAAGGTCAAATGCGGCTCTGCTTTTGTTATCTTACTTTGTGCCGAACAGTCTGTCTCCGCCGTCACCGATACCGGGCGTGATATAAAGATCCTCATTGAGTCCCTTGTCCATCGCGCCGCAGTAAATCTCGACATCGGGGAACGCCTCATGCAGAGCGTTTACGCCCTCGGGGCAGGCTATGATGCACATAAACTTGATTGAGTGCGCACCGGTTTCCTTTATCTTTCCGATAGCGTGGATAGCGGAAACGCCGGTAGCAAGCATAAGGTCGGTTACGATTACGTCACGCTCGTTTATGTCAAACGGGAGCTTGCAGTAATATTCCGCGGCAGAGTTTGAGTTTGCCTTGTCGCGGTAAATTCCGATATGACCTATCTTTGCGGCGGGTACAAGCGCCATTGCGCCGTCAACCATGCCGAGACCTGCACGGAGAATAGGAACAAATGCAAGCTTTCTGCCCGAGATGACGCTGGACTCTGCTATTGCTATCGGGGTCTGAATCTGTACCTTTTTAAGCGGCAAATCGCGGGTAGCCTCATAGCACATCAGCATCGAGATTTCGCTTACCAGCTCTCTGAACTCCTTAGAGCCTGTGTTTTTATCTCTTAAAAGAGAAATTTTGTGCTGAACCAGCGGGTGGTCGCAGATATGGAGCTTTTCGTTTGACATAACGTCCTCTTTTCTCCCCATGCCGTGTTATTTTTTGCCATGATTTTCATGGGGAAAAACCAGAGCAATATAAAAGCTGTTACTTATTTTCAAGCTTCATTATTTTTTCTACTCTTGCGGCGTGTCTGCCGCCCTCAAACTCGGTGCTTAAAAACACCCTTACTATTTCCTCGGCTGTACCCGCGCCTATCACTCTGCCGCCCATGCAAAGCACGTTTGCGTCATTGTGCAGACGGGTGTATTTTGCGGTGTAATAGTCCTGACAAAGCGCGGCGCGTATGCCTTTGATTTTATTTGCCGACATGGATATGCCGATACCCGTGCCGCAGATAAGTATGCCCTTTTCGCACTCGCCCGCGGTGATTTTGCCGCATACCTTTTCGGCTATATCGGGATAATCTGCTCTCTCGCCGTCACAGCCGCAGTCGATATAATTTTCGCCCAGCTCGTCAAGAAACTTTATAACCTCGCATTTAAGCGAATAGCCTGCGTGGTCGCTTCCTATTGCCAACATAATTCTCATTCCTTTGCTTTATTTTCCGCGTTTTTCTGCTTTTCCATCAGTTCTCGCTGTGCCTGAGGGAGCTTTAGATACAGCGGCATAAGACATTCGGGAGATATTGCCTTTGCGCTTTGCGCCGCAAGGCAGACTCCGTGCCCAGTCTGATAACGCTCGGCGGGCGGAGCAAGTCTTACATCTTTTATACCGAGCGACTGCGCCTCATCAAATACGCTTTGCGCCGCGTCACCCGTGATTATTATTTCTCCGTCAATGCCCAAAAGCTCTTTTGCAAGCTCGTCTGTCTTTATGCACCGCTCGTCACAGAGCCGTGTGACATTCTCTCCGCTTGCTTTAAAAAGCGCGTTGTACACCTGATTGCACCGCGCGTCAATCGCCGTGCAGATAACCGCGTCCTCGCCGATAAAATTATATTCCAGGCTAGCGCGGGGGGTTACTGCGGCGCAGGGCTTTTTCGCGGCGTACGCCATGCCCTTTACGGCGGATATGCCTATTCTGAGACCGGTAAACGAGCCTGGACCTACGCTTACTGCAAAAAGGTCTATATCGTCCGGTTTTATGTCCGCGTTTTTCAGTAAATCCCAAATTACGGGCATAAGCGTGACTGAATGTGTAAGCTTGTTGTTTATCACCGTTTCTGCCGCAACAAGCTGTTTTTCGGTATCGTAGACCGCGGCACAGCAGGGTGCGGCGGAGGTGTCCACTGCCAGTATCAGCACTGTGCTTCCTCCTGTGGTATATATTCTATAATCCGTGAGCAGTCGCCCGTCTTGCTGATTTTTACAACGCAGTAATTATCAAGATATGAGCGCAGCTCGGGGATATTTTCACTCCACTCGATTACGGTTATGCCGCCGCGGTCGAGATAGTCGAAAAAGCCGATAGCGTACAAATCATCGAGTGTATCTATCCTGAACAAATCAAAATGGAACACCGGCACGCTGCCCTCGTATTCGTTGACAAGCGCAAAGGTCGGGCTTGATACTACATCACCCGCGCCGAAATACTCGGCTATGCCCTTTGTAAAGTGTGTCTTGCCCGCGCCCATCTCGCCCTCGAACAAAATGCAGTCGCCCGCCTTTAGCCGCTCGGCGAGCCTTGCCCCTATCTGCATGGTTTCTTCGGGAGAATTTGAAACGAAACGTTGCATATTATTAAAACAGTCCTGTTATCTCGCCGTCAGCCGTAACATCAATGTTGTTTGCGGCGGGTACTTTGGGCAGTCCCGGCATTGTCATAATATCACCTGTGAGTGCTACAACAAAGCCTGCGCCTGCAGACAGCTTTACATCGCGGACGGTTATCTCAAAGCCCTCGGGTCGTCCGAGAAGGGCAGGGTTGTCCGACAGTGAATACTGCGTCTTTGCTACGCATACAGGCACCTTGTCAAAGCCAATCTCCTCGATTTCCTTGATAGCTTTCTCTGCCGCCGCTGTGTAGATAACTCCGTCTGCACGGTAGATTTCCTTTGCTATTATCGCAAGCTTTTCCTTTATGCTCAGCTTTTCATCGTAAAGCGGTGCAAAGCTTGTCGTGCCCTCGTTTTCGTCGATTGTTTCTATTACTGCCTTAGCAAGCTCCGTGCCGCCCTCGCCGCCTTTTAAGAACACATCAGAGAACGCAACCTTAGCGCCCATCTGCTCACAATAGCTCTTTACTATTTCAATTTCTGAGTCGGTATCGGTGTAGAAGTGGTTTATCGCAACTACAACGGGCACGCCGTACTTGCGCATATTTTCGATATGTGCGCCGAGGTTTACGATGCCCTTTTTGAGTGCTTCAACGTTTTCTGTCGTAAGCTCGGTCTTGGGTACGCCGCCGTTGTATTTCAGCGCGCGGATTGTAGCTACAAGCACCGTGCAGGACGGCTTTAATCCCGCATAGCGGCACTTTATGTCAAAGAACTTTTCCGCGCCGAGGTCGGAGCCGAAGCCCGCCTCTGTTACGGCATATTCGCCTAGCTTTAACGCGAGCTTGGTAGCTCTTACGCTGTTACAGCCGTGCGCTATGTTCGCAAACGGGCCGCCGTGAATAATCGCGGGTGTGTTTTCGAGTGTCTGCACAAGGTTGGGATTTACCGCGTCCTTTAAAAGTGCGGTCATTGCACCGACTGCGCTTAAATCAGATGCGTGTACCGGCTTGTTGTCGTAGGTGTACGCAACTAAAATTCTGCCGAGTCTTTGCTTTAAGTCCTCAAGGTCATCGGCAAGACAGAGTATAGCCATGATTTCGCTTGCTACCGTAATCTGGAAGTGATCCTCTCTCGGTACGCCGTTTACCTTGCCGCCGAGACCTATAATAACATTTCTCAGCGCGCGGTAGTTCATGTCAAGACAGCGCTTTATCTGTCTGCGTCTGGGGTCTATTCCGAGCGCGTTTCCCTGCTGGATATGGTTGTCGATAAGCGCGCAGAGCAGGTTGTTTGCCGCTGTGATAGCGTGCATATCGCCAGTAAAGTGCAGGTTTATATCCTCCATAGGTACTACCTGTGCATATCCGCCGCCTGCCGCGCCGCCCTTTATGCCGAATACGGGGCCGAGCGACGGCTCACGCAGTGCAAGCACCGCCTTTTTGCCGAGCTTGTACATACCCTGTGCAAGTCCTACCGATGTGGTGGTCTTGCCCTCGCCCGCGGGGGTGGGGTTTATCGCGGTGACAAGTATCAGCTTGCCGTCGGGCTTGCTCTCCAGTCTGTCGATGCACTCCTGCGAGATTTTCGCCTTATAATGGCCGTAGGGGATAAGCTCGTCCTCGACTATACCTAAATCGGCGGCTATATCCTTGATTTTCTTCATTTTTGCGTTCTGTGCAATTTCAATATCGCTTAACATAATTATAACCCTTTCTTTTGTGCCTGCAAGCGCCGCCGGAATAACGGCGCTTGTAAAAATAAAATAACTTGATTTAAGTATATCACAATATAAACGAAAATTCAACAAAGATTATTCAAATTTTATCTGATTTACGTCGTTATCGCAAAAAGTGCCCGCAACAGGCACGGTTTTCGTCCTGTAAAGGTCGGGATTTTCGATAATTCCGTCGATATATCTGACTGCACTTTGCAGCTTTGCCTTGGTAAGGCGCATTACCTGCACGCCCTGAGTATCTCTCGCCGCCTTTGGCAGAATGAGCGCGGTGTTGAATATCATCACCTTTCCCGCGGTGGAGCTTAACATAAACTCGCAGTCGCTGTCGATAAGCTGCATCGATACCAGCGGAGAACCGTCATTGTACGCGTTTGCCAGCTTTTTGCGGCGGGTCTTGGTCTCAAAAGAGGACATCGGCACCTTTGCACACTTTCCGTTTTCAAAAAAGCTTACCAGCATACCCGAAAAGTCCTCTGCGGCTACGGCATTTATAATATGCTCGCCCTCCTCAAGCTCCAGCTTTACCGGCAGATAGTCGCCCATTACGCTTGCCTTGCTGTCGTCAAAGTCGCAGGCGCGCGCCTTGTACACCTGATACTTGTCGGTGAAGAACAGTAGCTCGGCGCGGTTTGTACCCTCGTAGGTGTATACTATGCTGTCGTTTTCTTTCAGCTTCTGCTCGCCGCTCATTCTCAGCGACTGAGGAGTGATTTTCTTGAAATAGCCCTCGCGGGTGACAAACAGATTTACCGCGTAGTCGGGTATATCCTCTGCGGCGTCTGCTTCTTCTTCCTGCTCGGCGCCGTAGATGAACATTGTCTTTCTCGGCTTTCCGTATTTTTTAGCTATTTCCGAAAGCTCGGATATGATAATCTGCTTTACTCTGCGCTCGGAGGATAGTATCTCCTCCATATCGTCTATCTCGGCTTTCAGGCTGTCTATCTCCTCTATGCGCTTTAGGATATAGCCCTTGTTTATGTTGCGGAGCTTGATATCCGCTACATATTCCGCTTGTATCTCGTCTATGCCGAAGCCTATCATGAGGTTAGGTACAACCTCGCTGTCGTCCTCGGTTTCGCGTATGATTTTTATAGCCTTGTCTATATCAAGCAGTATCTTTTTAAGACCGAGCAGCAGGTGGAGCTTTTCGCGCCGTCTTGCAAGGTCAAACTTTACCTTGCGCTTTACGCAGGCAATCCTGAAATCCGTCCACTCTGCGAGTATCTCTCCCACGCCCATTACCTTGGGCACACCGCCAACAAGTATGTTGAAGTTGCAGGAGAACACGTCCTGAAGCGGCGTGATTTTAAACAGCTTCTGCATAAGTGCCTCGCTGTCGGTGCCGCGCTTTAAGTCAATCGCTATTTTAAGACCCGACAGGTCGCTCTCATCTCGGACATCGGATATTTCCTTTATCTTGCCGAGCTTTACATTCTCGACTATCTTGTCGATGATAGCTTCTATCGTGGTTGTGGGCGGTATCTCGGTGACCTCTATGCAGTTAGCCGATTTGTCATAGATATACTTCGAGCGCACCTTGACGCTGCCCCTGCCGGTGGCGTATATCCTGCGCAGCTCGTCCTCGTCTGCGAGTATAAAGCCGCCGCCCGGGAAATCCGGCCCCTGCAAGGTGGATATAATATCATGCTCGGGGTTTTTCATAAGCGCCGCGGCGGTCTCGCATACCTCGGCAAGATTGAACGAGCAGATATTGCTCGCCATTGATACCGCGATACCTATATTGTTGTTTACAAGCACGGCGGGGAACTTTGTCGGGAGCAGTACCGGCTCGGTCATAGAGTTGTCGTAGTTCGGCACAAAGTCAACCGTGTCCTTTTCTATATCCGCGAAAATCTCGTTGCAGATAGGGTCGAGCTTTGCCTCGGTATAACGTGACGCGGCAAACGACATATCGCGCGAGTACGCCTTGCCGAAGTTGCCCTTGCTGTCAACGTATGGGTGGAGCAGCGACTCGTTTCCGCGGGCAAGTCTTACCATCGTTTCGTATATTGCCATATCGCCGTGGGGGTTCAGCTTCATGGTCTGTCCGACGATGTTTGCGGACTTTGTGCGCGCGCCGTTTATAAGCCCCATTTTATACATCGTATAAAGCAGCTTTCTGTGCGACGGCTTAAAGCCGTCTATCTCGGGGAGCGCACGCGACACGATAACGCTCATCGCGTAAGGCATATAGTTTTCTACCAGAGTGTCGGTGATAAGCTGACTTTCTACAATTCCCGCGCCCTCAATATATGCGTTTTGCTTGCGGGGAGCGGGCTTTTTCTCGTTCTTTTCCTTTTTCAATTTATCCAGACCTTTCAGCCGTCAGGGCGTTATTTCAGAAATTCTTCTTTCAGTTTTTCATAGCGTGCCTTATAGCTATCCTTTATGGGCAGGGTTACGTTTGACAGTATGTGCTGTATCACATCCGCGTCTTTTAATACCTCCTCATAGGGGTCGCCGACCTTGTCCTTGTCGCTGTGAGCGGCAACCGCCTTTGAAATAGTGCCCATCTCGCAGATAGTAAAAAGCTCGGTCTTTGCGAGTATCGGCAAAATCATGTCACCACCCTTTACGGCGTGGTTTTCTCTGTCGCCCGTCTTGTAGGCGTAATAGTCATGGAGAAGTCCCGCTATCTGTGAAAGCTCGGCATTAAGCCCGCGCTTTTGCGCTATGGCTGCCGCTGCCTGTGCAACCCCGTAAAGATGAATATATCCCGCGCGGCGGGTGTCGCTGTCGGTATTTTCAAGCATCTCGGTGACTATCATCGAGATAACTTCTGTTCTGTTTATCTGCATATTATATTCCGTCCTTTTCGCAAATTTCGCATATTACGAAACATCTATATCGTCAAGGTACTTGTAGCCGCAGTCGCGGATATAGTCCTTTCTGCCCTCCAGATTATCACCGAGCAGAAGCTCGAAAATATCCTGCGTCTTTTCCGCGTCGGTGGGGCAGACCTTTACAAGCCGGCGGGTTTCGGGGTTCATAGTGGTGAGCGACATCATCTCCGGCTCATTTTCACCGAGACCCTTTGAGCGCTGAATGGTGTACTTTTTATCGCCGAAGGAGCTTAAAATGCGCTGTTTTTCCTGCTCGGTGTAGGCAAAATAGGTCATATCCTTGCAGTTTATCTCATACAGCGGTGATTCTGCTATATACACATAGCCCTTTTCGATAACGGTCGGGACAAGCCTGTACAGCATCGTGAGAATCAGCGTGCGTATCTGATAGCCGTCATAGTCGGCATCTGTGCAGATTATTATTTTTTCCCAGCGCAGGTTGTTTAAGTCAAAGGTGGATAAGTCCTTGTTTGCCTTTGACTTTACCTCTACTCCGCAGCCGAGTATCTTCATCAGATTTGTGATGATTTCGCTCTTGAAAATCTTGTCGTAGCTTGCTTTAAGGCAGTTCAGCGTCTTGCCGCGCACCGGCATGACCGCCTGATAGTCCGCGTCACGCGCCTGCTTTACGGCACCGAGAGCCGAGTCGCCCTCCACTATATAAAGCTCGCGGCGGGAGGTGTCCTTACTTCGGCAGTCTACAAACTTCGGTATACGGTTTGCAAGGTCAATCTTGCCCGAAAGCTGCTTTTTAATCGTATCTCTCGCCTTTGCGGCGTTTTCTCTTGCGCGCTTGTTTATCATTACCTGCTCGCAGATTTTTACCGCCTCGTCGGGATTTTCGAGAAAATACACTTCAAGCGAGTGCTTCAGCCAGTCGGTCATGGCTTCTTGTATAAACTTGTTGGTGATTGATTTTTTGGTCTGGTTTTCGTAGCTTGTCTGGGTGGAGAAGTTGGAGGAAATAAACACAAGACAGTCCGCTATATCCGAGAATTTTATCTTGCCCTCGTTTTTGTTGTACTTGCTGTTCGCTTTGAGCCAGCCGTCTATCTGCGCGGTAAAGGCGGCCTGCATAGCCTTGTCGGGACTTCCGCCGTGCTCGAGCCAGCTGGAGTTGTGATAGTGCTGTATAAGCTGTGCCTTGTTTGAAAATGCAAAGGCGACCTTCATCTTTACTTTATATTCCGGCTTGTCCTCACGGTCCTTACCGCTTCTTTGCGCCGTCCACACCTGCGGGGTGGTAAAGGCGCTGTCGCCGATAATCTCGCCGAGGTAGTCGCTGATACCGTTTTCGTAGCAGTAGGTGGTCTCCTCAAAACGGGTCTCGCCGCTCTCCTCGTCCATTACCTCATTTCTCAATACAAAGGTAAGTCCGTCATTTACTACCGCTTGACGGCGCAGAACATCGTCGAAATATTCAAAGCTGACATCTATATCGGTAAATACGTCAAGGTCGGGCTTCCACTTTATTTTAGTACCCGTCTTGCCGTCTGACTGTCTTCTACGGAAGCCGCGCTCTTCTTTTTCTACGTTGTAGCCCTTTTCAAAGCGCAGGTTGTATATCCATGTGCCGTTGTTGCTCTCTACCTCCATATACTCGGAGGAGAACTGCGTCGAGCAAAGACCCAGACCGTTAAGACCCAGCGAATAGGAATAGCTCTCGCCGCTGTTGTTGTCGTACTTGCCGCCTGCGTACAGCGTGCAGAACGCAAGCTCCCAGTTGTACTTTTCCTCGTTTTTGTTATAATCTATCGGTATGCCGCGTCCGAAGTCCTGAATCTCAATGCTTTTATCCAAAAAGCGGGTGACGATTATGCTGTTGCCAAAGCCCTCGCGCGCCTCGTCTATCGAGTTTGACAAAATCTCAAACACGGAGTGACAGCAGCCGTCCAGTCCGTCCGAGCCGAATATTACGCCCGGGCGAAGGCGCACTTGGTCGGGGCCTTTAAGCTGTTTTAAGCTGTTGTCGTCATAATTTTTTTTACTCATCGGTATTTTCCTTTGACTTTTATATTTATGGTTTCGGCCGGCTTTTACAAAAAAAGAAAAACAGCGCCGCCGCTGTAGGTTCAGATATAATATATTTTACCATATTTACGGCGGTTTTGCAAGTGCGGGGGAAATTTTATTTGAGCGTTTTCGTTTAAAGTATATTCTCAAAGTAAATTCCACAGTGGAGTTTACTTTGAGAATTTACGGTAATACTTTCTCTCGAAAAATTCCTTATCCCCGCACTTTCCCTTACCGAAAATAAAATTCACCTCACCGCCGCGCCCTTAGGCAGCATTGTTTCATAGTTTCCTTTAGGCAGTCCGAGATTCTGCATAAGCACCGCGTTTTTGATAATTCCGTCGCCGAAACGGCGGCGGATTTTTTCTATACAGCCGTCCGCCCTCTCCAGCTTGTCAAGCCGCACAGCATCGCTGAAAAAGTCGGTCTGGCGCGGCTCGTCCTGCTCTGTAAGATTTATTGCGGTGATTGTCAGTGCGCGGATAGGATAATCCCACGAATAGTGCGAGGAAAAAAGCGCGTACGCGCCGCTTGCTATGATAGTGGGGGACTGGGTGGGGATAGGCAGCGGCGCTTGCCATTGCTTTACATCCAGCTGATTGTTCCGTACCGCTACGGCTACGCCTGACGCGCACTTTTTCTGCACTCTGAGCCTGCGACCTATGTCCTGTGCAAGCTCTAAAAGCACCGCGAACGCCTGCTCGTTATTCGCTATATCGGAAGCGGTGGTTATGCCGTGCCCGACGCTTTTCGCGGGAATTACAAAATCCTTTTGCAAAACCGGCGAGCAGTCGTGTCCGTTTGCATACCGCCACGCGGCAAGCCCGTTTTTTCCGAGCAGATGACTTATCCACTCGGGGCGGGACTTTGCAAGCTCGCCGATGGTGTTTACCGAGTATTTTGCGAGCAGGTCGGCGGTGCGAGGCCCTACGCCGAGCATATCCCCAGCGGGCAAATCCCATATCTCGTCCTTAAAGCCGTCCTCATGTATCACGGTCACGGCGTCCGGCTTTTTCATGTCGCTTCCGAGCTTTGCGAAAACCTTGTTGAACGAAACGCCGACCGACACCGTAAGTCCGAGTTCCTTTTTCACCG
>CAMEKZ010000034.1 GCA_945921635.1 uncultured Clostridia bacterium
ACATAGTGAGAGTGCCGGTAACATGGGACTGGAGCACCGGTGACGCGCCCGACTACACAATAAGCGAAGAATGGATGAACCGCGTGCAGGAGGTTGTCGATTACGGTATCGACAACGGTATGTTCGTTATCCTGAATATACACCACGAGACATGGCACAATCCTACTGAGGAAAACTATGAGGCGGCAAGCGACAGGCTGAAAAAGATATGGACTCAGATAGGCACACGCTTTGCGGGCTATGACGAGCATCTCATATTTGAGGGACTGAACGAACCTCGTGTCATAGGCTCATCGGAGGAATGGTCTGGCGGCAGCGAGGCTACCCGCGAGATAGTAAACAAGCTTGACGCGGACTTTGTCGAGACTATCCGCTCACTCGGTGGAAACAACGCTATGCGACACCTTATGATACCCGCGTATGCGGCGTCATCATCTGAAGTAGCTTTAGCTCAGCTTAAAATCCCCGAAAACGATGATAAAATAATAGTATCGGTGCACGCATATCTTCCCTACGGCTTTGCTCTTGCCGATAACAGCGGTCAGAAGTGGCTTGCAAGCAAATCGGTCTGCACCTCTGAAATAGACACTATGGCGGATACGATAAAAAAGCTTTTCCTTGACAAGGGTCAGGCGGTGATTATCGGCGAGTTCGGAGCACGAAGCCGCGATAATGAAGAATACAGAGCCGAGTGGGGCAAGTATTATGTAACCAAGATGAAGAATCTCGGCGTACCGTGTGTATGGTGGGATAACGGCGCGTTTTACGGCAGCGGAGAGCTTTTCGGTTTGCTTGACAGGCGCACGCTTGAATGGAAATTCCCGAAGGTGCTTGATGCGATTATCTCCGCAGCTGAGGGAAAATACACGCTCGAAGAGCTTATGTCCGGCGGAGATATTAATACATCTGAAGCGGAATAAAAGTAGATATAAAGTAGATATAATGAAAAGGACTGTTGTTTTATTGAAGCAACAGTCTTTTTGCATATTTTCTATTTTATTTCTATCTTCTTTTTTATTCTTTGTCTCAGCTTTTTGCCTTTCAGTTCGGCGAAGTTGTTCATTATACGCTTATTTCTCGCTTTAAGCTCAGAAAGCTGTTCTTTGAGCTTGGCTTGCTCCTGTTCTGTCCTTTCCTTTATACTGCTTGCCGCAGCCGCCATTTTGTCCCTCAGCTCACTCATGCTTTTTTCAGCTTCGGCACGGCGTTCCTGAGAAAACTCGACCGCCGCGGCGGTTTTTTCTGATATATTTGAACCGATAGCGTCAGAGCCTGCGGTTATCTGCTTTTCCAGTATCTCGATAAGCTTGATATCCTTTTTCAGTTTTGCGATTTCGGGGATTGTCAGTATCACGTCGGTTATAATGACCGAGTAAAACAGGAACAATATCACTATGCCTACCGGCTTGTAGATAAAGCCGACAAGCATTTCTACAAGCGGGTTGATAAACTTTATTATCGCAACGCACGCCGCGCCCCACAGCACCGAAAACAGCGGGCAGATATATCCGCCAAGGTTAAACCGCCTGTTGCTGTAGTCCCACCACTTGCGGTTGAACAGCTTGTCAAGCACAAAGCCGGTGACAAGCTCCAGCGCCGAGGTAAGCAGAGCCGAGAAAATAAACAGGGAAAACCAGGTATCTTTAAGCGGCGACAGGCACACTATTACTATAATAAGTCCGAAACCGTATATCGGACAGTACGCACCTTTGAGCATACCGCGGTTTACGAATTTGCCGTGGCGTATCGTGGCAAAGATTACCTCGCCGCACCAGCCGGCAAAAGAATATATCATAAAGTAAAAAAGTAAATTGTAAAAGTATTCCATTTTGTCCTCCGTAAATACAGATTTATTATATATTATTATCCTTATCAGGTCAAGTCGGAAAGAAAAATTCATAACTCGTTAAAAAATTTATATAAAAGTATTGACAAGTTATTAAAAGTGTGTTACAATAAAGGCAACCTAAAAAAGCTAAAGGAAGATATGAAAATGGGAAAAAGTGTATACAGCCTGGTGCTGAGTGACGATATAGTACGCGCGGTGGACGCACTCGCCTATAAAATGGGCACAAGCCGTTCCGCGCTTATTGACAGGATTCTTGCCGAGCGGCTGTCGGTGCAGACCCCCGAGACCCGTATGCGAAGCATAATGGACAGCATAAGCCGTTTTTTCGATGACGAGGTATTCAGGCTTCAGGCGGCGGCGGGTGACGGCGGTATGCTTATACGAAGCCCGCTCCCGTACAAGTACAAGCCGACTATCAGATATTCGGTAGAGCTTTTGCGCGAGGGCAAGTACCTCGGCAGATTAAAGGTTAATTTCCGCACGCAGAATGTTGCGCTAAGCGACGAGATGAACAGGTTTCTGGTATATTTTACAAAAATAGAGAGCCGCTATCTCTCAGGTGTGCTTGATGTCGTGGCAGAAATATCCAACGATAAGCTGATACGGATGCTCAATATGCCGATAAAGCGACAGCGCGGCGAGGAGATAACAGCCGAGGAGACTGCGGGAGCGATAGCCGATTATGTAAGCTCTATGGATAAGATGATAAAGCTTTATTTTGAGTACGCAGACACCCCCGAAAAGGCGGTAACGCTCATAGATAAGGCGTACAGCGACAGGCTGAAAACAGCAGACATACTGCTTTGATATAGATAATAATGTTACAGTGCAAAGAAAGGACTGACAGATATGCTTAATACAAACAATCTTACTCAGAAATCACTTGAAGCCATACAGCAGGCTCAGAGTATAGCTGTTTCGTATCAGAATATGAATATCGAGCAGCAGCACCTGCTTCTGGCGCTGACCGAAGCCGAGGACGGACTTATCCCTCAGCTGCTAAAAAAAATGGGAGTGGACATTGACGCGTTTACTTCACAGGCCGAGCGGAGTGTTGCGGTACTTCCGAAAGTTACCGGCTCGGGACGCGAGCCGGACAAGGTATATGTATCTCCCGATGTTGACAAGGCGTTTACCGCGGCGGAGGAAAAGGCAAAGCAGATGAAGGACGAGTACATCTCGGTAGAGCATCTGTTTATCGGACTGCTCGAAAAGCCAAGCTCGCAGCTAAAGGAGATTTTATCGACCTACGGTATCACCGAAAAGGCGTTTTTACAGGCGCTCGAGCAGGTGAGAGGAAGCGTCAGGGTGACCGGACAAAACCCCGAGGAAACCTATGACGTGCTTAAAAAGTACGGTCAGGATCTGACTGAGCTTGCCCGCCACAACAAGCTCGACCCCGTAATAGGCAGAGATATGGAGATACGAAACGTAATCCGCATACTCTCTCGTAAAACCAAGAACAACCCTGTGCTTATCGGTGAGCCGGGCGTCGGCAAGACCGCAATCGCCGAGGGTCTTGCACTCAGAATTGTGCGCGGTGACGTCCCCGAAAACCTCAAAAACCGACAGATTTTCTCATTGGATATGGGCGCGCTGGTAGCGGGCGCAAAGTACCGCGGCGAGTTTGAGGAGCGTCTTAAAGCCGTACTCCAGACAATCAAAAAGTCAGAGGGTCAGATAATTCTGTTCATAGACGAGCTTCTCACCATAGTCGGCGCGGGCAAGACCGACGGCGCTATGGATGCAGGAAATCTGTTAAAGCCGCTCCTTGCGCGCGGTGAGCTGCATTGTATCGGTGCTACCACGCTGAACGAGTACAGACAGTACATCGAAAAGGATGCGGCACTTGAAAGACGTTTTCAGCCCGTCACGGTAAACGAGCCTACGGTAGAAGATACCATATCAATATTACGCGGACTTAAAGAACGGTATGAGGTTTTCCACGGCGTAAAAATTCACGACTCCGCTCTTATCGCGGCGGCTACGCTGTCAAACCGTTATATTTCAGACAGATTTCTGCCTGATAAGGCGATAGACCTTGTGGACGAGGCGTGCGCGCTGATAAAGACCGAGATGGAGTCGATGCCGTCCGAGCTTGACGATATACAGAGAAAAATCATGCAGCACGAGATTGAGGAGGCGGCACTCAAAAAGGAAAGCGACCGTATATCCGCCGAGCACCTCGCACAGGTACAGCAGGAGCTTGCCGAGATGCGCTCGCAGTTTAACGAGATGAAGGCAAAGTGGGAGAATGAAAAGTCCGCTATATCTAAAGTTCAGAAACTCCGTGAGGAGATAGAGCAGACAAATAGCCTTATCGAGCAGGCAGAGCGCAGCTATGACCTGAACAAGGCAGCCGAGCTGAAATACGGCAAGCTGCCGCAGCTGCAAAAGGACTTAGAGGCAGAGGAAAAGCTCGCCGAGGAGTCAAAGGCAGACACCTTGCTGCGTGACAAGGTAACAGAAGAGGAGATAGCAAAGATTATCTGCCGCTGGACGGGTATCCCCGTAGCAAAGCTTATGGAGGGCGAGCGCGAAAAGCTGCTCGGTATGGAGGAAATACTCCACAAGCGTGTAATCGGTCAGGACGAGGCGGTAGAAAAGGTGAGCGAGGCTATACTGCGTTCAAGAGCCGGTATCGCAAATCCCAACCAGCCGATTGGCTCATTCCTGTTCTTAGGCCCTACCGGCGTAGGCAAGACCGAGCTTGCAAAGGCGCTTGCCGAAGCGCTTTTTGACGACGAGCACAACATAGTGCGTATTGATATGTCGGAGTATATGGAGAAATTCAGCGTGAGCCGTCTTATAGGAGCGCCTCCGGGATATGTCGGCTATGAGGAGGGCGGTCAGCTTACCGAGGCGGTAAGGAGAAAGCCTTACTCTGTCGTACTGCTCGATGAGGTGGAAAAGGCACACCCCGATGTGTTCAATATACTGCTCCAGGTGCTTGACGACGGCAGAATAACCGACTCGCAGGGTCGCACCGTTGACTTTAAGAACACCATAATCATAATGACCTCAAACCTCGGCTCGCCGTATATCCTTGACGGTATAAACGAGCAGGGCGAAATCACTGAAGAGGCAAAGGCAGAAGTAGACAAGCTGTTAAAGACGCAGTTCCGCCCCGAGTTTTTAAACCGTCTGGACGAAATCGTATTCTACAAGCCGCTGAGAAAAGAGGAGATATTCAGCATAGTTGACCTTATGCTGTCAGACCTCAAAAAGAGGCTTGCCGATAAAGAAATCGGCTTTGCTATCACCGACAGCGCAAAGCAGTATGTTGTTGACAGCGGCTTTGACCCGAACTACGGCGCACGTCCGCTGAAGAGATTCTTGCAGAGAAAGGTCGAGACCCTTATCGCAAGAAAAATCATCGCAGACGACATCGCACCGGGTACAACGCTGACTATTGACTACGACGGAAACAACCTTATCTGCGCTTGATTTTTGCGCGAAAACTAAATAATAAAACGCCGCAAACCGGAAAAAACCGATTTGCGGTGTTTGGTATTTTGCCTGTGATTATATAAGACCGTATCTCACTACACCCTTGACCTCTCCGCCCGAGATAATCACGCGCGGTATTCTGAGAGCTACGGCGCAGGTAAGCTCATAGCCGATTGTGCCGAGCAGCGTTGTAGTCGATGCCGGTTTCCTCGCACTTGTCTGAGTAGACATAGACCGTGTCATTCGGCTTTATATCCGGCACAGCCGTTACATCGACAATGACCTGATCCATGCAGACTCTGCCGACAACGGGGCAGAGCACACCGTTTATCAGCATTTTTCCTTTTGAAGAAAAGCCGCGGAAATATCCGTCGGCGTAGCCAATGGAAATTACTGCTATTTTCATCTCTTGCGGTGCGGTATAGGTTCTGCCGTAGCTTATCTGCGTACCGGCAGGTATCGTTTTAAGCTGTGTCACCACGGATTTTACCGTCATAACCGGCTTCATGTCAAACGGCACTTCAAGCGGGAAGTTTGGGTGGTTGCCATACAGGATAACGCCTGCGCGGACTATATCGCCCTCAAATTCGGAGTGATAGGCTATGCCGCCGCTGTTTTGCGAGTGGAGGAGCAGTCCCTTGCCCTTTGCAAGCTTCAGCAGCTTTTCCTGCTGTGCGTCTGTGTAGCTAATATCGTCCTCGTCAAGACTGTCTGCAACCGAAAAATGGGTATATGCTGCCTTGCAGTCAAGGCCGGGCAGAGCGAGGATTTTTTCAAGCTCCTCCTCGGTATCTATGCCGACCCTTGTCATGCCGGTATTTATCTTGATATGTACCGGCAGTCTTACGCCCTTTGATACGGCGTAGCGGCTGAGATCCTCTGCGTAGCCGACATTTCCGACCGTCTGGGTAATATCGTACTCCAGAAGCTCGTCAAAATAGTCCTCATCGGTATAGCCGAAGGCCAGAATCGTGCCGGTTATGCCGTGCTGCCTTAGCTTTTCGCCCTCCCAGAGGTTTGACACTCCGTAGTATTTTACGCCAAGCTCCTGAAGCTTTCGGCAGATTGCCTTGTCGTCATGACCGTAGGCGTTTGCCTTTACCACGGCGAGAATTTCTTTTCCGCGTGCAAGCTCCTTTATACAATTGTAATTATGTTCGAGTGCGTCAAGGTCGATTTCCGCCCAGGCGCGTTTTAAAAATTTACACATTATGACAGTTCCTTTCAGGCTTACTATATAGGTTTTGTTATCGGTAATTCATATTTATGCGGCGTGTAAAGTGAGTACGCCGCCGGTAACAAAAATGTCGGTCAAAAAATCCTTGTATTTTTAATCGAATTGTGATACAATTATTATTGTACTATTTTTCATACCGAATTTCAAGTGATTTTACAAAATAACGGTCGATTTTTACCGTTTATTGTCCGGCCAATCAAGAAAGGAATGTTACGATTGATTAAAAGAAGGAGCAACTGGTATATATATCTGATTACCTTTGTGGTAACGGGAGTTATCGTATATATTGCATCTACCGCACTGCTGAGTTCGTTTTACGAGTCGCAAAAGGGCAATGATACAAGCGTACCCGAGTACACGGGCACGGTGTTCAAGCCTAATTCAAGCTACAACTTTACCGTGCTTGCGTGTCTTTCAAAAAACCTTGACAGCGCCCCAGACTATTATATGACGGTGACCTACCGCGGCGACACAAATTCGATAATACTTATGCCGTACCTCGCAAATAACTACATAAACGGCTCAACCTTAAAAGAAGCGTATCAGGGCGGTCAGGAAACAGCAGTTATGCAGTCGCTCTCGGCGGCAACCGGTGTCACGATTGAAAAATATGTAAGATTTACCGAGTCTACGCTCACCGAGTTTTTAAACTCCGTCGGAAACACTACGCTGTCTATACCTAAGGAGCTTAAATACGAAAATAAAGAGGACAATACGTTGACTATCGTAGAGGGCGGCACTCACAGCTTTTCGGGAAATCAGTTCTATACCTACATCACATTCCCCGATTTCGGCGAGGACGATGTGCAGTATACCTGCAAGGTTCAAGCCACCGCATTCTGCGCGTTTATCAATCAGAATTTCAGCCATGTGTCGGAAACTACGCTTAAAGGCTATGCAGATTATATTATCAACTTTACCCGCTGCAATATCACCGAGGAGGATTATCTCGGCAAAAAGCAGGCTCTGCTTTATACATTTGCAAACGTAGATGAGCCGTGTGATTATTATATCCCTTACGGAGAGGACAGCGGCGGCGGATTTGTAATAGCCGAGGCAAGCTTCAATACTGTAAAAAATATGATTGAGGGATAATTTCAGCAACTACACAATCACCGCAAGCTGTTACCGGCCTGCGGTGATTTTTGTATATCGCTTTGTCTTTGAAAAGTCAAAAAAATACTACCTATGTAAAAATTATAACAATCAGAAAAAAATTTTGAAAACCCCTTGATTTTTGCAAAGTTATATGTTAGAATGATTTACAGAAAACGATTACACGCTTTATTAGCGGTAAAACGTTCTGTAACAAACGGGCGTGCGCCCGAAGAAATACACCCGCGCTCGCTATGCGGTGCGGTAATACATTCTCAGGAGGAATTTATGAAGTTTTCAGACGGATTTTGGATGAACAAGCAGGGCTATGATGTAAACTATGCCACACAGATTTACGAAGTAAAGGCATCAGAAAACTCTATCACGGTCTATGCTACAAATCAATGGATCGGAAACCGAGGAATGACTCTCGGCGGTCCTGTTCTTGAAATCACCTTTACATCTACGCTCGCAGATTCAATCAAGGTTACTATCGAGCACTACAAGGGCGCACTTAAAAAAGGCCCTGCATTCACTCTTTACGAGGATAACAATTTCAAGCCTGTTATAAACGAAAAGGAAGAATACTGGGAGCTTATCTCAAACAAGACCTCTGTCAGAATAGGCAAGGCAGGCGGCGCATGGGATGTAAAGTATTTTTACGAAGACAAGCTGCTCACCAAAGAGGGCTGGAGAACTACCTCGTATATCGAGGAGCAGCAGTGGCTCAACGAATACCGCAAGCAGGGTATGTCCGCTGAGCGTTTTTACGCTCACTCATCTACCGAGTGCCCCACAAGAATAAGAGAGATGCTCAATATCTCGGTAGGCGAGAATATTTACGGCTTCGGCGAAAAGTTCTCAACCTTTGTTAAAAACGGACAGACAGTTGAGGTGTGGAACAACGACGGCGGCACCTGCTCAGAGCAGACCTATAAATCTATCCCGTTCTATGTTTCTTCAAGAAACTACGGCGTATTTGTAAACCACCCCGAAAATGTAACCTTTGAGGTAGCAAGCGAAACTGTATCAAAGGTAGCCTTCTCGGTACAGGGCGAGCGCCTTGAATACTTCGTCATGGGCGGTAACACTATCGCTGACGTACTCGGTGTATACACAACCCTTACCGGCAAGCCCTCGCTTCCTCCCGCGTACACCTTCGGTCTGTGGCTCACGACCTCGTTTACCACAAACTATGACGAGGAGACCTGCTCGTTCTTTATCGACGAGATGGCAAGACGCGATATTCCGCTTGAGGTGTTCCACTTTGACTGCTTCTGGATGAAGGAGTTCAACTGGTGCGACTTTACATGGGACAACAGAATGTTCCCCGACCCCAAGGCGATGCTGGCAAGACTTAAAGAAAAGAAAATCGAAATCTGCGTATGGATAAACCCCTACATCGCACAGCAGTCCTCACTCTTTGACGAGGGTATGAACAACGGC
This sequence comes from uncultured Clostridia bacterium, assembly GCA_945921635.1. Taxonomy (GTDB): domain Bacteria; phylum Bacillota; class Clostridia; order Oscillospirales; family Ruminococcaceae; genus Ruminiclostridium_E. The sequence goes on from CAMEKZ010000034.1 coordinate 9,078, forward strand.
TACTTTATCAAGAACAAGGACGGCAGCGTGTTCCAGTGCGATATGTGGCAGCCCGGCATGGCAATAGTTGACTTTACAAACCCCGACGCCTGCAAGTGGTACAAGAGCAAGCTCAGAGTGCTCTGCGATATGGGCGTTGACGCGTTCAAGACCGACTTTGGCGAGAGAATACCTACCGATGTTGTTTACTTCGACGGCTCCGACCCCGTAAAGATGCACAATTATTATACTTACCTCTACAACAAGTGTGTATTTGAGGTACTTGAAGAATACTACGGCAAGAACAAGGCTTGTTTGTTTGCCCGCTCGGCAACGGTCGGCGGTCAGCAGTTCCCCGTACACTGGGGCGGCGACTGCTTCAGCCAGTACGAGTCTATGGCGGAGACGCTTCGCGGCGGTCTTTCACTTTGCCTTTCCGGTTTCGGCTTCTTCAGCCACGATATTTCCGGCTTTGAGGCGACAGGCTCTCCCGACCTCTATAAGAGATGGGCGGCGTTCGGCCTTATGTCCTCGCACTCCAGACTGCACGGAAACAGCTCCTACAGAGTACCGTGGAACTTTGACGAGGAGGCGTGCGATGTACTCAGACACTTCACAAAGCTCAAAGGCCGCCTGATGCCTTATCTGTTCGCTAACGCGGTAAAGGCTCACGAAAAGGGCGTACCTATGATGCGTGCAATGGTAATGGAATACAGTGATGACCCTGCTTGCTTGCCTCTTGACAGACAGTATATGTTTGGTGACAACCTGCTCATAGCTCCCGTATTCAACGAGGAGGGTACGGCACAGTTCTATCTGCCCCGTGGCAAGTGGACAGATATACAGACCGGCGAGGTGCTTGAGGGCGGCAGCTGGTACGACAAGAAGTACGACTACTTCTCAATGGGTATGTATGCAAAGCCCAACTCAATCATCGTTTACGGTAATTTTGAGCGTAATTTCGCATACGATTATGTAGAGGGGGCAAAGCTGGTTATTTATCAGCTTGAGGACGGAAAGAACACTCAGTGCAAGATTTACGACAAGGAAGCAAATCTTGAGCTTACTGTTATGGCAGAGCGTAACGGTGATACTATCACGGTTACTCATACAGCTACCGACAAGCACTTTACGGTAGAGAGCGCAGAGGGTCTCAACGTAGTTATTTCAAAGTAAATTTTGATTACAGGCAACGGAGCTGAAATACGCTCCGTTGTTTTGCTTATTTTCAGGGCTTGCAAAGGAGATGCTTTTATGATTGATGAAAAGAAAAATATTCCCGAGGAAATAAATGACAAGACGGATTTCAGAGAAACAGAGGAACAGGAAGAAAAAATATGGGATATGAAACAGGATATGGAGGATTATCTCGAGGAGCAGGGGATATACATAAGGCAGTAACGGCTCTGAGGGGGTTCTTTTGTTGACACTTCCCGCAAAATATAGTACAATATATAGCGTGTCCATAATTTAAATGAACACGCTATTAGTTTTTATCGGAAGGAGGCTGTGCCGTGAAAAGACTTGCAATAGGACTGCTCGCGCACGTTGACGCGGGAAAAACCACCTTGTCCGAGGCCATGCTGTACAAAAGCGGCGATATACGAAGGCTCGGCAGAGTAGACCACGGCGATGCTTATCTCGACACGCACAGCCTTGAACGAAGCAGAGGTATCACAATTTTTTCAAAGCAGGCGGTTATGCACCTTGACAATACCGAGATAACTCTGCTTGATACGCCCGGGCACGTTGATTTTTCCGCCGAGGCGGAGCGCGCCCTACAGATAATGGACTATGCAGTTCTGATAATCAGCGCGTCGGACGGCGTGCAGAACCACACCGAAACCCTGTGGCATTTGCTTAAAAGCTATCATGTGCCTGTCTTTATATTTGTCAACAAAACCGATTTGCCGAATAACGGAAAGCAGCTTATAATGGCGGAGCTTCACCGCAGACTTGACGGCGGCTGTGTCGATTTTTCGGGGATAACCGGAGATTTAGGCGGCGAGGTTGGCGAGGCGGCGGCACTCTGTGATGAAACGCTTATGCAGGAGTTTATTGACAAGGGAAAAATCTCGGTGCAGTCGGCGGAAAAAGCGATACAAAAGCGGAAAATATTTCCCTGCTTTTTTGGCTCGGCATTAAGGCTTGACGGGGTTGACACGCTGTTAAATGCGCTGCGAACCTATACTGTCATGCCGCGGTATGATGACGATTTTTCGGCAACGGTGTACAAGATAACCGAGGACGAGCACGCAAACCGCCTTACGCATATAAAGGTGACTGGCGGTACTCTTAGGGTGAAAACCGTAATAAACGGAGAAAAAATAAACTCAATCAGAATATATTCCGGCAGTAAGTTTAAAACCTCCGACGAGGTCGAAGCGGGCACGGTCTGCGCCGTGACAGGACTTACAAAGACCTACGCAGGTATGGGACTGGGTATGGCGGCGGACGCGCCTATCCCTATGCTTGAGCCGCTGTTTACCTACCGCGTGATTTTGCCGGAAAATATAGATGTATATAACGGACTTGCAATACTAAGGCGGCTTGAAGAAGAGGACCCACAGCTGAGGATTGTGTGGAACGAGCAGCTCAGAGAAATACATCTACAGCTAATGGGCGAGATACAGCTTGAAGTGCTTAAAAGCGTGATTGCGAACCGATTTGGCTTTGATGTAGAGTTTTCCGAGGGCAGTATTGCGTATAAGGAAACGATTGCAGAGCCTGTAACGGGCATCGGGCATTACGAGCCGCTCAGACACTATGCCGAGGTGCATCTGCTTTTAGAGCCGGGCGAGCGCGGCAGCGGACTGAGATTTGCAAGCGAGTGCCGCGAGGACAAGCTCGACAAGAACTGGCAACGGCTGATACTCACTCATCTTGCAGAGAAAAAGCATATCGGCGTGCTTACGGGCTCGCCGATAACCGATATGAAAATCACTCTCATAGCGGGCAGGGCGCATTTAAAGCACACCGAGGGCGGCGACTTCCGTCAGGCTAGCTACCGTGCGGTAAGACAGGGACTTATGTCGGCAAAAAGCGTGCTGTTAGAGCCATGGTACAGCTTTACCCTCACGCTCCCTTTGGAGTGCATAGGCAGAGCTATGACCGATTTACAGCGCATGGACGCGGATTTTTCCGCACCCGAGAGCGCGGGAGAAAATGAGCTTGTGATAAATGGGAAAGCACCCGCCGCACAGCTTCGCGGCTATCAGTCTGAGGTTACGGCGTACACAAAAGGAAAGGGCAGACTGATTTGTATTCCCGACGGTTATCGCCCTTGCCGCGACGCGGAGCGGGTGATTGAAGAAATCGGCTATAACCCCGAAGCAGATACTGACAATACCGCCGATTCGGTATTCTGCTCGCACGGAGCGGGTTATACCGTAAAGTGGAGTGATGTGCCGCAGTACGCCCATATATCCGCAGAAAGCGATATTGAAGGCGAAAGCGGCAATAATAAAGCTGTAGACGGCACAGTACAGAAAAATTCCTATAAATCGGCAGCGGCAAGCGATAAGGAGCTTATGGAGATATTCGAGCGCACCTACGGAAAGATTGACCGCAGAGAGTACGCCGCCATGAGAAATATCCCAGAAAATAAGAGCGAAAGCAAGGCAAAGCCGTACAAGTCGGATATGCCGACAGGCCCCGAATATCTGCTTGTTGACGGCTATAATATAATTTTCGCGTGGGACAGACTGAAAAAGCTCGCCGAGCAAAGCCTTGACCTTGCCAGACACGAGCTGATAAACATACTGTGCAATTTCCAGGGCGTGCGCCGCTGTGAGCTTATCGCAGTGTTTGACGCGTATAAGGTGAAAGGAAACAGGGGAGAGGTCGAGCGCCACGGCGGTATAAGCGTAGTTTATACTAAAGAGGCAGAGACCGCCGATATGTATATAGAAAAAACGACCCGTGTGCTTGGTAAAAAGCACAGGGTCAGGGTCGCAACCTCGGACGGACTTGAACAGCTTATTATCCTCGGCGGCGGCGCGGTGCGCGTGTCCGCGTCCGAGCTTTTAGCAGAGGTAAACGAGGCAGAAAAGACTATCCGCGGCTATATTGAGTGGGGCAGAAATACCGTTATCTGAAAAACAGATACGCGATTATAATAACGGCAAGAGAGCCTACACATATTATCCAGTTTCTCGTTATTGTGCGGTTGTATTTCTTTTCGCGCTCGCGTCGTTCTTCTGCGCGTCTTTGCTTTAAATTGGGCAGTTGCTTCATAATGATTCCTTTCGGGGTAAATCAATTTTCGTAAAACGCATATACTGTTATTATATTATCATTTTAAGCGGATTTTGTCAATAATTGTGCTTGACACGACCCTGCTTATGTGGTAAACTAAGTAAGGTGGTATTGCGGATTACGCGTATTCACATTATATTAAGTAAATAATTTTAAAAACCGAGTGTAGCAAGAGTACCCTTAAAAGTATCTTACAGAGAGCCGCGGCAGGTGAAAGGCGGCAGAGAATTTTTCGGCGAAGTGCGGCTGCACGGGTATATCCCGGGTTTGTTCGGGGAAAATACAGACGGCTTTTACAATTTGTGGCAGTCTGTGAGTATCCGAGCACGTTTTCCGCGTTAAGGAGTTTAAGTAATAAATCGAAGTGGAACCGTGACCTTGTCGCCTTCGCCTGCAAAGCAGAGCGAGGGCGTTTTTGTTTTAAAGGAGCAGATTATGTTTGATAGAATAAAAGCGGATATACAGTCGGTGCGCGAGCGCGACCCCGCGGTAAAAAGCGACCTGGAGGTGTTTTTCCTCTACCCGAGCTTTAAAGCGGTGCGTGCCTACCGCCGCGCCCATAAGTGGTATCTGAAAAAGCATTATTTCATAGCGCGCTGGATTTCACAGCGGGCGCTTCGCAGGACTGGTATAGAGATACACCCGGGCGCTACGATAGGAAAGGGGCTGTTTATCGACCACGGAAGCGGCGTAGTTATCGGTGAGACTGCCGAAATCGGCGACAACTGTACGATATATCAGAATGTCACCCTCGGCGGCACGGGCAAGGACACCGGCAAGCGCCACCCTACTTTAGGCAACAACGTGATGGTAGGTGCGGGTGCAAGAGTGCTAGGCCCGTTTAAGGTAGGGGATAACTCCAAAATAGCGGCTAACGCCGTAGTGCTCAGCGAGGTGCCGCCAAACTGTACCGCAGTCGGCGTGCCCGCAAGAATTGTCCGCCGCGACGGCGTGAGGGTTGCGTCCGGCTGTGACCTCGACCAGATTCATATCCCCGACCCGGTATCACAGCAGCTTTGCAGCCTGCTTGGTAAAATTGAGCATCTGCAGGACGAGGTTGCTTTGCTTGACGAGCTAATAAAAAAGAACTGATAAAAAGACTGAAATTGAAAGGCTGGTATAAAAATGTATCTGTATAATACATTATCCCACAAGAAGGAAGAATTTATTCCTCACACCCCCGGAAAGGTAAGTATGTACACCTGCGGCCCTACCGTGTATCACTACGCGCATATCGGAAACCTGCGCAGCTATATCATGGAGGACGTACTGGAAAAGTATCTGCGCTATGCGGGTTATGATGTAAAGCGCGTAATGAACATAACCGACGTAGGACATCTGACAAGCGACGGTGATACAGGTGATGACAAGATGCTCAAAGGTGCAAAGCGCGAGCATAAGACCGTCATGGAGATAGCGAGGTTTTATACCGACGCCTTTTTTGAGGACTGCAAAAAGCTGAATATCAAGCGGCCGGACGTTGTCGAGCCTGCGACCGGCTGTATTGCGGACTTTATCAAGGTTATCTCCGCACTAATCGAAAGGGGTTATGCCTACGAGGCAGGCGGAAATATCTACTTTGATACCTCAAAGCTTGAAAAATACTATGTTTTCAACGATTTTAAGGAAGAAGATTTGGCTGTCGGCGTGCGCGAGGGCGTCGAGGAGGACGAAAACAAGCGCAACAAAGCGGACTTTGTCCTGTGGTTTACAAAGTCGAAGTTTGACGACCAGGAGCTTAAATGGGACAGCCCGTGGGGAGTTGGTTACCCCGGCTGGCACATCGAGTGCAGTTGCATAAGCATGAAGCACCTCGGCGAGTATCTTGACATACACTGCGGCGGTATTGACAATGCGTTCCCGCATCATACAAACGAGATAGCGCAGAGCGAGGCTTATATCGGTCATAAGTGGTGCAACTACTGGTTCCATGTACTGCACTTGAATACAAACAGCGGTAAGATGAGCAAGTCAAGCGGCGAGTTCCTCACGGTGTCGTTGCTTGAAGAAAAGGGATATAACCCGCTTGTTTACAGATTTTTCTGCTTGCAGTCGCACTACAGAAAGTCGCTTGTGTTCAGCTATGAGAACCTCGACAACGCGGCGGTTGCTTTTGCAAAGCTGATTTCTAAGATTTCGTCTATCATAAACAGCGAGCAGGGCGAGGTTGACCCCGCGGCGTTTGAGAAGCTGAAAGCGGGCTTTACAGCGGCTATGGATAATGATATAAATACCTCGCTTGCGATAACCGCACTGTATGATGTGCTTAAAGCCGATACAACAAACGCGACCAAGCTAGCGCTTATCGAGGACTTTGACAAGGTGCTGTCGCTGTCGCTGATTGAAACGGCGAAAAACAGCGCCAAGAGCGAAGATGAAGCCGAGCAGCTCCCTGAGGAGGTTTTACAGCTTGCCGAGCAGAGAAAGCAGGCGAGAAAGGATAAGAACTTCGCGCTTGCCGATGAGCTGAGAGATAAGATAACCGCGATGGGATATGTGGTTGAGGAAACAAGACAGGGTACGGTTATAAGGAAGAAGTAAGCGGCGGTGCGCCGCGCCAAATTCCGCCTTTGCGGCGGTGCGCCGCACCAAATTCCGCCTTTGCGGCGGTGCGCCGCACCAAATTCCGCCTTTGGAAATGTTGGTTGTCTGTGAATGACGGCAAAACGGCGGGGATAAATGGTAGAAAAAAGATAAAAAATACCGCAGGAGTATCACGGCTTTGATGTTCCTGCGGTTATTTTCTTAATTGATTAAAAAATTATATTTGTACTATCGTTAAACTCCGCCGCGCAACGAAAGTGTCATATATATCAAACATTATTGCGCGGCGGAATTGCCCGGGGCGGCACGCCCTATTCGACTATGCTGTCGGATTTTCGTTGGAAGTATGCC
>CAMEKZ010000035.1 GCA_945921635.1 uncultured Clostridia bacterium
CATATTGTATCAAAAATCTCGATATTTGTATAGTGTTTTTTTGCAATTTTTTTATAAGATTGCCATTTTGCCGAATTAAAGGTCGTTTGAGCCACCATTTTTAGTGCAATTTCACCAAACGATTTTACCCTTTCAAGCGCCTCGTACAGCTCCTCTTCGCTGTTTACAACGAACACCTTATCGGTAAGGCGGCAATGCCCGATTATTCCCTCTACCTCGGGGTGGGATTTATCCCCCGCGATTATCACCGCGCCCCGCGCGTCGCTTACTATGTTGTGGATTTTAGCGACAAACGGGCAGGTAGCGTCGATATACGGTATGCCCTTACTCTCTATATAATCTGTGACCGACTGCGGCACACCGTGAGAGCGTATAATAAGCGTACCCTTTGCCTCGTCCGGACTTTTCACCGTGTAAACGCCGAGCCCTTCAAGGCGCGAGGTCTCGACCTCGTTGTGTATCAGCGGCCCTAAGGTACAGCACACGCCCTGCTCGCCCGCGGTTTTTTCCGCAAGCTCGACAGCGCGCCGCACGCCAAAGCAGAAGCCCGCCGATTTTGCTGTTTCTATAGTAAATCTATTCATTAAAAATTAGTTGTTTTCCGCAGAATCCGATGCCTTGTCCGGATTTTCGTCCTTAGGCACATACTGCCTCGGCAGCGGGTCGCCGTACTCGCTCATGCCGTCCATCAGCATCTTTATATTATCCATAATCAGATTGGAAACTTTTCTCAGCTCGTTTCTGTCATCGGTCTGTATAGCGACCTGCTCGGCGGGTATTATCTTGCCGATTGATATCCACGCTCTGCGGCGAAAGCCCTTTTTGCCGTACTTGATACATACCGGCAGGACAGGTGCGTTTGCCTTTCCGGCAATTACCGCTATACCAGACTTTGCGCGGGAGATATTTCCGTCCTTTGAGCGCGTGCCCTCGGGAAATATTACAAATGCGCGTCCGCTTTCAAGGTCGCTTATCGCATGGTCGATAGCCGAGTTGTCGCCCGCTCCCCTTACTACGGGGAAAGCGCCGCAGCGTCTTATCAGCCACGCAAACAGCTTGTTCGACTCGAAAAGCTCGGATTTTGCCATGAATGAAAACTTCGCCCTGTTCACCGCCGCGATAAGCGGGGGGTCGCTGTATTCCTGGTGGTTGCAGGCTATGATATAGCCGCCCTTAATACCGTTTTTATACGGGCGGTTGTCACCACCGATAACCTTTATACGGTGCTTTATGTGCATACCGAGCCAGACAAATTTGCGGAAAAATTCGTAAACCATCAGATATCTGCCTTTTCCTTGATTATTTTTACCAGCAAATCACAGGATTTATTAAAATCGAGTTCGGTCGTATCGGTGATTATCGCGTCAATCGCGGCTTTAAGCGGAGCGGTCGCACGGGTTGTGTCGTTTTTGTCGCGTTCGTTTAAATCCGACAGAACCTCTTCGTAGGTGACCTTTTTACCCTTTGCGACAAGCTCATCATAGCGCCGCCTTGCTCTTACCTCGGCATCGGCAGTAAGAAAAATCTTTACCTTAGCGTCTGGCAGAACGACCGTACCTATATCCCTGCCGTCCATTATTACATTCTGATTTTCGGCAAATCCGCGCTGAAAATCAAGCAGGAACGCCCTTACGGCGGGTACGGCGGAAACCTTGGATGCCGCCATACTGATTGATGGGAGTCTTATCTCCTCCGATACATCGTAACCGTTGAGATATATGTGCTGGGTGTCTTTTTTTATCTTTATGTCAAGAGAGATGTGACGAAGCGCCGCGGTGACTCTCTCGGGGTCGTCCATATCAACACCGTTGCGCTCGCAGAAAAGACCTATACTGCGGTACATCGCGCCTGTGTCAACATATATAAAGCCAAGTCTTTTGGCACATTCTCTGGCAATGGAGCTTTTGCCCGCTCCTACGGGGCCGTCAATAGCAACTGCAATACTCATATCGTAATTCTCCAAAAATTATACATATTTATATTATAACACGCGCAAAGCGCAAATGCAACCGTGAAAAGTAAAAATTTTGTGAAAATTAGTAAAAAATCCGGTTTTTCTGATTTTATGGCTTAGGTTTTCTCGTTTTTGTTTCAGAATATAAAACGGGGCTGTCGTGTTAAGACACCCCTTTAGACTGTAAAAACTAAATTATTATATAACTTTGTTATATATATATATATATATATGATAGATTACTCGGCTTCGCTATCCGAATTGATAAACTTCGATGCACGGTCGAGGAAGACACCTCAGCGGGAGTTTGTTTTTTAGCAAAGCTAAAAAAACTACGCAGTTGCAGGGCAACTGCTACAGAGTTCGGCTTTCGCATGGATGCGTAACTGCGGTGCCCTAAGTGCGGCATGACGCCGCGCCACACAGCACCGCAAAACGCTCTTCCTAAACCCCACTCCGACCGATTTTCACTTTGCGAAAGCGAAAGCCCTTGCTTCCTTTTCATTTCTTTGCGGGATTTTATTTGTTTTCTCTCATGCCTTCTGCTTACGCATAAGGAGGTTGGGATAGTACCCCATTTTAAAAGTTTGCTTTAATTAAAGCTTTTTGACAGCGTGAAAGGGATGTCTTAGCGCGTCAGCCTCACAGACTTAATTCATATATTCACCGTTGTATTCAAGCAATGTCACGCTGTCCACGCCCTCTATCGCCTTAAATCTCGAAAGCTGGGTGGTGTCGTTCGCCTTTATCTTGATTTCGATAGTCACTTCTACCTTATCGCCTATCTGGGTCTTGTTCTTTAGCTTGTATCTGATAGCGCCGAGCAGCGCGTTTACGTTGCTCTCCGCACCGATACCGTATCTTACTACAAGAAGATAGCATCTGCGCTCTTTTTTAACAATGGTCAAAACTATGTAGAGTGCGGCAACAAACACCGTACCGATAAGTGCGACAAAGTAAAGTCCCGCACCTGCGGTTATACCTGCGGCAACACCCCAGAACAAAAATCCGACATCAAGCGGATCCTTTATCGCCGAGCGGAAGCGCACGATAGACAGCGCACCGACCATACCGAGCGACAGCACAAGGTTCGCGCTGATTGTCATTATGATAAATGCCGTGACTACCGTAATCAGCAATACAAGTATGTTGAAGTTGTCACTGTAAACAACCCCGCGGTAAAACAGGCGGTACACCCAGTAGATAATAAGTCCGCACACCGTTGCGGTAAGCAGAGCCAGCAGAATACGCGGCAGCGAAAGATTTTCAAACTGCACCGACAAATCAAAGCTCTGACCTATAAGCGACAGCAGGTCGTCACCGGTGTCCTGCGCCATAATGTTGAGTAAATTATTCATATTTCTTCTCCTGAATTATTTTTGATTTAAGGCAATACCGCACAAAGATTGCGTGCGGATTGCGCCGACAGATTTTTCGTCAGATTGTATAGAAATTTCGCAGGCATACTGGCGTATGTCAAGAAATTTCTGTGCAATATGACGGAAAAGATGCAAGTAAGGTGTACGCAAAGCCGTAAGGCGGTCTTTGTGCGGTGTTGCCTTAATTTATCACATTCGTTTATTTTATCATATTCATCGAGCTGAGCTTTTCGCGGCATATCAGAAATTTTGATACCGAAGCCTGCTCAAGCTTTACGCCCTGCACCAAGTCAAAAAGATAAGACGGCAAATAATCGTCATATTTAAGCTCCACCACCGCCGCAGGCTCTCCGACCGGCATAAACCGCACCTCATCCGAAAACATATCGTCCGAGAACACCCCGACCTTAAAGCCGCTGTCTATGGTAAAGCGCACATTTCCCTCGGGATTTATAAACGCCTCACGGTTGTAATCTACTATAACCGACGGCTTTAAAATACACACCGAGTTGCTTATCCCCGCGTCGTCAAGCACGCCGCCGCGGTATTTTTCGTCCCATGTAAAGCTGTAGTCGCCGCGGAGTATCGAGCGGTACTGCTCGTAGCTTATCCACTCTCCGCGCTTTGACACCATGTCGCGATCCTTGTACTTGCACTCAAAGTGGATTTTATCCCTTGTCAGATTGTATGTGCGTATGCGGTACTTTTTCCTGACATCATTGCCCAGCAGCTTGTCATTGTACGCCGACATATAAATATCGTCAAGATACAGACTGGTTACGCGGTATTTACCGTTTTCGCCGTTATCATCGTGCTTCATCACTGCGGAGAACCGCCCGCGCAGTATCTCGCACTGCGCCGCCGTGGCAGGAAATTTAAGCTCGTGGCGCAGTCTGCGCCCCTTGTATATCAACAAATCCGCCCCCTTTTACGCAAAAGTTACATTATAAAGTCAGGAGAGCAGAAAAGGAGAAAACTTCCAACACATTTGGACAGAAATGGACGATAAAAAAACGCGGGCTAAAAATGCCCGCGTCGTAATATTATATTTTACTTTACATATATCGGACTTATCATTCTTTCCTCAAACTTCTCCTCCGGCAACGGCCTGTCAAAATAATATCCCTGAATGATATTACATCCCATATTCCTCAGATTTTCGACATTTTCCTCGTCCTCAACGCCCTCGCAGATAGGAATCATCCTGAGCTCCTTTGCCATGTTGAGCACGTTTTCGAGGATAACCACGCCGCGCTCGCCCCTGTCCATTCTTGTCAGGGACTTGTCGAGCTTCAGCACGTCAAAATCAAGATCCTCAAGCAAAGACAGCGAAGAATAACCCGTGCCGAAATCGTCCATCGACACCATCACTCCGCACCGCTTCAGGTCTGATATAGCCTGCTTTATCGCGTTAAAATCATCGGTGTATGCCGTCTCGGTGAATTCTACCTCGATATATGAGGGAGATATATCATACTGCTCTATCACCTGCATGATTTTTTCCGCAAGACCCGGAAAGCGCAGATGAGCCTTAGAAAAGTTTACCGATACCGGTACGACCCGCTTGCCCTCGTCCTGCCAGCGCTTAATGAGCCGACAGGTATGCTCCAGCACGAACATATCCAGCTTGCGGATAAATCCGGTATGCTCGGCAATCGGGATAAAATCCATAGGAGGTATCAGCTTGCCGTTCTTTTTCCAGCGTATCAGCGCCTCCGCACCGACAAGCATACGGCTGTCAATCTGAACCTTAGGCTGATAATATACGACAAATTCGTCGTTCTGCAAAGCGGACGGCATCTCGGACTCAAGCAAGGTAAGCTCAAGCTCGCGGCGCACCGCGTCTTTATCATAAAATACAAAATCTCCGTCGCTCTTTCTGCGTGCGACATCAAGACAGCCCTCTGCCCGCGCGATAATATCACTTACATCATCAATATCATCATCAAGCTCGACAATACCCGCACGAAGCGAAACACGGCTGACTGTTTTTTCTTCTCCCATGTCAAACTCGACGGGAGTATCGGTAAAGAATTTCAGGTGGCGGTCAAGTGTGTTCTTTTTGACAAGCAAAAAGAAATTATCTCCGCCGAAGCGGCTGCATATCTCATCTTCTGCCATGCGGCTGTTGAGCATACCCGCATATTTCACTATAAGAGATGACGCGGACTGATAGCCGAATATGTTATTGAGCAGATTGCAGCCCTTTATATTTGCACATATCGCGGCATAATCCGAAATCCTGCCCTCCGCGATAATCTCCTCGCAGAAATGTACGAATCCCTTTTTGTTTGGTATGCCGCTTTGCTGGTCGATAAAGCGGCGGTTGTTTTCTTCCTTGAACATATATGCACAGCCGTAGGAAAGAGAAAACATATTGGTGATAAGCTCAAAGGCGTTTTCCTCGTCTTCGGACAGCAAATCAAAATCGCATACCCCAAAAAAGGTATATACGATTGAGGTCTCTCCGCCTATCCGTGCAAAAGCCTTTTCAAAAACTCCGGGTATAGTACTGTCATTGTATATATCGGCAGTTTTTTCACTTTTATCCGTTGCAACCGTACGGACAATGCGGCTTATTCCGAGGCTTTTTGCCGCCGCGCAGAATTCCGGCATTTCGGAAAGTGCCTTTTCCGCACCGCTGATAGCGTTGTTTGATACCGCGGCAAGACCGTGTATTATATTTTCGTACACAACAACGCGCCCCCCTTTAAGCGTATCATAGATACTGTTTTTAGTTTATTACCCTATGACCTAATTTTATCACATCGCGGTCAATCTTGCAAGGTTTATTTCGGTTAATTATCACATTTTGAAACGATTTTCTCTTTTTATTGATATTGGCAAATTTTTGCCGAAAAATTTATGCAAATTCTCCAAAGATATGATAACGTTTATTGAAATGAAAAGGTTTACAAGTTAATTACATGAATTTCCAGTAAAAAAATAACTTGTAAAATATAGTAAAATATTCACTTTCTGCAAATTTTTTTCAAATCTGAAGTGCCCTGCCCTTGTGTATATAGTATCTGTAAAACAGCAAATCCACCCCGAGCGAAAGCATCCAGCCGAACGGCCAGGAAAGCCATATACCGTCCGAGCCGAAAATCGGTGACAGTATAAATGCAAAAACCACTCTCAGCACAAGGTCAAGACAGGTGGATATAACAAACGGCCTCATAACCCCGCATCCGCGCAGTCCGCCGTCTATTACGATTTTTACGCAGATAAAGAAATAAAACGGCGACACTATTGTAAGAAACACTCTGCCCGTGCGGATTATCTCCTCGCTTGCCTCAGCCGCGAATAGATTTACAAGCTGACCGCCGAAAATCAAAAACACCGCCGCAAACGGAACCGCCGTGATAAGACACATGACAATTCCTGCCTTTATACCCTTTTTTATGCGGTCGGGTTTCCCAGCACCCATATTCTGCGCCACAAAATTCGACACGCTGTTTGACAGAGTTGTAAAGCAGGTTACGCTGAAGGTATTCAGCTTTATCGCGGAGGCATAGCCGCCTATTACCGCCGAGCCGTAGCCGTTTACCAGTCCCTGTATAAACAGGTTTCCGACAGATACAAAGCTGCTTTGCAGAATGGACGGTATCGATATGCGGCTTATCTGTTTCAGCGCGTCAACCGACATAAGCGACGGCTTGTCCGACTGAATAGTGCCGACCCTACGAAGCAGGGTTATCACCGCAAGCACCGACGCCGCGCCCTGCGCCGCAAAGGTCGCCCACGCAACACCCGCGACGCCCATATTGAACACTATTACAAACAGCAAATCAAGCGCGATATTTCCGAGCGACGAGCCTATCAGAAAGACAAGCGGCGTGCGCGAGTCGCCGAGCGCTGTGAATATGCCGTTGCACGCGTTGTAAATAAACAAAAACGTCAGTCCAAGCACATAGACCCTAAGATATATGTCGCTGTCGGCGAAAATATCCGACGGCGTGCTTAATAGCTGTAGAATAGGCGTGCAGAAGACGCAGCCTATCACGGTAAGCACCGCCGAAAGGCATAAAAACGACATTAGCGCGGTGTTTACCGCGGTCTTCATATATGTATAGTCCTTTGCGCCGAAAAGGCGCGCAACAACAACCGACGCGCCTACGCTGCCGCCGGTTGCAATAGCTATAAAAATCATGGTTACGGGATAGCTCGCGCCGATAGCGCCGAGCGCCATGTCACTTACAAAATTTCCTGCTATTACGCTGTCTACAATATTATACAGCTGCTGAAAGGCAACGCTCGCGAGCATCGGCAGGGAAAATTTAAGCAGTACTCTCGACGGCTTTCCCGTTGTCATATCGGTAACCAAATGGTATTACTTCCTTTTCTTACGCGCCACGTTTTCGTGGCTGCGGATAAATTACGGATTTTTTTCAGCTTCTTACAAGAAAGCTTTTCGGCGCGGCCTTTGTAAGCTGTGATGAGTAGGATTTCAGCTCATCGGCAAACTGAAGCTTTTTCACCCAGCCGGACGGCAGGGCGGAATAACCCATATATGCGCCTTTGAGCGCACCGGCTATCGCGGCACAGGTGTCGGAGTTTCCGTCCTGATTTGCCGCGAGCTGTACCGCACTCTTAAAATCATAATGAACACAGGCGCAGTATACGCCGATAGCGAGGGCAGACTCTGCACTGCTGCCGTTTCCGAGCTCGGCAACATCGGTCATAGGCGAGGTGGTTTCGTCAAGCAGCGAGATGGCCTTGTCGAGCGCGGCAAAGCAATCCTCAAAATCGTCATAATCTTTAAGGAGCTTCATTGCGTTCAGCACCGAGCGCTCTATTGTGTTTCCCGCGCAGATATAGGAGATAATCGCCGCAAGACAGCCCGCCGCGAGATAACCTGTCGGCGCGCCGTGGGTTATCGCCGCAAACTCGCACCCCATTCTGAACGCCCTTTCGGGGTCGCTGTAGAAATACAGTCCCGCAGGGATTACGCGGGGTACGCAGTCAAACAGCTTGCTGTTGTTTATCGGGCGTCTGAGCTTGCCGTAGTTCATCTCGGTTATGCCGGACAGGGTCTGCAAAAGCTGTTTGGTCGGACTGCGCTTTTTGGAGAGCTCGGGGATATCCAGCAGCTCGCAGGGGTAACCTGTCTGATTATCGTCCAGCACCCACTGCAAATCATCGGACGAAACGCCGCCGAGCTGGGTATAAAGCCACTGCTGATAAGCGTAGAACACATAGCTTGTGTAGTTTGCCGCTTCGTTTTTCGCCCCCGCCTCGTCACCCCAGAGTATGCCGTGCGCGGTAAACAGCATAAGCTGTGTTTCGTCCGACACCTTTACGGTGCTTTGATTTTTTTCGGGTTTGAATTTAACAATACCCTTTTTTCCGTACTCTTTTTTTATCTGGCTAAGGTTCATAGTCTTTACCTGATAGCCGAGCGCATCTCCGAGCGCCGCGCCTACCATACAGCCTGTGAACCGTTCTTTTCTGTATACTTTTTTATCGGACATCTTCCGCTCCTCCTTCTTTGTTCTCAGTCTTTTGCGGATTGCTGTTTGTAATCATATATCATAAGGTCAACAAAGCGTCCGTAGGACTTTTTGCCGTCAGACTGCCCCTGTACCTTTAAGTATCCGTCATTTATCGCAGAGGACACCTCCGACACGGGGGTTTCGTATCTGCTCCAGTATTTGCTGTTCGCCGATATTTCGGCGCGTACCCGCGGGTGTATATAGGATAAAAGCTCGGCGTAAAGCTCATCTCCCGCCACGGGGTAAAACGCGTTGAGCGCGTATATAAGCGCCTCGGTATAGGCGCTGTAGCGCAGCTCGGGTATATCGCTGTCACGGCAGGCAAGATATGCGATAAAGCCCGCCTCGTCTTCACGCATAAAGCCCTTTAGGTGCGACAGCTCATGGCACACCGTAAACGGGATTGAAAAATAGGGCGCGTTTGTATTATAGTTTGCCTCAATAGTAAACGGAATATATATTCCGAGTATTTTGCAATACGACATCCCCTCCGAAAACGCGACCGCCTTTGCCTGCGGGTAAAAGCCGGACAGCTCGGGATATTCTTCTCCGAGCGACTGCATGGCGTTTACGCACTCGCCTCTCACATCGATTTTATCAAGGCTTACAAGTCCGTTTTCGCCGCAGTTTATCTGCTCGGCGCACTCATTTGCGTTTATCACAAGGTACACGCATAAATCGGCTAAATCCTGTGCGGTGTACTTTTCCACGATAAGTCCGCTCTTTTCCGAAAACGCCGTGCGGGTATAGTTTATCCCGCAGAACAGCGTGAATATCAGATAAATCGCCGACGCGCCGCAAAGCACCCACGACAACACCCGAATAAGTATTTTCTTTCGCCGTCCCTTACCTCTGACAAACCGCACCGTATTATACACCGTGCCGAAAATGACCGCACCGATAAGGATATACAGCAGCCACTCCCCGACCGAAAACGGGAAAAGTCCGCTGACAAAACCTATTGTGCAGACAAACACGGGATAAACATACTGCGCATAAAGCTCGCCGAAGCCGCCGCACAGCCGTGCGAGCAGATTAAGCACTACCGACAGAGCTACAGCAGACAGTGTAAAAATCAGCCATACCGGGATTTTTATACGTTTTACCGACTTTTCGCCTGTCATTGCTCACCATCCATCTGTGCGCATACCTCGGCTATGTGATTTTTCATAGCTTCAATCAGGCTGTCAGGGCCGAGTATCTTCGCCTTTGCGCCGAACTGGAAAATCCAGCCGAAAAAGGTCGGGCTCATACTGATGTCACGGGAAATGAAAAAATGACTGTCGTCCGTCTTGTGCATCACAATATCCGAGCCGAACTTATCCATAACCACGCTTACGAGCGAGTTGTCAAACAGCAGCTTTGCGTGCACCGTCTCACCGCGGAACATACCGAACACCCTGCGGCTGTACTCGGCTATCGAAAACGTATCGTCCTCAGTTGCCGGCTCGTTTGTAAGCTGTATATCCTCCATGCGGTCAACGCGGAAATTTGCTATTTCGCCGCGAGCCTCGTAAAATCCGACGCAGTAATAGTTTTCATCCTCCCACGCAAGCGAATACGGTGACATGGCATACCGCGAGCCCTCACGCTTATAGTACTTGTGCTTATTCGGATCATACGCAAAATACAGGAAGCTGATTTTCCGTCCCGCCTTTATGCTCTCGTGTATTGCCTGTATATTGTAGTATATACGCTCGTTTATGGTTTTTACACGGTTTGCAACGATTACGCTTCGTGAGAGCGCCCGCGCCTGATAGCGGCTTGTCAGCGTACCGAGCTTTGCGATAAGCTCCCTCGACTTTGATTCGGTGATGAATTTTGAGCAGGCGACCGCATCCGCAAGCAGCTGTAATTCCGCAAGCTGAAACTCGCCCGTGCCGAGAAAATATCCCGTCATACTGCCGTCACGGACGGTGCAGATATCCATGTTGTAGCTGTCGCGCAGCAGCTCGATATCGTCATATATCGACTTTCTCTCGGCGCTTATGCCGTTTGCGTCAAGCCTGGCGATTATTTCCTTTACCGTTATCGGGTTTTGCTCGTCGGTTTCTGTCCTGAAAATATCGGCGAGATATAAAAGCTTAAGCTTTTGTCCTGGAGAACGAGGCATATCCCTCTCCTTTCATGTGCGTTGTTCCTTTGCCCACAGGTATATGCTTATACCGAGTGCCGCCGCAAGCACGGCGGTTATCACAACGGTAACGATATTAAATGTGCCGAACAGATACGGGAAAACCGAGCATACACCCGCTATGGAAAGCAGTACGATATGCGACGTCTGGCTTTTTCCGCGACCGACGGTCTGCAGCACCGACAGCAAAAGGCAGATAACAGTCAGCACCCCGCATATCATGTAGAAAAACATAGCATAACCGAACGGCATCATATTAAAATAAGAATATGCTTCATATATGTATTCTATCCCGCCGCTTTCATTAACCAGTGAAAACTTCATCACCGCGCCAAACGGCAGTATTTCGAGCACCAGCGCCGCAAGCACAAGCAGTGCCCGCGCCGCCTTTACAATATTTGTCCCTTTTTTCATAACCGCATTATCAGTCAACCATTACAAAGTGCGCTATATAAGAGCGGAAGTCGCCCCACAAGCTCGGCACATCAAAGCCGCTGTTCATAAGCAGCTCCGCGGAATACACCCTGCCGGTCTGCTCGTGGCGGTAATATCTGCCCTTTTGCAGGCCCTTCAGCTTTACCCTGTGCAGAAAGACGCTGGGTTCTTTAAGCACCTGGACGTAGGTAAACAGCGTCTCGCTCTTGTCCTTTGCCACAAACTGCCATGCGTCATAACGGTCGTTTGCAAACGGGTTGCCAATACGGTAGTAGTCACCGTTTCTTACAAGCGGATTGTACTTGTTGAACTCCGCAATCTGCTCCTTTATCGCGTACTTGTCATCATCGGAAATTTTTGTTACGTCCAGCTCATAGCCGAATGTGCCCGACATAGCGACATGACCCCTCGTCTCAAACGGGGTAATTCTGCCCACGCAATGATTAGGGCTGTCGGAGACGTGCGCACCAAAGCAGGAGCAAGGATAGCACATCGAGGTGCCGTACTGTATTTTAAGGCGCTCGATGGCATCGGTGTCATCACTCGTCCATATCTGCGGCGAATAGTAAAGCATACCCGCGTCAAAGCGCGAGCCGCCGCCCGCACAGTTTTCGAGCAGTAAATCCGGGAAGTCGGTGAGCAGTCTCTCCTGCATCTCGTACACACCGAGCACATATCTGTGCCAGATTTCGCGCTGTCTTTCGGGCGGGAACACCTCGTTTCCGACCTCGCTCAGCTGTCGGTTCATATCCCACTTTACATACTCGATGTTTGCGCTTGACAGTATCGCCTTTATCTGAGAATATATGTAGTCGCGCACGTCCTGCCGCGAAAAGTCGATAACGAGCTGACTTCTGACCGTCGTGCGGTGTCTGCCGGGGATATGTATGCACCAGTCGGGGTGCTTTTTGTAAAGCTCGCTGTCGGGGCTTATCATCTCCGGCTCGAACCATATACCAAACTTTAAGCCTATCTTGTTTACCTCGTCTACAAGGTATTTAAGTCCGCCCTTTATTTTATCCTCGTTTACAAACCAGTCGCCGAGCGACGAGCGGTCGTCGTTTCTGTGACCGAACCAGCCGTCGTCCATGACAAGCATCTCGATGCCCGCCTTTTTCGCCTCGCGTGCGATGTCAAGCAGCTTTTCGGTGTCGAAATTAAAATATGTAGCCTCCCAGTTATTTATAAGTATCGGGCGGCGCATATCCCTCCATTTTCCTCTTATCAGATTTTTGCGCATAAGGTCATGCAGATTTCTCGACATCTGACCTATGCCCTCGCCCGAATATGTCATAATGACCTCCGGCGCCTGAAACTCCTCGTCTATATCAAGGTACCACGAAAAATCGTAGGGGTTTATGCCCATCACTACGCGGGTCTTTTCGTACTGACCCACCTCCGCCATGCCTAAAAACGAGCCGGAGTATACAAATGCAAAGCCGTACGCCTCGCCGTAGTCCTCAGTCGCGGTATGGTCGCATATCGCGAAAAAGTTGTTGTGCGCGTGGCTTGTAGCACCGCGGTTTGAGTCTATCGACTGCTTGCCGAAGCGCAGAGGAAAGCGCTGTACATGGCGCTCTCTTGCCCATGTGCCGTAAAGGGTAATCATATCGTAGTCCATGCGGTCAAGGTCAACGCAGGTCGAGAGCAGGCGGCGCAGCTCTATCGGGTCGCTGCCCTTGTTTATCACCTTTACCGAGCGGGTTATTACATCGCACGCCTCAAATACGCCGTACTGCAATATTATCTCCATGCCATTGTGCGGGTCATGGCAGAAAAGCTCCAGGCTCTCCACTTCATCATCCGTGCCGTAGGTCGCGGGAAGCCCCTTTAATTTCGGCTTGCCCTTTGAGATTTTATAGTCCTTATAATAGCACTCGCAGGCAGACATACCGTACTTGTCCATAACCTGAAAGCACGGCTCGCGAAAGTCCGCAACTCCGCTTGTCGGGAACTCGATAGGCGCGCAGTCAAAGCTGTGTGGTCCCATTGCGTCATGGTCGGCGGGCACAAAGGGTGCGTCGTCGGGTATTCTCAGCATATGAGTTATATCCGTCTCGGGGATTTTCCCGCCGTAGTATAGATGAAGCAGATTTTTGCTTTCGGTTACATGGATAGCGTAGGTGCTGTTTGCGGTGTCAAGCTTGAACACACGCTTTTTCTCGTCGTAAATAATAGACATCGTTTGTCCGTCCTTTGCGTTTTTTGAGCTGAGTACACAGCTGTTCATTATTACTATAGCACATTTTTGCAAAACATACAACAAAAAATTTATTTTTTATCTCCCTTTGTCATTTTACGGCGCAAATCTCTCCAATATATCCGTGCCGCGAAATCGATATTGCTATATAGATAAATATATACCGATATTCCTAAAATATATTTTACATTCCTCAGAGAGTGTGTTAAAATATTAACAGAACAAGAGAGAGAACTCCCGCAGAAAAATATAAACGCGGGACACGGCAAAATAAATATTTTACATACACAACAGGAGGACAAAACGATGTACAGATTTACATTACCCAGAGACCTTTACCACGGTCAGGGCGCGCTTGAAGCTCTTAAATCCTTCAAGGGCAAGAAAGCGATGGTTGTAGTAGGCGGCGGCTCTATGAAGCGTTTCGGCTTTTTAGACAAGGCTGTTTCTTACCTTAAAGAAGCAGGCATGGAGGTTGAGCTTTTTGAAAATGTTGAGCCCGATCCTTCTGTAGAGACGGTTATGAAGGGCGCTGACGCTATGCTGAAGTTCCAGCCCGACTGGATTATCGCAATGGGCGGCGGCTCGCCTATCGATGCAGCAAAGGCTATGTGGATTAAGTACGAGTACCCCGAGTGCACTTTTGAGGATATGTGCAAGGTATTCGGTATCCCCGAGCTGAGAAAGAAAGCACACTTCTGCGCTATTTCTTCCACATCGGGCACAGCTACCGAGGTTACCGCATTCTCTATCATCACAGATTATCAGAAGGGTATCAAGTATCCTATCGCTGACTTTGAGATTACTCCCGATGTAGCTATTGTTGACCCCGACCTTGCTGAGACAATGCCTCAGAAGCTTGTTGCTCACACAGGTATGGACGCTATGACACACGCTGTCGAGGCTTATGTTTCCACAGCTAACTGTGACTACACAGACCCGCTTGCTCTGCACGCAATCAAGATGATTGAAAACGACCTGGTTGATTCATATAACGGTGATATGGCAAAGCGTGACGCTATGCACAACGCACAGTGCCTCGCAGGTATGGCATTCTCAAATGCTCTGCTCGGTATCGTACACTCGATGGCACACAAGACAGGCGCTGCTTTCGCAGATTACGGCGCACACATCATTCACGGTGCGGCTAACGCTATGTATCTGCCCAAGGTTATCGCATTCAACGCTAAGGATGAGACAGCTAAGAAGCGCTACGGTCAGATTGCCGACTTCATGGGTCTCGGCGGTGCAAACGATGTCGAAAAGGTAAAGCTCCTTATCGCATATCTGCGTAAGATGAACGATGACCTGAAGATTCCTCACTGCATCAAGAACTACGGTGCGGACAGCTACCCCACAGAGCAGGGCTTTGTACCCGAGGAAGTATTCCTTGAAAGACTTCCGGAAATCGCTAAGAACGCTATCGGAGATGCCTGCACAGGCTCCAACCCCCGTCAGCCCTCTCAGGAGGAGATGGAGAAGCTGCTCAAGTGCTGCTACTACGATACCGAGGTAGATTTCTAATCCTAATTTTGCTTACATCTATTTATATAGCCTCTGAATTATAACCCAAAGAAAAACCCCCGCGCTGCCCCTAACGACGCGGGGGTTTTTCTGTCTCTGTCAAAAATTTCTTGTAAAATCGGCATTAAATGTAAAAGCTCTTGACAAATCGCAAAATCCGGCATATAATAAAGACAAGGGAAACGATAGACGGTCGCTCCCTTCAGTCGAAATATGATAATCGCCTTAGGTCTGCAAACGCAAGGCGATTATTTTTTTCTGTTTTTGTCGGTGAGTGTTATAATCATAAGTACAACAGAAACAATAACCGAAACCATACTGCAAAACAGTATGCCGCATTGAATCAATTCAGACCAAGTTACATAGCTCAAACGACTCACCCCCTCTCACAATGCCAAAGCATTGTCCGGGAGTCAGATTAACCGCCTATCGTCCAAGGTTTCCCTCAAGATAAATATATCATGTTTGTCGATTTATGTCAACCTGCAAAAATACATATCAAACCGCTTGACAAATCATATAATTTTGCATATAATAAAGAAAAGGGAAACGATAGACGGTCGCTCCCTCAAGATGTTATTTGAAATAACCGCTCAAGTTGGTAGCTAGTGGCGGTTATTTTCTTTTGCCGCTATGAAATGTCGCAAGCATAAGTACAAGTGAAGCAAAGCTGCACAAAAAAATGCCGCTTTGAATAAACTCAGACCATGTTACATAATTCATAAAGCATCCCCCGTTTCCGGGAGCAGGATTAACCGCCTATCGTCCAAGGTTTCCCTCAAGATAAATATATCATGTTTGTCGATTTATGTCAACCTGCAAAAATACAAATCAAATTGCTTGATAAATTATAAAAAAGTGTATATAATAAAGATAACCACAAAAGTTGCAAAACATTTGCATCCCACGCAAAGCGAACGTCCCGAGAGAGCCAGCTCTTGGGGCGCAGCTTGTCGAAAAAGTGATTTTTCGACAAGCTGTCAGACTTCGAGAAACACG
>CAMEKZ010000036.1 GCA_945921635.1 uncultured Clostridia bacterium
AAAAGCCCGTTTTATTCCTTTAAACTGTCGAGATACTTTTCTGTTATTTCCGCGGAAATTTTAACAAGCTCCGCGCAAGGACGCTTTTTATAATATTCCGCTGTTCTTTGCTCAGGAATGTGAGTACCCTCGGGCTTTTCGAGTCCCAGAAGCTCTTTGCAGATAATACTGCCGTTTATCTCCTTAAACTCGCCTGCAAGTTGCTGTATCATGGCATAGGTGCGTTTTTTGCTTTCATTATCCTTGGGATCGTCGTATCCGTTCACAATTCCGACAATCATGAACATTGCAGATACCGTTCCGCATACCTCTCTCATTCTGCCCATGCCGCCGCCGAAGCCGGACGCCAGCATAGCTGAGGTTTTTTCGTCAAACCCCGTTATATCGGAAAACGCCATCAATACCGCCTGCGCGCAGTTATATCCGCTTAAAAACAGCTGTTTTGCCTTATCGCCTCTTGCGCTCAAAAAGCTCATCTCCTAAAAAATCTATTGATACTAGTATATATCAAATTGATTATATTTTCAAGCCTTTTGACGCAAATATTTGCCTTGCCTTTTCTGTTTCTTCTTCTGTCGGGGCGGGTGTGTCTTTCAGAGTATACTCGCTGCCTATCCCCTCCCACTTGTATTCGCCCATCTTATGGAACGGGATAACCTCCGCTTTTTCTATACATTTAAATCCGCTGAGATACTCTGCAAGCTTAGCAAGCATTTCATAATCAAGGGTAAGCCCAGGTACTATGACGTGCCGCACCCACACCGGCTTGCTTACGCTTTCGCAATAGTCAAGTATGGCTCTTGCCCTTTCGCCGCTTTGTCCGGTTATTTTACGGCACAGCTCGTCTTCAAGTGCCTTTATATCCAGTAACAGCAAATCGGTATATTCGAGCACTTTAATCGTCTTTTCAAGCTCCGCGAACCCCGCCGTATCTACCGCCGTATGAAGACCGATAACCTTGCACCGCCTTAAAATATCGGAGGAAAACTCGGGTTGTAACAGCGGGTCACCGCCCGACAGCGTAACGCCGCCGTATTTTATAAAGCTGTAGTAGGTCATTATATCGTCAAATACGCGCTTTGAGTCGGTCTTTTTCCCGTCTGTCAGCTTCCAGCTGTCGGGATTGTGACAATAAAGGCACCTAAGCGGACAACCCTGCAAGAAAAGCACATATCTTACGCCGGGGCCGTCTACTGCACCAAAGGTCTCAACCGAGTGCATATACCCCTCTACGCGCGGGTCTGTTTTTATCTCAGAATTTTTCATGGAAAGTACGATTTATAACATCCATCTGCTGTTCTCGTGTGAGCCGGATAAAGTTTACCGCGTAGCCCGATACCCTGATAGTAAGTTGCGGATATTTTTCGGGGTGCTCCATAGCGTCAAGCAAGACCTCACGCTGTAATACATTCACGTTTATATGATGACCGCAGTCGCCGAAATATCCGTCCATGAGCATGACAAGGTTGTCGATACGCGACTTTTCATCCTTGCCGAGCGCCTGTGGAATAATCGAGAAGGTGTAGGATATACCGTCCTCGGAATAGTTGTACGGTATTTTAGCTACCGATTTCATCGAGGCTACACAGCCCTTTTCGTCACGTCCGTGCATAGGGTTTGCGCCCGGGGCAAACGGCTCGCCCGCTTTTCTGCCATCGGGTGTCGAACCTGTCTTCTTGCCGTATACAACGTTAGAGGTGATAGTAAGGATTGACATAGTGGTTATCGAATTTCTGTAGGTTTTATGCTTTTTCAGCTTCTGCATAAATGCTTTTACAAGCATCTGTGCGATTTCGTCGGCTTTAGGGTCATTGTTTCCGTATTTAGGAAACTCACCTGCTACTTCAAAATCAACAGCAATTCCCTGCTCGTTTCGTATCGGCTTTACCTTTGCGTATCTTATAGCGCAAAGGCTGTCGGTTACTACCGATAAACCCGCCATGCCGCAAGCCATGGTTCTTACGATTTCCGTATCGTGAAGCGCCATTTCAAGCCGCTCGTAGCAATACTTGTCGTGCATATAGTGAATGACATTCAGTGTATTTATATACAGTCCTGCGAGCCAGTCCATGATAAAGTCAAATTTTTTCATCACCTTGTCATAGTCGAGTATCTCGTCTTTGATAGGCTCGATTTCGGGTGCAATCTGTTCTCCGCTTTTTTCATCTCTGCCGCCGTTTATCGCATAAAGAAGAGCCTTTGCAAGGTTTGCCCGCGCACCGAAGAACTGCATCTGCTTGCCTATACGCATAGCAGAAACACAGCAAGCTATACCGTAGTCATCTCCGAACTTATCCCGCATAATATCGTCGTTTTCGTACTGTACCGATGAAGTCCTGATTGAAATATCCGCACAGTACTTCTTGAATTTTTCGGGTAGTTTTTCGCTCCATAGCACCGTCAGATTAGGCTCGGGTGCTGGGCCTAAGTTTTCAAGCGTGTGCAGAAATCTGAAGCTCATTTTTGTAACCAGCGGCTCTCCGTCAAGCGCCATACCTCCGATTGATTCGGTCACCCATGTAGGGTCGCCAGAAAACAGCTCATCGTATGCTGGTGTACGCAAAAAGCGCACCATACGCAGTTTCATAATAAAATGGTCTACAAACTCCTGTATTTCTTCCTCGGTGTATCTGCCGTTTTCAAGGTCGCGGTGCGCGTAAATATCAAGAAAGGTTGATACTCTGCCGATTGACATAGCCGCGCCGTTTTGTTCCTTTATTGCCGCAAGGTACGCAAAATACAGCCATTGGAACGCTTCTTTCGTGTCCTTTGCCCCGAGCGAAATATCATAGCCGTAGCTTTGTGCAAGCTCTTTCAGCTCACCGAGCGCCTTTATCTGCTCGGACAGCTCCTCGGAAAGTCTGATATAATCCTCATCGCAGGTCTGACCCTCCATCTGCTGCTTTGCGCGGATTTTCTGATTTATGAGAAAATCAACGCCGTACAAGGGCACGCGCCTGTAGTCACCGATAATACGTCCGCGGCCGTATGCATCGGGCAGTCCGGTGATTATTCCCGCATGGCGCGCTTTCTTCATCTCGTCGGTGTAAACGTCAAATACACCGTCATTATGTGTCTTACGGTACTTGAATACATCCGCCGAGGTCTTGTCCATCGTTTTTCCGTATGCCTTCAAGGACGAATGTACAAGTCTTATTCCTCCGAAAGGCATCATCGCTCTTTTTAAAGGCTCGTCTGTCTGAAGTCCGACGATTTTTTCAAGGTCTTTATCTATATATCCGGGCTGATATGCCGTAATACCCGATATTGTAACGGTATCCACATCATAAACGCCGCCTCTTGCTCGCTCTTCCTTCATAAGAGCAGACACCTTTTCCCATAGCTTGGTTGTAGCCTCGGTAGGCGGCTCTAAAAACTCCGCTCCGCCGTGATACGGCGTATAGTTCTTGATTATATAATCTCTGACGCTGATGTCAGCATTGTAAAGTCCCATTTCATCATTATAATAGCTCATACAAAATTCCTTTCTGAAGCTGATTTTGTTTTATATTTCAGAAATATTTTTGACTGAGCAGTAAAAAATATGTATGGATAATTTCGGCGAAAAAGTTTAAAAACGCTAAAAATAACCCGAGCGGATTTTAGACTTCTCAGGTTATATTATAATCTTGTCATTGAATTAGCTTTTAGAAATTTTTGTTTTTAAGTTCATCATAAGTAGCATATTTTTTTAAAGTACCGATATATGTATTCTCTCTTTCACCGTTTTCGGGGTTCAAAGGTGAATGAATATTATACAAATATCCCGTGTCGCCGTAACGACCTTTTTTCTTTTCGTTGTAATATTCTTCGTCCATTACAACATTTATGACCTTTACACACATCACAACACGATAACTGTCGGGAACAAGCTCTTTTTCCCACACATACTCACATTCCAGATTTAAAAAACACTCTTTAATCTTCGGAGCATCTACTAATGCGGATTTCTCGGCGGTTAGTCCTGCCGCTTCAATTTCGTCATCTTCGTATTTGTTGTTGTGAATTGTGGAATAGCATTTTAAATATATATCGGCAGACGGAAAGTTTATCACCAAGGATTTTCTATTTTTAACAGATGAATATAAATGTCCGTACTTGCTTACATCTGCGAAAATGCAATAAAAGCCGTCGCTGTTAGAAAAAGTCAGCCAAGACTGCATTGTTGCATTGGTTTTTCCGTTTTCTTTATAAGATGTAACCACAACTAAAGGTGACGGTATTGCCGTAACGTGTTCTTTCCAGTCAAAGCCGTACATCTCTTTTCCTTCAAGGCATGAAGGAGCGGTTTTAAATTCTTTTTTCATCTTTTCCTCCGGATAATATTACTTGTATTCGGATTTTTCATTGAGTTAATTATACTATAACCGCTATATAAAGTCAACGCAAGACATTAAAACTGCTTTTGACAAAACCATCAAAAGCAGCTTTAAATACCTTTATATTTTCACCTATGCGGCGGCAATTCAATCAATCAATTAAGCATCTGCCTCAATATCAGCCGAAACATCATGCTTCACGCGGTCTCTTTCCTCTGCCCTCTTACCGTTGTTAAAACGGTCAATAGTACCTACAAGATAACCCGTGATACGACGGATACGCTCAAAGCTTGTGTTGTCACCGTGGTCACTTCTTCCGCACTTAGGGCAGACATCGCCGATAATACCTGTGTATCCGCAGCAGGGATCGCGGTCAACAGGGTGGTTGATTGAGCCGTAGCCGATACCGGACTCCTTCATACATCTGATAATCTGCTCAAATGCTTCAAGGTTCTCAAGCGGGTCGCCGTCAAGCTCAACATAGCTGATATGTCCAGCGTTTGTAAGCGCATGATAGGGCGCTTCAAGCTTAATCTTTCTGAACGCGTTAATCGGGAAGTAAACAGGGATATGGAAAGAGTTTGTATAATAATCTCTGTCGGTTACGCCCTCAATCTTGCCGAATTTCTTACGGTCAATGCGTACAAATCTGCCCGAAAGTCCTTCTGCGGGAGTAGCAAGCAGTGAGAAGTTAAGTCCTGTCTTTTTGCTCTCCTCGTCCATTCTTGCTCTCATGCGTCCGATTATACGCAGACCAAGCTCCTGCGCTTCCTTGCTCTCGCCGTGGTGTACGCCGATAAGCGCTTTAAGGCACTCGGCAAGTCCGATAAATCCGACAGACAGCGTACCGTGCTTTAATATCTCGCCGATGGTGTCATTGGGGTTGAGCTTGTCCGAGTCAATCCAGATACCCTGTCCCATAAGGAACGGATAGTTCTTGACTTTTTTCTGTGACTGGATTTTAAATCTGTAAAGCAGCTGGTCTATAACGAGGTTCATTCTGTCCTCGAGCATCTCAAAGAACTTTACAACATCTCCGCCTGCAAGTATACCGAGTCTGGGCAGGTTGATTGAAGTAAACGAGAGGTTTCCTCTGCCGGTTACTATCTCTCTTGAAGGGTCGTAGTTGTTGCCGATTACACGGGTACGGCAGCCCATATATGCAATCTCGGTGTTATAGTCGCCGGGCTTGTAGTATTGCAGATTATAGGGTGCGTCGATAAACGAGAAGTTAGGGAAAAGTCTTTTTGCGGAAACTCTGCACGCGAGCTTGAATAAATCATAGTTAGGCTCACCCTCATTGTAGTTGAGTCCGTCCTTGACCTTGAAAATATGTATCGGGAAAATAGGCGTTTCGCCGTTGCCAAGACCTGCCTCGGTAGCAAGCAGAACGTTTTTTATTACCATTCTGCCCTCGGGAGAGGTATCTGTACCGTAGTTTATGGACGAGAACGGAATCTGTGCGCCTGCACGGCTGTTCATTGTGTTAAGGTTATGAACAAGCGCCTCCATAGCCTGATATGTAGCTCTGTCTGTTTCTACAGCCGCCTGCTTTAATGCAAAGCTCTGGATTTTATCGATTGTTTCGTCACTTATCTGTGGGTTCAACTCCTTGATAAGCGGCTTTTCGGCTTCTGTAAAGCCGTTGTCGTTTGCAAGTACGGGACAAAGTCCGTCTTCTTCAAGCTTTGTCATGTACTTCTTTACACCGGCTTCTGCGGTCTCAATATCCTCAACGCCGCCGATAAGCTCCAGACCTCTTACAATGTTCTGCTCATAGCGGTGCTTGTAGGTTTTCTTAACGCCGCCCGCCATTGCGTAATCAAAGTTAGGTATTGACTGACCGCCGTGCTGGTCATTCTGGTTGGACTGAATTGCTATACAAGCGAGTGCGGAATAGCTGCCTATCTCATTAGGCTCTCTTAAAAAGCCGTGGCCTGTTGAAAAGCCGTTTTTAAACAGCTTTATAAGGTCTATCTGACAGCAGGTGGTAGTAAGCGTCAGGAAGTCCAGATCGTGTATATGTATATCGCCGTCTCTGTGAGCCTTTGAGTGCTCTGGTGCAAGAACATACATCTCATTGAACTGCTTCGCACCCTCAGAACCGTATTTAAGCATGGTGCCCATCGCGGTATCACCGTCAATGTTAGCGTTTTCACGCTTTATGTCGCAATCTCTCGCAGCCTTAAATGTAAGGTCCTCATATATCTTCATAAGGCTGGTATTCATTTCTCTTATTCTAGTTCTGTCGGCTCTGTAAAGGATATAAGCCTTGGCGGTTTTTGCGTGACCGCTTTCTACAAGAACTTTTTCAACGGCATCCTGTACCTCTTCTACAGTAGGAAGCTCGCCCGACTGAGAATTTTCCTCAAGATATGCGCATACCTTTTCTGCCATCTCGCTGGCTTCCTGATAATCATTTCCACCTACGGCACGAGCAGCTTTATATATAGCATCGGCAATCTTCTCAACGTTGAACGGTACTGTACGTCCGTCTCTCTTCTGAATTTTTGTCAGCATTACGAATAACTCTCCTTTTATACATGAACGGCTGAACACAATATATTGTGTTGTGCAAAGTGCAATTTATATTATATAGTGTTTTTTCAGTTTTGTCAATACGTTCAGCTATAATTCTTGTATAAAAAATCCGGCGAAAATTTAGTAAATCTGACGAGCGAATTTTTCTTGAATTTACTTGACAAAGCATAATAACGATAACGGTGCGAATTTTTCAGGCAATAAAACAGCCATGTAACTTTTTATCACATGGCCGACATATTAAATTTTGATATTCAGACAACAGCATTCATATAGTAATTTATCAGAATTATTCCAAGCACTATATTGAATAAAATCCCGATAGAAACATACGGTATCTTCATTCGCCTTGTGTGAAGCATTCCGGAAGCTATTCCTATCCAAACGCAGGACGCCATTGCCGAAGCGAGTATAACCACAAGCGCAACGGTTTGCGGCATCTGTATCTGTAAAATATTGACACAAATAAGATTAGCAATACAATTGGCACAAGGAAGTATAGCAAGCGGAACTGTCGCTATTATCCATCTTATGCGGTTTGCGTGTGCAAAGGAAAACACAATTGCAGCAAAAATCAGTGTAATTACAAAGCACTCGATTGCCATAAGTTTTCCTCCGTTTTCCTATTATTTTGCCATACTGTTGAAAATATCGGTTGCCGCCGAATTATCGGCACATATAATCAAAGCGACATACTGTCCGTTTGTAACAACGTTTTTATCATCAAATTTGTACATCTCATCAGGGGTGTAACTTTCAAAGGTTGCCTTCTGATTGTCAACACGCGCAAGAAGAACAGATTTTGCAGCTTCAACATCCTGCTCTGATTTCATCTTAAACACCGCAATTTCGTCCGGTACTGCACCCGAGCCGCAGATAAATGCGGAGAAGCTGTCTATTTTATCCGCGTCAATCTCATAATAGGTTGACATACGGTCAGAGCCGATTTCAGCCATTGACGGGAACTTAATATCAGCCTGCATTTTTGCTGTTATATCAGCAGGAGCACCGGCCGCAGCTTCACTGCTCTGCTCGCTTGCAACCGAAGATGTTTCAGAAGCTGTAGACGAGCTGCTTGTGCTGTTTGATGAGCACGCGGAAAGCGAAAGTATAATTGCAGGGATAAGTACTGCCGATAATAGTTTTGTCACTTTTTTCATTTTGTAAATCCTTTCTTTTTGTGGGCAGCGTAAGCTGCCCTATATAATTTATTTAATTTATAAATCAGCTTGTTTGCTTTTGAAGGAAGCTGAGCATAACCTGATATGTCTTGCCCATAAAGTGTATACCGTCCATCTCGGCATAATCTTCGTTAAAGTAGCCTTCAGAATTAACAAGTACGCTGTAAAAATCTATAAATTTTGCATCTGTCTTACCGATTTCTTCTTTGAGCAAATTGTTATACTCGGTTATTGCTTCTATTGTAAGATAGTTTTCATTGCTTAAATCGGCTGCTCTTGTAACAGGCGGTATCGAAAGAACGTATATTTCCGAATTGCAAAGTCCGGATATATCGTCAACTAGCGTTCTGAGACTGGATACCAGATCCTCAGCTTCGCCGTAGCCGACGCTGTTTGTGCCGAGCATTATAAATACTCGCTTTGGTTTGAAGGAAGCTATCTTACTTTCAAATGTCATTCCGTCAATTTCGGCGGTAAGTACGGTAGACGGTGCAAGACCCTGTGTAGCAAAAACATTATCCGCATCCAGAAATCCGTAAAGGCTGAGACCGGTTGTAATGCTGTCACCTATAAACAAGGAAGTGCTGAAATATTCCTTATCAAAGTCAACTGAAATGATGTCACTGTCACTTTCAGCAGACTGAGAAGTTTCGGGATTTTCCGATGAATCAGATGTATCCGATGAATCCGATGATAAACTTTCAACTGTACTTGACGGTGCAGATATAGTAGTATCGGGAGCAGAAGTAACTGTTGTTGCCTGTGTTTCGGGAGCAGATGTAACAGCGGTAAAAGGTGGAACAGACGAGCTTTCTTCCGAATCACCCTTTATAACATTATAAGTAAAAAAGATTACTATACATATAAGCAAGATTATAGTAAGATTTAAAAAAATCATCGACGGCGTAATACCGAATTTATTTGCCGTTTTTCTCTTTTGTGCCAAAAAACACACCCCACATTCATACTGTAATATTATACAGCATTTTTAAAAAATAATCAATAGTTTTTTCTTAAAAGTTGGCACAACTTGAAAATTTGCATAAAAAAACCGATGCCATAAGACATCGGTTAATTTTCATATCAGTCAGAAACGTAAGGTATAAGCGCAATCTGTCTTGCCTTCTTGATAGCTGTTGTAAGCTCTCTCTGGTGATATGCACAGCAGCCTGTTACTCTGCGGGGCAGAATTTTATAGCGCTCTGTCATGCACTTCTTCAGCTTTGCTACATCCTTATAATCAATGAATTCAGCTCTGTCTGCACAGAAAGCACAAACTTTTTTTCTTGTACGCTTTACGGGACGTACTGCTGTCTTTTCATTCTTTTCTTTTTCAGCCATTATAATTATCCTCCTTATTTAATTTAGAACGGGTAATCGTCATCATCCGCGGTTTCCATGAAATCGCCTGCGCTACCCTGTGACACTGCCGGCGCAGTATTTGTGTTTTCAGCCGGATGAGCGGGAGCAGGAGCGGGTGCATTACCCGGATAGCTCTGATACGGAGAGCTGCTCTGCATTGATTTTTCTCCCGTAAATGTGGCACGGTCTGCTATAATCTCGGTAACATAAGCGTTGTTTCCGTTTTTATCAACGTATGACCTTGTCTGAAGCTCGCCCTCAACCAAAATCATTCTGCCCTTAG
This sequence comes from uncultured Clostridia bacterium, assembly GCA_945921635.1. GTDB lineage: Bacteria > Bacillota > Clostridia > Oscillospirales > Ruminococcaceae > Ruminiclostridium_E. The sequence goes on from CAMEKZ010000036.1 coordinate 9,687, forward strand.
CGAAGTATCTTGAGATAAATTCAGCCTCGTTGCGCCATGCGACAACAGTGAAAAAGTCGGACTTTCTCTCCTCGCCCTTGGTCTGAAATCTGCGGTCAACCGCAATTCTGAACGACAAAACCGAAACGCCCGAGGGTGTTGTCTTAAGCTCAAGGTCGTTTACGATGCGTCCCATCATTATTACCTTATTATACATTTGTGCCTCCTCTGAAAGCCATTACTTGCGTACTGTTACGAGTGAACGAAGAACGCCGTCTGTGATGTTGATGATACGCTCGAATTCCGCAGGGAAATCAGGCTTTGAATCAAAGCTGTAAACTACATAATAACCGTCGGTTTCGTAGTTTATCTCGTAAGCGAGCTTACGATTGCCCCATTCGTCAACATCAACTAAAGTGCCATGCTCCTTGATTAAATCAGAGAACTTGGAAACGAGAGCCTTGACTGCATCCTCACCATTCTTTAATGAAAATACAACAACTGCCTCGTACTTTTCGCTGAGCTTTGCCATTATAAAGCACCTCCTTCTGGATTCAGCCCGCACTTATGTGTGAGCAAGGAATATTGAACAGCATTTTCGCTGCCCAAGCTAGATTATTATATCAGACAATCCTGAATTTGTCAAGCACTTTTTTTAAAAAACTTCTGAATTTCATCAGATGTGAAGCCGTTTAATTATTTTATAAACAACCGAATTTTCAAGTACAAGCGGGGATTTGTGTGCAAAGAACACAATTCCGTTTGCAGGAGCTTTTATCACTTCAAGCACCGAACCGTCAAACGGGTGCAGGATTTCCGCCATTGGCTCATCCTGTTCTACCTCGTCACCGGGCTGCTTTATCCTGCGGTAAATTCCACCCTGCTTCGCGTGTACCGACATCAGGTGTTCTTCTTCTAACGTAGTAGCCATATATCCGCCATGGCTCTGATATTTTATCACGCCCATTCTGGATAAAAAGCGGAGAACTGCACCTACAGCCGTCTGCGCCGAGCTTTCGTCAATGGTTTCGGTCTCATTTGTATATACCGAAAACGCGCTTGTATTTGCAAGCTGCCAGTTATAATTAAGTGTTGCTGTGTCGAACGGCTTTGGCTTTCTGAGCAGAATATACGGCAACCCGAAAAGATTTGCGAGGCTTACATTCTTATGCTCTGTCTCCATCATTCTTACATGAGGGATAAAATCGCCGGAAATGTAGAATGAAGTGAACTGAATACCGTACTGATACTCCTTTATAAAATCAAATATGCCCGCCGCTATGCGCTGTGTAGTTTTACCGCTGCTGTCACCAGGGAACATACGGTTTATATCGGTATTGTCAACCGACCAGAACCTGCGCTGTATGTTCATGGAAAAGGGATTTAAAGAAGGGATTACCATAATTTCATGGTTGTATGTTATATTTCCCTTTTTCTCAAGATTTGAAAGCGCCTTTATTATCTGCGAACATACATAAAGCTGCTGTACCTCGTTTCCGCGGAGCGCACCGACTATACAGCAGGTCTTTTCGCCCTTGCCGAAGCGATAACCGTCAATGCGGAAATCGTCACGGTAGGTAGATTTTAATGTAAAAATCGTTTCTATGTTCATATCAGCAGCCTCCCAGTATTCTTGCGACAAGCGAGCCCTGATACACAACAGGATACTCGCGCAGAGTAAAGACTATACCGCTGCACGGAGAAAAAATCTGCTGTTCTACCGTACCTGTGAGAGGATTTAAGATATCTCCTATATGGTCGCCCTCGGATATACCCGCCCAGTGCTTTATTGCGGGCATATATATTCCCGACGCCTCGGAGTATATGATAGAAACGTTTCCGTCTGTAGAAATAATCGGATGGGAAACCTTTTTGGTTTCTCCGAGCCAGATGCCCATTTTTGCCATAAGGTTGAAAATGCCGTCCAGCAGCTGGTCGCCGTAGGATTTTGTAATTCTCATACCCGCACCCATTTCGGCAACTAAAGTAGGCGTACCTATTTTATTAAGGCTGTGCGACAGGGTCGCCTCCATTACCGTAGAGCTTGAATGTACCCAGACAAAATCGACATTCATCATTTTTGCATACGGCAAAAGCCTGGGAGCGGTTTCTTCGGATATACGCACCTGCGGGATTTCGCGCAGGAAGATATTACTTGCGTGAAGGTCAATACACAAATCCGCACCGGATATATCCTTGATAAGCGCAGCTGCGATATGCTCTGCCACAGCGCCGGTCTCCGAGCCCGGAAAAATCATATTCATGTCAAGCTCAAATATCGGCATTTCACGCTTTATTGAGTCCATACCGAGAGGATTTACCGACGGATAAATGTCAACAATTCCGTTCAGCAAATGGCAGTTTTCACTAAGCGTGCGAACCAGCTCATAGCAGACATACTGTCCTTCCAGCTCGTCACCGTGAACGCCAGTTACGATACATATTCGCTTTTCGTTTCCGTTTTTTGTAATAGGTTCAAATCTGTTTTTCTTTATGGTCATCTGCTCCATTACCGGAAGCTTGACCGACACAACATCTTCTATCAAAGCAATACCCCCGACAGTTAAACGTTAAACTATAAAATAAAGTATAGCTTTTAAAAACGGATTTGTCAAGATTAAACCATATATTCGACCCGTATGCCGAATACATCGGCGATTTTAAGAGCGTTTTCAACAGATATAGAAGTAAGCTTCGTCCTGCCGAGTTCATAGTTTTCTATGGTTTTAAACGCTATGCCCGTTCTTTCGGCAAGCTCTTTTCTCGAAACAGAAGACAGCATTCTGAAATGCGTAATCCTGTTTCGTATTCTGTCTATTTTTATCGGAGTAACGGTTCGTCCGCTTTCATCAACTATGTGTGTGCTGTTTTTTGAAATGTATTCATCTATCTCTTTCATTAAGTCAATGTTGGATTTTTTGTAGTTGTTGCGGGCAAACTTTTCAAGATTGATATTGCTTTTGAAAAAATCAGAATAGGATTTTGATTTGACCACCTTTGATTTTTCCATATTATCGGGCACACACACCGCATCAACATACAGCCACTCTATGTATCCTTTTGTAAACTCGGCGGTGTTATCCATACGGCGTCTGCACTCACTACAATAGTCATCTATACATTCACGCACGGCGTCCTCATAAATCCCCTGTTTGAAAATAACGCAGTCGGTGTGTCCACAGGGCTTGTGAAAAACCTCGATCGAGCCGCCCACATAAACATCATCTTGAAGCCCGAAAAGCTGAAGCACATTTATGTTTTCATATTCATTTTCTGCAAGCTTATTTTTAAATTCTTTCTTATCCATATCTGTCTGCCTTTCTTTTGTCCGTATATCCGCGATAGTATCGGGTTTCTGTGCTGTACACCCATAAAACACAAAAAGGGCGCACGAAATCCTCATGCGCCCTTGCTGTAATAATTATAATATTTTTTTTGCTGAATGTCAACACTTTTCACACCAATTTTGCAAGTTTTTATACATTTTCTTGCATATCAGCGATTATGAAGCAGCATCAAACTGCGAATTGTAAAGCTCAGCATAAAAGCCATTCTTCTCAATAAGCTCATCGTGAGTACCCTGCTCTATTATGTCGCCGTCCTTCATAACAAGGATTAAATCCGCATCCTTTATGGTTGACAGTCTGTGCGCTATTACAAAGCTTGTTCTGCCCTTCATAAGGTTATCCATAGCCTTCTGAATACGGATTTCCGTTCTGGTATCAACCGAGCTTGTCGCCTCGTCGAGTATCAGAATTTTGTTGTCAGCAAGGATTGCACGCGCGATAGTAAGAAGCTGCTTCTGTCCCTGTGATACATTGGACGCTTCTTCATTCAGTTCCATGTTATATCCACCGGGCAAGGTCTGGATAAAGTGATGGACGTGTGCCGCCTTGGCCGCCTCGATTACCTCCTCGTCGGTTGCGTCAAGCTTTCCGTAGCGGATGTTTTCCATTATCGTGCCTTTGAACAGCCAGGTGTCCTGAAGCACCATACCGAATAACTCTCTCAGTTCACTGCGGTCAAAATCGGTAATATTATAGCCATCAACCGTGATTTTACCGCCGTTAAGCTCATAAAAGCGCATAAGCAGCTTTACCATGGTGGTTTTGCCTGCACCAGTAGGACCTACAATTGCTATCTTCTGACCCTGCTTTACATCAGCACTGAAATCGTGAATAATTATCTTTTCGGGGTTATAGCCGAAGGATACATGGTCGAATTTTACATCACCGGTTATATCAAGCGTAGATACGTTTCTTGTGTTTCCGCTGGCGTCGGTGAGTACTGCGTGATGCTCTGCGCTCTGTATCTCCTCGGGTTCATTCAGAAATTCAAATACACGCTCTGCCGCTGCCGCCGTTGACTGGAGCATACCCGACACCTGTGCTATCTGAGTTATCGGCTGTGTAAAGTTCTTCACATACTGGATAAACGAAAGGATATCACCGACTTGAATAGCTTTGTTAATAGCGAGAAAGCCGCCGAGCACCGCTACCGCAACATAGCCGAGATTTCCGACAAAGGTCATGACCGGCATCATTATTCCGGAGAAGAACTGTGATTTCCAAGCGGATTTGAAAAGTATCTCGTTTGTCTTGTCAAAGTCCTCGATTACCTTTTCCTCGCGGTTGAACGCCTTTACTATATTGTGTCCGCCGTATACCTCCTCGACCTGTCCGTTTATATGTCCTAAATACTCCTGCTGTGATTTGAAGTATTTCTGCGAGATTTTTACGACAATACCCACAAGCACAGCCGAAACCGGCAGTATCAGAACGGCGATAAGCGTCATAAGCGGGCTTATAGACAGCATCATGACAAGTACGCCTATAAGCGTGGTGATTGAGGTAATAAACTGCGTTATGCTCTGGTTTAAGTTCTGCGAAAGCGTATCGACATCGTTTGTTATACGCGATAAAACCTCACCGTGGGTTTTGCTGTCAAAATAGTTCATCGGCAGACGGTTGATTTTTTCGCTGAGTTCTTTTCTGAAACGGTAGCTCACCTTCTGCGATATACTTGTCATAAGCCAACCCTGTACAAAGGTACAGAGACTGCTTATTGCGTATATTCCGATAAGCAGCAGCAAAATACCTCCGATAATACCAAAATCAATATCACCTGTTCCGTTTACCTTTGTGACAATGCCGTTGAATATCTCGGTTGTCGCATTACCCATAATTTTGGGTCCCATTATATTGAATACCGTACCGCCTATAGCAAATATGATAACTAAAATCAGCGCCGCCTTGTACTTGCTCATATATGAAAGCAGCTTTAAAGCACTTCCCTTAAAGTCCTTGGCTTTTTCAACAGGCGCTCCCGGACCCTTCATCATAGGGCCTCTTTTACGAGGTGCATTACTCATTGTCGCTCGCCTCCTTTACGCCGTTGTTTATTTTATCCAGATCACTCTGTGACAGCTGAGAAATAGCTATCTGTCTGTATACCTCACAGCTTTCCATAAGCTGTTCATGTGTGCCTTTCCCGACTATCCTGCCCTCATCAAGCACTATTATCTGGTCGGCATGAAGTATCGTGCTGATACGCTGTGCAACTATTATAACAGTGCTGTCCTTTGTTTTCTCGGCTAGTTTTTTTCTGAGTGCGACATCAGTCTTGTAGTCTAGAGCGGAAAAGCTGTCATCAAACACATAAATCTTAGGCTGCTTTGCTATAGCTCTCGCAATTGACAGTCTTTGCTTCTGTCCGCCAGAAACATTGGTACCGCCCTGTGCGACAGGCTCGGAATACTTATCCGGCTTCGCGTCTATAAACTCCGCAGACTGCGAAATATCCGCGGCAAGTCTCATATTATCATCACTTATATCTTCTCCGCCAAATTTGATATTGCTCTCAATAGTACCGGAAAACAGTACTCCCTTTTGCGGCACAAAACCGATAACATCGCGGAGATTATGCTGTGTTACATCTCTTATGTCTACACCATCAATGGTTATTTTTCCCTCGGTTACATCAAAAAACCTCGGTATCAGATGTACAAGGGTAGATTTACCGCTGCCGGTACTTCCGATTATTGCTGTGGTTTTGCCGTGCTTTGCGGTAAAGCTGATATCCGAAATTACGTTTTCGTCAGCATCCGGATAGTGGAATGATACGTTATCAAAGCATACATCACCGTGCAAGGTGGCTTTGTCAAGCTTTTCTGGATTTTCTTTATCCGTGATAGAGGATTTTGAGTTGATGACCTCATCAATACGCTCTGCCGAAACTGCGGCACGCGGGAGCATAACAGAAATCATAGTCAGCATGAGGAAGGACATAACAATCTGCATTGTATAGGTGATAAATGCCATCATATCGCCGACCTGAAGACTACCGACTA
>CAMEKZ010000037.1 GCA_945921635.1 uncultured Clostridia bacterium
GGGACTGGTCGGATTTTTTGCGGGACTGATTTTTTCGCGGCGGCGCTCGGCGGTCGCTTTGTGCATATACGGATTTTTCTCGGTGGTTGTGCTATACGGCGGGATAATGAATATTTCCTCGGTGCTCATTTACCAGAGTAATGTAACTATAGGACATATTCTCTCTTATATAGCGTCGGGACTGCCGTTTGACCTGATACACGGTACTGCAACGGTTGTATTTTTGCTGCTCGGAGGGACGCAGATTCTGGAGAAATGTGAGCGTGCAAAGGTCAAATTCGGGCTCTTTCAATAAATTCGCGTCAATCCGACGCTAAACGACAATTTTTTTGTAATTATTTTGGTTTTTCATGTTGAACTCCGTCGAAAAATGAATTATAATAATGTAATATAAGGCAGGAAAAATCAAAGGGGCACTGTTTAATGTTTTACGTTATTGAATATATGAATAAAAGCAATGAAGTAAAATATTATTTAACCGATTCGGCAGGAGTTTATTGTCCTGAGATTGCTACCCGTTACAGCAGTAAAAAATCTGCACTTACTGTTATTGAGAATATAAAGAAGAAAGGGCTGACCCAGTACAGCTGCCTTAATGTAAAGGAGCTGAGCTATGATATAATGTCAGCCGCATATCGGCGTTATTCTACAGTTGCAGACTTTATGTTATATCCGAGTAATTACAGATAAAATTATATATAACCAAGCGACCAAGCGCAGGTGTTCCCCGCCTGTTAGGAGGCAGAGTCCATATACGTCTTTCGATGGGGGAACATAATCCCCGCTTAAACCTGCCGGAGCAAAGCTTCGCTGCGCTGCTGCAGTCATCGCGGTGTGATTAAGCGAGCGCTTATCACGCTTTGCTCCGACTTGAAATATCGGGCGCCTGTGAGCGCTTTTTTATATTCTGTGCGGCATAAGGTGCGGCAGAATTTTGGTGAACAATATGACATTTATCAGACACAGAAGTGTAATAAAAACAGCGGCAAAGCTTTTTTCCGTTATTATTTTTACGGCATTGCTGGTATTCGGAGCTGTAATACTGGGACTCAGAATTAAACATCAGCATTTTTACGGCTCAGCCTTTAAGGAATTTGAAGTTCCGGGGCTTAGCGGCGGCTTTGTTCCGCAGGGACTGGATTACTGCGAGGAGCAGAGCGTTTTTTTAATCAGCGGTTATGAAAGCGGGAGCAACAGAGCTATCGTATATGCCGTCACCCATAACGGAAATTATCGCGAGCTTTCACTGGAAAATACAGACGGAAAAGAGCTTATCTGCCATTCCGGCGGGATAAGCCACACGGAAAAATATGTTTATGTTGTAGGCGGCGGGAAATGCTATGTTTTTCCTTTTGACGCCTTTTTTTCGGAAGAAAAACCGAGCGTCACGGCTGTACAGAGCTTTGATAGCTTTAACCGCGCGTCATTTTGCACTTGTGACGAAGAGTATCTTTATATAGGCGAATATTACTATCCTATCGGATATAACTCCGATGCTTCTCACCATATAACCACGCCGTCAGGGGATATAAACAAGGCAGTTATCATGGCGTTTAAGCTTGATGACGGTTCAGCTGCCGGTGTTGACGTACAGCCAGTGTTTGTGCTCTCTGCCACTGAGAGAATACAGGGTATGTGCGTTGTAAAGGGCGGCAGGCTGTTTTTGTCCGCGTCAAGTGTTTTTCGCGGCTCGCAGATATATGTCTATGATTACAATGCCGTTAGGGAAAACAGCGGCAGTCTGAGCATAGGCGACGGTGAGATACCGCTTTATTATCTTGACAGCAAAAGTCTTATCAGCACTACTGAGATTTTACCGCAGTCCGAGGGCATAATAATGCTAGGCGACAGATTGTATATGCTGTTTGAGTCGGCAAGCAGGAGATATATGTACGGAAAACTGCTCGACAGTCAGTATGTCTACAGCGCACCTATGGACTTTTTCGTATTATAGCGGTAAATCTTACTGAGCAATTGTGATATAAACGGTATGAGAAATTTACTTGTACCGTTTTTTAATTTATTTTACCTAACGTTTTGTTTTATGCAACCGTAATCTGTCGTAATTAAATCCGACTGTAAAATTCTGTATATCGTATATAATTCCGAATTGATTTTAATACAAAACTTTGATTTACATATTGAAATTATCTGATTTTTCTGATATAATCAAAGTAATACCGGAATGAGGTTAACTGATTGGTGCAAGGTGCCCTATCGCGGCTTGTTTTCCTTAAATTATCCTGTGATTTTCGGTAATTAAATCAAATTAAATTAAGCTAAATATCAGAAAGGGCTGTAAAATGAAACGAATTATAGCGGCACTACTAGCCGTATGCACTCTTTTTTCGCTTTCTTCCTGTGCAAATACCGGCACAGAAAGCGGTGCAACAAGCACGGAAAATTCAAACCAGAGCAATGTAACCTTGTCAAATCCCGTTGCGGTTGACGAAAACGGAAACGTTGACATGGAGGTTGCGTTATCCTATGAGACGGATATAGATGCACTCATAAAAGAGCTTGAATCGCGCACACCGGACGGCACTAAGCCTGTATCTAAAAATACAAATGCCGAAACTCTCGAGCTTTTCAATTATCTGAGGTCGATTTACGGAAAGCAGACTCTTTCAGGTCAGCAGTTTTTCGGCTCTGAGCAGTATGAGGACATTGTATACTATATGGAAACCGGAGATTTGCCTGCAATAAAGGGCTTTGATATGATTTTCTCCTCAGGCGACCAGGAAATAAACGACAAACATATAGACGAAGCGATAAAGTGGCACAATGAGCAGAACGGAATTGTCACTTTTTGCTGGCATTGGAAGGTACCCGTTGATATTTCCAGCGACAGCGTAAAGGGTATAGCTTTCTATACGGACGAGATTACAAATTTCAGCCTTGAAAATGCCGTTACTCCGGGTACAAAGGAGTACGAAATTGTTATCAGAGATATTGACACGATAGCGATAAAGCTGCAAAGACTTGAGGCGGCGGGTGTCCCCGTGCTGTGGCGTCCGCTCCACGAGGCAAGCGGAAACTGGTTCTGGTGGGGCGTTTCCGATAAGGAAACTCTGAAAAACCAGCTGTATCAGAAGCTCTGGTATATGGTTTATGACCGACTTGAAAACTATCACAAGCTGACAAACCTTATCTGGGTATGGAACGGTCAGGCTAAAAAGTGTGCGGTAAAGGCAAATACATACGATATAGCGGGTATGGACGTATACCCCTCGACCGAGAACCATTCGGCACAGGAGGGTCAGTATAAGACGCTTGCGGGACTTATCGAAGGCGATAAAATGACAGCTCTTTCCGAGTGCGGATATATCCCTGACCCTGATGAAATATATGCTGATGACAGCAAGGTAAAATGGCTTTACTATATGCCGTGGAACGGCGAATTTATTTGTGAGACGACCGCGACCGGTGCGATAATAACCGCTCTGGGAGGCACACCGTCGCTGAATACCGCCCGTGCATCGTCGGAATTTTTGAAAAAGGTTTATTCAAGCGACAAGGTCATCACTCTCAGCGAGCTTCCCGATTTTACCGGCACAACCAAAAAATTGCCCGATCATATTAAAAACTGGGAGGCAAACAATCCTGATAAAAAGCCCGCAGAGTCAAAGCTCAGTGCCTTTGAGCAGTAAAACAGCAAACTTAGAAAGGAATACGCCATGATTACAGAACTTTCATGCGGAAATGCAAGTGCAAAAATCGACTCAAAGGGAGCAGAGCTTAAATCTCTTATAATCGGCGGACGTGAAATTATGTGGAACTCCGACCCCGCATTCTGGGGAAAGAGCTCTCCCGTGCTTTTCCCCGCTATAGGCAACGTAAAGGCAAACAAAACCGTAATTGACGGTAAAACCATCGATTTGCCCAAGCACGGATTTGCGCGCGACAACGAGTTTTCGCGTCAGCGCTCGACACCGTCAAGCGTGGTGTACAGCTATTCGTATTTTCCCAAGGACGGACAGTACCCGTATAAATGTATGCTCTCAATATCATACTCGCTGTATGTTGACAAGCTGGTTATAAATTACTATGTTTTCAACTCGGGAAATAAAACCATGGCGTTTTGCATAGGCGCACACCCTGCAATTGCCTGCAAAAATCTCGATAACTGCACGATTAAGTTTGAAAAGAGAGAAAATGCGTCCACTCCCGTAATGAACCTCAAAACCCGCCTGTTTGAAAGCGAAAACCGTATCGAGCGACTGAAAAACAGCTCGGTGCTGCAGCTTGCTTATGATATGTTTGACAATGACGTGGTTTATTTTGACGATATCAAATCAAGGTCGGTCACCTTTAAAGAGGGCAGCAGGACGCTTGCAACCATCTCCTTTACCGGCTTCGATTCGCTCGGACTGTGGACACCTGCAGGAAAGCGCGCGGGCTTTTTGTGCATAGAGCCGTGGTGCGGAAGCGATGATTATGACAATGACAGCGGAGTATTTGCCGAAAAGAAGGGAATACAGCTTGTAGGACCGCATAAGCGCGGAGAGTACAGCATGACGATTTCCGCAAAGTGATAAAATTTCAGAACTTGTTATTATACAAGCCGCCGCATGAAAATTTCGTGCGGCGGCTGTTTTGCCTATAAATCTGTCAGTCTCCGATTTCAAATCTTGCCCGCAGCTTTTCAAGTGCGCGCTTTTCTATCCGTGATACATAGCTGCGGCTGATGTTAAGCTCCTTTGCGACCTCGCGCTGGGTGAGAATATGCTCGACCCTGTATGATGTGCCCGAAAGGCCATACCGCTTTGTCAATATCTCCTTTTCGCGCTCGTCAAGCTCTTCGTCTATGTATTTGTACAGCCGTTTCATGTCTATATTAAGCACGGCCTGTTCGGCAACATCAACCGGGTCGCAGAAAATATCCGCCATTGTCACCGTGTTTCCGTCCTTGTCGCAGTCCATCGGCTCGTTCATGTAGACCTCGGTCTGCTGATGCTTTATTTTTCTGAAATACATCCGTATCTGATTGTTTATGCACTTTCCGGCGTAGGTGGAAAAATTTATACTGCGCTCATAGTCAAAGGTCTCCGCCGCTTTTATAAGCCCTATGATGCCTATTGATATTAGGTCGTCCGCGTCCTTATAGTCGGGGTAGTGCTTTTTTACTATAAACGCGACCAGCCGCAGATTATGCTTTATAAGAGTGTCGCGGGCGGCGCTGTCGCCCTTTGCGACCCTTGCTATGCAATCTGCCTCCTCTTTTTTGGAGAGCTGCTTCGGGAATGTGTTGGTGTTTTCAAAATGTAGTGCGAAAAATATCAGATTTTCAAGCGCCGTTTGCAAAAGCGATATAAGCATGGAAATAACCTTCCTTTCAATATTGTCGGTTATAGATTTTATTCGCAACAATTTGTCTTATATGCGCGTACAGGCGGCATTTTGTTCTTGACAAGCGGCTAAAGCTGTAATATAATAACAGTATACGTTACAATATATTTTTACCTCTCAGAAAGGAAACGGTTATGAAGGCAAAAAATCGTGAAAGGCTCGGATTGGGCATTAAGATAGGTGCAGGCGTAGTTGCCGTTATTATGATTATCGGTGTAATTATGCAGGGATTTATGTACTTTTAAAGAGATAACACAAAATTTGAATATGTAAAATCGTGAGTTTTAATTGTAAAATAACGCTGACTTTGTTTGTAAAGTCGGCGTTTTTTGCTTTTATAGAGCCGTTTTCCCGACTTTACAAAAGCTTTACATAATTTATACCGTCATTTGCTTTTAATCCATGCTGCCCGTAAGTATAATATGCTTGTAAGTTAAAAATAAACAAACAGCGTGATACACGCAAACAATGTGCCGAAACAAAAAATACACAGGCACGCGAAAGGAAACTAAAATGAATAAAAAGGTATTATCTTTAATCACAGGAGCGGCTATCATTACCGCCGCATTTACAGGCTGTCAGAACAGCGGTACATCATCGCAGACACAGAGCAGCACAGCAAACAGCTCGACTGAAAGCTCTGCAGCTCAGGAAAGCTCACAGGCATCATCGGCCGAAGAAAGCTCAACTGTTGCTCTCAGCGGAACTCTTTCGATGAACGGCTCTACATCAATGGAAAAGGTAATCAAGGCAGTAAACGGTGCTTTTACCGAAAAGTACGGTGTACAGGTTGACTTAAACCTCACAGGCTCCGGTACAGGTATCAAGGAAGCGTCAGAGGGCAAGTGTGACATCGGTAACTCCTCCAGAGCATTAACAGATGAAGAAGCTCAGACCCTTGACGCTACTGTAATCGGTATCGACGGTATTGCAATTGTGGTTCACCCGACAAACGAGATCGCCGACATAACAATTGAGGATCTCGCAAAGATTTATGCTGGCGAAATCACAAACTGGAAGGATCTCGGCGGTGCCGATAAGGCAATCGTAGTTATCGGACGTGAGGACGGCTCCGGTACAAGAGACGGCTTTGAGAGCATTGTAATGGGCGACAAGACACCTCAGTACGCTCAGGAGCTTGAATCAACCGGTTCTGTTATCAGCACTGTTGGAAACACAGACGGCGCTATCGGCTATGCTTCACTTGCAAATGTTGACGAAACAGTAAAGGCACTCAATGTTGAGGGCGTTGCCGCTACAGAGGAAACAGTAAAGTCTGGCGAATACAAGATACAGAGACCCTTCATCTGCGCAACACTTAAAGACTCCGACAATGAGCTTGTAAAGGCTTATCTCGACTTTATCCTCTCACCCGAGGGACAGGAACTTGTAGTAGCTCAGGGCGCAGTTTCTGTAAACTAATCAACAACAAAAGATACAGCAAATCCGGTTTGCGAACGCTTACCGGAATTTGTTGTATATGGCAGATGAAGAGCTTTGAATAATGTATTTATTTCGGAAGGAATGATTGTTAAGTGGAAAAAGCAAGCGAATATGCGGCAACTCCGGCAGTAAAGCCAAAAGCCGCCTCTTCAATCAGAAGCCGGCGCTCGGGACTTACGGGAATAGCCGAGCGCGCAATGAAGTATTTATTTACGCTGTGCGGTGTCACGGCTGTCGCCTGCGTACTTATGATTACGATTTATATGATAATTTCGGGTGCTCCCGCAATAGGTAAAATCGGAATACTCGACTTTTTGTTCGGCGACACATGGTATGCAAAAAATGAGCAGTTCGGCATACTGCCGATGATTCTGACCTCGATATTCGGCACGCTCGGCGCAATATTAATCGGAGTGCCGGTGGGACTGTTTACCGCGATTTTTTTAGCGGAGCTTGCACCTAAAGCGCTTAAAAATATCGTAAAACCCGCCGTAGAGCTGCTTGCGGGTATCCCGTCGGTAATATACGGCCTTCTCGGCGCTATGCTGATAAAGCCGCTCATGTACGACCTTGAGGAAATGATTTTTGCAAACGACCCCACACATAAGTTTACCGGCGGAGCAAATCTGGCAAGCGCAATTATCGTACTTGCGATTATGATTCTGCCTACTATCATAAACATATCCGAAAACGCAATCAGCGCCGTACCCAATGAGTACCGCGAGGCAAGCTACGGGCTCGGCTCTACCAAAATACAGACTATCTTTAAGGTGGTTATCCCTGCGGCAAAGTCGGGCATAGCGTCGGGCGTTGTGCTGGGCGTAGGACGTGCGATAGGCGAGGCTATGGCTATTATTCTTGTTGCGGGCAACTCTGCAAATATGCCGTCGCTGTTCAGCTCGGTGAAATTCCTTACGACAGGCGTTGTGGCTGAGTTTGCATATTCAAGCGGACTGCACCGCGAGGCGCTGTTCGGCATCGGACTTGTGCTGTTTGTGTTTATAATGATAATAAACCTTGTGCTTAACGGCATCCTGAAAAGCGGAAAGAAAAAAGAAGCAAAGGCAAAGAAATAACCGTTTATCTGAAAGGAAATCCTATGACCAAGAATGATACACAAAACAGCCTGTGCAAAAAGCACATACGGATAAGCGATATTATTCTTAAAGCGCTTATTTTTCTGTGCTCGGCTGTTGTCGTTGCGATGACCCTCGGCATGATAATTTACATTGCGGTAAAAGGCATGGAGGGCATGAGCTGGACATTTTTATCAACACCGGCGTTTTCGTATCCTTATGAAAACTACGGCGTACTCGGAAATATCATAAACACACTTTATCTGGTTGTAATAACTCTGCTTGTGGCTACCCCTATCGGTGTAGGCGCGGCGATTTACCTCACCGAATACGCAAAGCAGGGCAGGCTTACAAAAATAATCGAATTTACCACCGAGACGCTCTCGGGTATACCGTCGATTATCTATGGACTGTTCGGAAGCGTGTTCTTCTACAACATTTTTAAACTTAATTATTCAATCCTGGCGGGTGCGCTTACGCTTTCCATAATGGTACTGCCTACCATTATCCGTACTACGCAGGAGGCGATAAAGACCGTACCGCTTGGCTACCGCGAGGGTGCAATAGGACTCGGCGCGCCGAAGTGGCACATGATACGCACGGTCGTACTGCCAAGCTGTATTGACGGTATACTCACATCTGTAATCCTGTCAATCGGCCGTATAGTAGGCGAGTCGGCGGCGCTTATCTTTACTGCAGGCATAGCGTCCGAGCTTACTAGTTTTGATTCTATCGCCGATGTGTTTACAAAGGTATTAAATCAGGGCGGCTCGCTTACGGTACAGCTTTATCAGTACGCACAGCGCGGCGGCAGCGAGATGAAATACGCATTTTCTACCGCGCTCGTACTGCTTGTCACCGTACTTATAATCAACATCTGTGCAAAGCTTGTGGCGTACAGAGTGAGAAAAAAACGTTCATAACGGAGTGAGAGATTATGGAAAACGAAAACGTAAAAATCAGCACGAAAAACGTAAATTTATATTACGGCGAAAACCACGCCTTAAAGGATATAAACCTTGACATCAAAACCAACAGAATAACCGCCTTTATAGGTCCTTCCGGCTGCGGCAAGTCTACATATCTCAAAAGCCTAAACCGTATGAACGACCTTGTACCCGGCTGTAGAATAACAGGCAGCTTTTTGCTTGACGGTGAGGATATTTATGCGGACGGCGTAGATACGAACGTACTCAGACGCCGCATCGGCATGGTGTTCCAGAAGCCTAACCCTTTTCCGATGAGCATTTATGACAATGTAGCCTACGGCCCTCGCGTACACGGTATAAAAAGCAAGGCAAAGCTTGACAGAATAGTCGAGGAAAGCCTTATCGGTGCGGCAGTTTTTGATGAAGTAAAGGACAGACTGCACAAGTCCGCACTCAGCCTTTCGGGTGGTCAGCAGCAGAGAGTGTGTATAGCTAGAGCTATTGCGGTACAGCCCGAGGTTATACTCATGGATGAGCCCACCTCTGCACTTGACCCTGTTTCTACGCTGAAAATCGAAGAGCTGATGAACACGATAAAGGACAAATACACAGTCGCGATTGTAACGCACAATATGCAGCAGGCAGCGCGAATATCCGATTATACGGCGTTTTTCCTTGTAGGCGAGATGGTGGAGTACGGAAAGACGGACGATATTTTTTCCCGCCCGAAGGATAAGCGCACCGAGGACTATATAACCGGACGCTTCGGTTGATTTTTTTCTGTTAATGTGATAAACTATAGGAGGAAAATGTATGAGAAATACATTTGAACATAAGCTCGGAAAGCTTAACAACGACCTTATACGCATGGGCGGCATGATAGAGGAGGCTATAGCGTCGGCTATAACCGCCCTACGCGATAATAACAATGAGCTTGCACAGTCGGTAGTCGATAACGATATCCGCGTAGATGACGCGGAGAAGAGCATCGAGAGCCAGTGCCTGTCTATTATCCTGCGCGAGCAGCCTGTGGCGAGGGATTTGCGCAAGGTGTCCGCCGCGCTCAAAATGGTTACGGATATGGAACGTATCGCCGATAATGCCGCAGATATTGCCGAGATTTCGCTGATTGCAGATGTTTCGGCTATAATGCACATTGTAAAAGAAATACAGGTCATGAGCGAAAAGGTAATACACATGGTATCGGGTGCGGTTGACGCGTTTGTCAGGACGGATATTACACTTGCGAAAACGATTATTGAAGATGATGACGAGGTAGATGAGCTGTTTATTTCCATCAGAAATAAGATTGTTGATTTAATCAAGTCGGAGAGCTGCTCGGGCGAGGTCGCGGTTGACGCGCTGATGATAGTTAAATATCTTGAGCGTATCGCAGACCACGCCGTAAACGTGTGCGAGTGGGTCGAGTTCTTTGAAACGGGCGAATATAAGAACACACAGATTATATAAGTCCAATTTTGCACTTGGAGGAGTTTACATATATGGCTGAGCTTGTTTATATTACCGAGGATGATGACAGCATAAGAGAGCTGGTGACGGTTGCACTGTCCGCATATTCTTACGAAGTGAAAAGCTTTGTGTGCGCGGAGGACACTTTGTCGGAAGCTGCAAAGCGCATACCCGATGTCTTTATCTTTGACATAATGCTCCCGGGCATGGACGGAATACAGGCGGTAAAGCAAATCCGTGCAGACGAGCGCACAAAGGATGTACCTGTGCTTATGCTCACGGCAAAATCGGCGGAGATAGACAAGGTTTTCGGACTTGAAAACGGGGCGGACGACTATCTAACAAAGCCCTTTGGCATTATGGAGCTTGCCGCGCGGATAAAGGCTCTGCTTCGCCGCGCAGGAAAGGGCGGCACAGCCGACAAGAACGAAAAGCTTGTCAAAGCAGGCGGTATCGAAATAGACACCGCACTGCGCGAGGTACACAACAACGGCGTACCCGCGGAGCTAACTTTAAAAGAATACGAGCTTTTGCTGTATCTTGTAAAAAATCACGACAGGGTAGTTACTCGCGAAGAGCTGCTTGCAAAGGTGTGGGGCGTGGATTTTGTAGGCGAGACCCGCACGCTTGATATGCATATCGGAACACTCAGGAAAAAGCTGGACGATGACGCGGACAACTCGCGGCTTATCAAAACCGTGCGCGGCGTAGGCTACCGCTTTATCGGGGAATAAAGAACCTGTACCAATAAAAGCAAAGGGGATTTTATAAAGTGAAAAAGGCGCTTATTTTCCGTTTTGCGCTGGTGATAGTTACCGTAATGTCGATATGCGTGCTGTCTGCGATAATGCTTATATCAAGTACCGAGCAGGAGTCACGCAAGAATGAAATGATTACTTCTCTCGGACTTATCTGCGAGATATACGAGGACGAGGATAGTCACGACTACGAGCTTGCGAACCGCCTCAGCAAAATCATCGGTGACGCGCGCGTTTCGTTTATCGACAGCACCGGCATGGTGTTTGTCGATACCTATATCGAGGGTGAGCCGCAGGACAACCACAGCGAGCGCAGCGAGGTACGCGACGCTATGGCAAAGGGTACGGGAGTTGTGGTAAGATATTCCGAGACGCTCGGCAAAAACCAGATATACGCGGCGATGAGGGCGGGAAACGGAGATATAATCCGTATTTCTTACAATATAAACGGCTTTCTCGATTTTGCGTATATGTTTATCGGTCCTATGCTTATCGCCTTTGCGATAAGCCTTGCGGTCGGAATTATCGCGGTCAGAAGCGTGGCAAAGCAGATAATGAAGCCGATAAACAGCATATCCGAAGCGATGAACGGTATGAAAACGGTAGACGGCAGCTTTGACCAAAACTTTGAGGAGATACCGCCTCATAAATACGCCGAGCTTGACGAGTTTATCTCGGTGTTCAACTATATGCGGGAGAACATCTTAGACAGCGTGCATACGCTTGAAAACGAGCGCGAAAAGGAGCGATTTATTCTCGAAAATTTAAGCGACGGCGTAATATTATTCGACGAAGATTTGTCCGTCATCTCGGTAAACGCGGCAGGACTGCGCCTGCTCGGCGTGCCGCATACGGATAAGCAGATAAGCGTACCCGAGCTTGTACGGCGGACAAACGTCATTGCGGGCGCGGAGCAGGCGGTGCAGAGCAATATTACCTCTGCCTTTGATATGACCGTTGACGGAAAAATCCTGAATGTTCAGGTTTTCCCCGTTTCCGGAAGCGGTACTAAGGCGATACACGGAGGTCTTATGGTTATACGCGACATAACCGAAAAGCGCATGGCAGACCAGCTGCGGCAGGACTTTTTTGCGAACGCGGGACACGAGCTGAAAACGCCGCTGACTGCAATAACCGGCTTTGCCGAGCTGCTTGAAAACGGGCTTGTGCCGCAGGATAAAAAGGATTATTATATCGGCAAAATCTTAGCAGAAGCAAAGCGGATGTCAACAATAATCAGCGATATTCTCGAAATCTCCGCGCTCGAAAGCAAATCCTCCGCGGAGGAGGTCACAGACTGCTCGCTTACCGAAATATGTACTGCGGTCAAGGAATGTCTTGAGCCTGCGGCAGCTGCCAAAAACGTGACTATATCGCTCAGCGGCGAGAGCTTTACTGTAAGGGCGGCATACAAGCACATCTATGAGATGGTCGAAAATATAGTAAGCAATGCCGTAAAGTACAATAAGGACGGCGGAAAGGTCGATATCGAGCTTTGCAATGTCGGCGAGATAGGCTGTATCTATGTAAAGGACACGGGTATCGGTATACCTAAAGAAGCACACAGCCGCGTATTTGAGCGCTTTTACCGCGTGGACAAGGGCAGGAGCACCAAAGAGGGAAGCACCGGACTCGGCCTTTCAATCGTAAAGCATATCGTAAACTGCTACGGTGGTACGGTGACGCTTGACAGCGAGCTTGGAAAGGGCACGCTTGTCTGCGTAAGACTGCCTATTGCAGGGAGTGACGAGGAAAAGTAAGCTTTACTGAATAAACTGTAAAAAACAGGCACATACTGAATTATCGGGTAATTCGGTATGTGCCTGTCAGCTTGTCAAAAACGTCTTTTAGACAAGAAAAGAATATTGAATAAATAAGCTGTTTTGCTCGGCGCGTCAACTTGTTTTATTCAAGAAAAAAGCGCCCAAAGCGTGCCGCTTTATCCTGTTCCGCCGAGCGTCTGACATCATATTTCTGAAAGCTGTTTTGCTCGGCGGGTCAACTTGTTTTATTCAAGAAAAAAGCGCCCAAAGCGTGCCGCTTCAGTCAATTCCGCCGAGCGCCTGTCTTATATTTCCAAAGGGTGTTTTGCTAGGCGGGTCAACTTGTTTTATTCAAGAAAAAAACGCCCCTTTTCAGGGGCGGCTCGGTTTTATACCGTCAGATTAGGAAGCTGCGTTGAGCTTCTTTGCGAGCTGAGATTTTTTTCTTGCAGCTGCGTTCTTGTGGATAAGACCCTTAGCTGCTGCCTTGTCAACTGCTTTAACTGCAACCTTGACAGTCTCTGCGTTTGTGTCGGCGTCAACCTTCTTCAGAACAGTCTTGAGAGCTGTCTTGTCAGCCTTGTTGCGAGCCTGCTTTGCAGCGCTTACCAGAACTCTTTTCTTTGCGGATTTAATGTTAGGCACTTACGGCACCTCCTTACGTTCTAACTTATACATATAATCATAGTTATATTTCACAGTACGTTTAATTATACCACACCGATTTAGAAAATGCAATACCCTTTCTATGATTTTTTTAAATTTCGGCGAAAAATCCAAAATTTTTTTGGTTTTATGCCGTTGGCAAGGAGAAAATATCATGTTTTTTACTAACAGAACCGACCTGGCACTTGAATTTACCAAAAAGGAGACCGACCAAAGCAGGGTAAGGCACGAGGAGTATAAAATCTACGGTATGCAGATACCCGAAACAATGCTTACCGCGGAGGGGGCTAGACTTCTGGAAAAGCCCTGCGGCAGATATTTTACCGTTTATTCAGAAAAAGTACCCGACGTAAAAAGGGAGATATACGCGCTCAGCGCGGTGTTCAGGAAGATTCTGCCCACAGGAAAGTGCCTTGTTGTCGGACTGGGAAATCCGTCTATAGCGGCTGACAGCCTCGGCTGGAAAACAGCGGGGAGCATACTCGCTACCTCGCAGTATGTAAAAGAAGGACTTTCACGCGGGGGGATAGGCGATGTGTCGGTGATACGCACTAACGTTTCGTCAAATTCAGGCATAGACAGCACCTATCAGGCGGCTATGTCGGCAAACGGAATTGATGCCGATTATATCATAGCGATAGACAGCCTTGCCTGCAACAGCGCGGGCAGACTGTGCCGCACGGTGCAGGTCACCGATACCGGTATCTGCCCGGGCAGCGGTGCGGGTAACCCGCGGCAGAGGCTTGATATGCTGTCCTGCGGCGTACCCGTGATAGCGGTCGGTGTGCCGACTGCTATGGAGTACAGCACCGCGGGTGAAAAATATTATGTGACAAAACGCGACATTGATATAGATGTAAGAAGATACGCCCATGTCATATCCGCCGCGATAAACCGTACTCTGAGCCCCGCACTGTCCGAGGAGGACTGTCGTATGCTTATGCACTACTGCTGATAAAAGTTCTATTCACTCCGATTTTCTCATAAGCATTTTATCACAAAGATAAAACGAAAGGACTATGAGAAAATGAGAGCGAGAAAAAGAAACGGTGTGAATAAAATTCTGCTTGCGGGACTGGGTGCGGCGGCGCTTTCCTTTACTCTCACGGGAGTTGCCGAGTCGGCGGTGTCCGGCGTGCCATCGGTAAAGCCGGCGGCGCTTGATATGTTTAAGCAGGCGGCTGATTTAAGCGCGATGCTTGCAATACCGGGTATAAGCTTTGAGTGGCACGCAGTGCCTGAGGATAACAGTGGAAAAAATACTGAGCAAGCTGAGAATAATACTGTACCGCAAAGCAGTACAAGCAGTACCGAAAAGCCGGAGCAGACAAGCACTCCGCAGGAAACCTCACAGGCGCAAAGTACGCAGCAGGATACGGAAATTGCTGGCAGTACGCAAAGCACCCCCGAAAGCGTCGTTGATGTAATTGCACCG
The DNA here is from genome assembly GCA_945921635.1 of uncultured Clostridia bacterium. Classification (GTDB taxonomy): domain Bacteria; phylum Bacillota; class Clostridia; order Oscillospirales; family Ruminococcaceae; genus Ruminiclostridium_E. The sequence continues at coordinate 14,890 of CAMEKZ010000037.1, forward strand.
GTACAGCAAAGTACCAGCCTCATCTCTCAGAACATACGCTCAGATAAAGACGACCTCAAACAGTATACCGCAAACGACGGAGTGATAGAAGAACGCACCTACGGCGAGATAAGCGGAGATTTTGCCGTTCAGCTGTACCGTGGACAGCTGCGGAACAACACCGCACTGCCTAATGACTTAATACTGTCCGAGGGGTGTAAAACGCCCGATATAAAAATAGAGCTTAACGGCGAGCCGCAGGTGCTTATTATCCACACCCATACTACAGAATCGTATGAGCCAAGCTATGAGGACGGACACTATGACTCCTCTTACAGCGGGCGCTCACTTTGCCCCGCAAACAGCGTGGTAGGAGTCGGTGCGGTGATTTCGCAGAAGCTTGCCGATTACGGAATATGCACCATTCATGACGGTACGGTTTTTGACGACCCTGTTTACAGTAATTCATACTCGCGAAGCTATGACAGGATACAGGAGATACTCGAGCAGTATCCGTCTATAAAGGTCGTGCTCGACATACACCGTGACGGCATAGCAGACGGAGATGTGCGTATAGCGCCCGTTGCGGAAATAAACGGTAAAAAAGCGGCACAGATAATGATTATCTGCGGCTGTGACGACGGGAGCGGAATGCTGCCGGATTACATGGAAAATCTGCGCTTTGCGACATTTCTGCAAAGCAATATAGAAGAAAGCTATCCCGGGCTTACGCGGCCCTTGCTGTTTGACTACAGATATTATAATCAGGATATTACGACAGGTTCTCTGCTGATAGAAGTCGGTGCGCTCGGCAACAGCATCGAGCAGGCAAAATACAGCGGCGAGCTTATCGGGGATGCGATAGCAAAGGCGCTTTTAAAGCTGAGCTGAAAAACGGGACTGACTTGTCGTTACGCAAGTCAGTCCCATTCAGCTTGTCGAAAAAGTGATTTTTCGACAAGCTGTCAGACTTCGAGAAACAC
>CAMEKZ010000038.1 GCA_945921635.1 uncultured Clostridia bacterium
TCAAGCTGTTTGTAGCCTACAAAGGGTGTGGTAAAGCCGCTGAGCGCGCTTGCCGTAGCCTCGTCCCAGCCGCCCTTAAACGCCTGATTCGAGCGTGCCTTTGCGCGCTGCTCGTTCATAAGCTCGAAGAACTTTTCCTCGTCAATTCCGATATTCTTTTCCTGTAAAATTTCTCTTGTAAGGTCGATAGGAAAGCCGTAGGTGTCGTGCAGCTTGAACAGGTTCTCACCGCTTAAAATCGGCTTGTCCATATCGCTCTTTGAAAGCTGGCTTACAAACTCATCGAGTATCTGCATACCCTTTTCTACAGTCTTTGCAAAGCTTTCTTCTTCTGTTCTGATTACCTTTTTGATGTACTCTCTCTTTTCAGCAAGCTCGGGGTATGCGCTGAGATTTTCGTCGATTACGGTGTCGCAGATTTCGTATAAGAACGGTCTGTTCACACCGAGCAGTCTGCCGTGTCTTGCGGCGCGTCTGAGAAGTCGGCGCAGTACATAGCCGCGACCCTCGTTTGACGGACGGATTCCATCGCCTACCATAAATGTGGTGGAACGAATATGGTCGGTGATAACGCGGATAGAAACGTCGGAGGTTTCGTTATCCTTGTACTTCACGCCTGCAACTGAGCAGATTTTCTTCATTATATTCTGAATGGTATCAACTTCGAACAGGTTGTCAACGTCCTGCATTACACAGGCAAGTCTTTCAAGACCCATACCCGTATCGATGTTCTTTGTGGCAAGCTGTGAATAGTTGCCCTTGCCGTCATTGTCAAACTGCGTGAATACAAGGTTCCATATCTCAATTATTCTGTCGGATTCACCCGCCTGCTCAAAGCTCTCGAACGGACCGTACTTTTCGCCGCGGTCAAAGTGAATTTCCGAGCAGGGACCGCACGGACCGCTGCCGTGCTCCCAGAAGTTGTCCTTCTTGCCGAGCTTGATTATTCTTTCTCTCGGTACGCCGACCTCGTTTGCCCATATATCGCCCGCTTCGTCGTCCTCTTCATAGATTGTTACCCAGAGTCTGTCCTCGGGGATTTCAAGTACCTTTGTGAGGTATTCCCAAGCCCACGCGGTAGCCTCGTGCTTGAAGTAATCGCCGAACGAGAAGTTGCCGAGCATTTCAAAATATGTGCCGTGGCGTGCTGTCTTGCCGACATTTTCTATATCGGGAGTTCTTATACATTTCTGACAGGTGGTTACACGGTGTCTGGGCGGCTCCTCTATACCCTGAAAGTACTTTATGAGCGGTGTCATGCCCGCGTTTATCAGCAGTACCGAGTTATCTCCCTGAGGTACTAAGGGAGCAGATGCCATTCTCAGATGACCCTTGCTCTCAAAAAACTTGAGATAGCTTTCTCTCAATTCGTTTAGTCCTGTCCACTTCATAATTTAAAAATCCTTCCGTTTGTTTATATTATTTTTGTAAATCAAACCATACATATTTAATTATAGCTGTTTTTGGCAAAAAGTCAATACAGCGGATTAAATTAGCGGCAGATTACTGCTCGTTTGTACTCTCCGTATCGTCCGCGCCGCTTTCATCGTCCGTGCTTTCGCCAGTATCATCGGAGGCCTGCTCACCTGCGGAGCTTTGCGTTTCCTTATCATTCGGTGCAAATTCAAAGTTCAGCATTTTAAGCAGCTCGGTAATCCGTTCGCTCGGACGCTCAAAATACCTGTTGTCTATTTCGACAACTCTGCCGAGCTGTACCGCGTCAAGCTGACCATATATATCGTCGTTTTCCAGCTGCTCTTTGGTAAACTCAGTGCTGATAAATACGACCTCCGGCTGATTTTCAAGCAGCTTTTCAGGCGGATAGTCATATCCGGAGCCGGACTGGGCGCAATTTTCGCCGTACAGCGACAGCACCGCGCTCTCAAAGGTATCACCGCCCGCGGGAGAAAAGGCAGCGGTTATGTAAATAAATTTCTTTTTATCGGTATTTTTAGAAGTATCTATCAGCTTTTTTATATCCGAAAAGGCTTTTTCTCCCTTTTGCTCACCGTCAAAAAGTCCATCAAAGGCAAGTCCGAAAAGCTTGTAGATGCTTTCAAACTCCTCAAGCGTCTTAGGCGCGCTGATTGTCAGCACCTTTATCCCGTCCGCTTCAAGTACAATCCTGTCCTTTGATACTATCGGGGTAGCCGTTATGACAAGATCAGGTGCAAGCTCAGCGATTTTATCAATATCGGGGTCGGCACTGCTCGCAACCCTCGGAAGATTTGTAATCTCCTCGGGATAATCGCAGTAGTCGCTGACCGCTATAAGCTTATCCTTGTAGCCCATTTCGCAGATTATTTCTGTATATGCGGGAGTGAGTGATATTACTGTATTTATAGGCTCGGTTATTTCCGTGCCGTTAAGCACTACGGGGTAGGGACTTAGACTGCTGCTGTCCGAGTTTTCGCTATCGGGCGGCATAGAGCCGGACGACTTACCCGGGACAAGCACAATCTGCTCACAGCCGGAAAACAGCATGACTGCGGCAAGAACAGCCGTGAATAGCATAATAATATTTTTTCGCATAGTATTTTCCTTTTGTGCAGGGTTTAATTACTTTTCCGGGTCAAGACCCAGCGCAAGCTTTGACTGCAGGCTGTCTACAAACTGGCGCGCAACTCTCGGAGAGCGTCCGTTTCGCTTCAGCGCAAACCTTTCGGCACATCTGTCAAGCTTTTCTCCGTCTATGATAATTCCTCTGTCAAGTACAAGACTGCGTACGATTTCAAGATATACCTCTTTGTTCGGTGCTAAGAATGTGATGAACAGACCAAAGCGGTCGGACAGCGACATACTCTCGTCTATCTCGTCCGCGCTATGAACATTGTCACCCATACGGCTGCTTTCCGTCTCTTTAATCAGGTGGCGGCGGTTTGTAGTCGCATAAATCAGTATATTGGACGGTCTGCCGCATACCGAGCCTTCAAGCACCTTTTTCAGTATTCCAAAGCCCTCCTCGTTTTCTCCGAAGGAGAGGTCGTCGATGAAGATTATGAATTTCAGCGGACTTGCGCTGAGCGTCTTATAAAGCGTCGGCAGGCAGGCTACGTCCTTTTTGTCAACCTGCTCGATACGCAGGTTGTCGTATTCGTTAAGCAGAGCCTTTACTGTAGAGGACTTTCCCGTGCCCCTGTCACCGTAGAGCAAGACGTTGTCCGCAGGGTGACCCGCAACAAATGCGCGGGTGTTGTCCACAATCTGCTTTCTCTGAGCCTCGTACTTTTTAAGGTCGGAGAGCCTTATCGCATCGGGCTTTTCAATAGGCGAAAGGCCGCCGTTTTCGTATACGAATGCCTTGTACTTTGCATAGATTCCGCTGCCGTTTGTGCAGATATGACGGATAAAATATTCCGCCGTGTAGTCAAAGCCGCCGGTCACATATTCGGGCAGCGAGAAGATAAAGCTATCGCTGAACTTCTGGAACAGATAGTCCTTTACCTTATGCGCCGAGAGCTTTGCAAGCTCCTTTATCACCGATACATCGTATTCGACAGCGTAAAGCTGATTCTGGTTTTCCTGCTTTATATACTGCTCAATAAGGCGTGACGGCGAGTAGGTCAGCAGCTCGCACAGATAATCTGCAAGCGTTTTGTTTTCCGTCAGCAGAAATCGCGTGATATTTGTATACGCCGTTATCGCTGTATCAAAATCGTCCGAGCCGAGCTTTTTAAACTGCTCGATTATGTAATCGCCGCCTATTTCAAAGGCGGTTACCGATTGGAGCTTGTGCGCCATATCCTTCATTCTATTTTACCTTGCCTTTCCTTGTCCTGTTATATATTTTATTCGTCTATGCCGAGCTCCTGCCGTATCTGTGCGACAAGAGCATAAAAATCATCGAGCGTTGAAAGCGTACCGCACATACCGCGGTATTTGGCGGCGTTCTGCCAGCCTTTAAGATACCACGCAGTATGCTTGCGCGCCTCCTTCATGCCGATATATTCACCTTTGAACTGCGCCAGCAGCTCAATGTGCCTCGTCATTATGTCAAGCTGTTCGCAAAGCGGCGGGTGAGGGATAAGCTCGCCCGTTTCATAATACTTTTTAATCTGCCCGAAAAGCCACGGTCTGCCGCACGCGCCCCTGCCTATCATCACAAGGTCGCAGCCGGTATATTCGTACATTTTCACACAGGCGCTTACACTGTCAACATCACCGTTTCCGATAACCGGTATTCTTACCGCCTGCTTTACCGCGGCGATTATATCAAGGTCGGCTGTACCGGAGTACATCTGATTTTTTGTCCTGCCGTGCACGGCTATTGCCGCCGCTCCGCTGTCCTCCGCGATTTTTGCGACCTCGACCGCGTTTACCGAGCTGTCGTCCCAGCCCTTACGGATTTTTACTGTGACAGGTATGTCGGTAGCCTTCACGACCGCGCTTACAATCTTTCCGAGAAGAGCAGGGTCTTTCATCAGCGCCGAGCCGGAGCCGTTTCCCGCTACCTTCGGTACGGGACAGCCGCAGTTTATATCGATAAAATCGGGCTTGTACCGTGCGGCAATAACCGCCGCCTTTGCCATAAATTCAGGCTCGCTGCCGAAAAGCTGCACCGCCATCGGGCGCTCCTCATTGCTTACAGCCAAAAGCTCCTCGGTTTTCCTGTCGGAATAGCAAAGCCCCTTTGCGCTTGCCATTTCGCCTGTCAGCATAGCCGCGCCGTAACGCTTGCACATGAGCCGCATAGCCTTATCCGCAACCGAAGCCATTGGGGCGAGGGCCGCGGTCTGCTCGATTTTTACGTTTCCGATAGTAATATATTTCAAGTTTACAAATCCTTTTCCGAAAAGTGACATTCACATCGCGCTAATAGGTAAAGTATATCACTTTTCCCCGCTTTATTCAATAGTTTTCCTGTGCTAATTTTTGCGAGCCGACAAATTTTCAGCTTTTTATACAATATATTTGCGCGGTACTTGCAAAACACTCGGAAATAATGTATAATTATTCAGTACCGTGAAGTGCGGCTGTGTGTTTTTGGTTATTCATACAGTGTTAATATTGCTTTTGTATAATTATTAGGCACACTCGCCGAAGGCTTTGCAGCAACGGATAACGCTGATTTGAAAATATATGGCAATTGATGCGTTCGGCGTGTTCGTAAAAATTAAGGAGTTGTTATTTTGGCATTCAAATTGTTTGATTATCAGAGCGCGGGTAAAGGAATATCAAAGACCGCCCCGCAGAAAAAACCGTTTTTCAGATTTTTTGAAATATTTGGCAGAAAATTCTGGAAGCTAATTGAGCTTAACATGATTTTCATTCTGTTCTGTATTCCTATAGTGACCTTCGGTCCTGCTATGGCGGCGCTTACTCATGTAATGAGAAAGTTCGTGCTGGAGCAGCCCTGCTTTGTGTTCGATGAATTTTTCACTGCGTTCAAAAAGAACTTCAAGCAGTCCTTTGCGGTAGGTCTGATTGATGTTGTTTGTATTGCTTCACTGTTTATCCTGCTGTACAATTTCTTGTATCTGGATAAGCTCCCCGACGGCTATCTTGTTTATATGTGCCTGTTTATCGGCGTCGGCACGATTTTCTACATGATGCACTTTTACATCTATCTTGAAATCGTTGCTCTGAAGCTTAATTTAAAAGCTATCCTCAAGAACGCGATGTTCCTCGTGTTCCTCGGCGTAAAGAGAAACTTCCTGGCACTTGTGATAAATATAGCAATACTTACGCTCATTTTCATATTCCTGCCGTATTCATCACTTGCCATAGTATTCTTCCCGATTGCATGGCTGTGCTTTGCTAATGTGTTTATCTGCTATCCGGTAATACAGAAATTCATAGTAAATCCGTATTACGAGGAGCGCGGTGAGCGCAACCCCGAGCTTCCGCCTGAGGCTGAGGAGGGCGAAAACCTGTTCGTTGACCGCGGCGGCACCGAGCAGGAGATAAGATCCGTAACAAAGACCCACGGTAAGGTAATTAAATAGTGATTACAGCGCTTTTGCACGCATTGACTGAAAGGCTCATGCGTGTACGGGCGCTGTCCGCTTTTTTGAGGCTTTTCAAAAAACAGGGAAAACCTATTGCAATGGAAAGCTGAAAGTGATATAATAATAATAGTTATTGCTCCGAAATAACATAAGGTCTCTGCTAAAAAACTATACTGCTTTTATGTTGTACAGATTTATTCGGCAGATTGTACAAAATTTTTGCAGGAATACTATATGTATTTCAAGAAAATTATGTGCAATATGACAAATGAAGATGTGGCGCAGAGAAATGGCAGAGGGTTTTAGAGGTGACCGTAAGTATCTTCTGAAAAGTGCAGAAAGAAGGGCAACGATATGAAAGCTGATTTACACTGTCATACGACCTTGTCGGATGGCTCGCTTGGCATTGAAGAAACAATTGCACAGGCAAAACGGTACGGCATCGACTACTTTGCGATTACCGACCACGACACTCTCGCATCCTCATCCAGAGCCGTAATACTCGGCGAGCGCTACGGCGTAAAAATGATACCCGCGGTTGAGTTTTCCACCTACGACAGCGCACGAAAGTCAAAAGCGCATATTATCTGCTATAACCCTGCAAAGCCCGACAGACTGGAGGGACTTTGCCTTCGCACCTGCGAGCTGAGAAAAAAGCGCGGCAAGCAGATGGCGATGAAAGTTCTGGAAAAGTATCCGATTACTCTTGAAAGTATCCTGCGCTATGCCACCGGCAGCAAGGTTATTTTCAAATGCCACATAATGCACGCGCTTATGGATTATGGTTACACTACCGACCTTTACGGTCAGGTATATGAGGAGCTGTTCAATCCGCAGACTGGACTTTGTTCCGAAGAAGTAAGCACGGATATGCAGGATTATCCCGAGGTACATTTTGTTTTGGAGCTTATACATTCCGCAGGCGGTCTTGCAGTGCTTGCACACCCCGCGGTATTCAATAACTATGAGCTGCTTTGCGAGCTTGCACAGAGCAAGAAAATCGACGGCGTGGAGGTATGGCATCAAAGCGCCGATGAACAGCAAAGAGAGCAGCTTTTGCAGACAGCAAAGGAGTATAATCTGATTACCACCGGCGGCTCGGATTTCCACGGATTCTATAACCATTATTCGATTGCCATCGGCTCAAATTATACGCCTGACGAATCTCTGCAAAGAATTTTAAAGCAAAAGTAAAAGGAAGTAAATTTATCTATGGACATTAAAGAGAAGGCACTTGAAAAGCATTATGAATGGCAGGGCAAGATTGAGGTAGTATCAAGAGCGCCCGTAAATACGAGAGAGGATTTATCGCTTGCATACACCCCCGGTGTTGCACAGGCGTGCCTTGAAATAGAAAAGAACCCGTCGCTGTCCTATAAGCTCACCCGCCGCAAAAACCTCGTAGCGGTCATTACAGACGGTACTGCCGTACTGGGTCTTGGCGATATAGGCGGTCTTGCGGGTATGCCGGTAATGGAGGGAAAGTGCTGTCTGTTTAAAGAATTTGCAGATGTGGACGCTTTTCCGCTTTGCATAAAGTCAAAGGACGTTGACGAGATAGTACGCACAATTGAGCTTATCTCCGACAGCTTCGGCGGCATAAATATCGAGGATATATCCGCTCCCAGATGCTTTGAGATAGAGCGCAGGCTTAAAGAAAAGCTGGATATCCCCGTTTTCCACGATGACCAGCACGGTACTGCCGTAGTAGTAGGCGCGGCTCTGATAAACGCCGTTCGCTGTGCGGGAAAGCAGCTGGGCGATGTCACCGTTGTAATAAACGGCGCGGGTGCCGCAGGCATAGCAATCGGCAAATTTTTGCTCGGCATGGGTATAGGAAATCTCATTATGGTTGATATTAACGGTATAATTGATAAGGATACCGTTTATGATAATCCCGCCCACGCAGAAATGGCAAAGGTAACGAACAACAATAACATAAAGGGCACGCTTGCCGATGCGATGAAGGGTGCAGATGTGTTTATCGGAGTATCAAGACCGAGGCTCGTGACCGAGGATATGGTAAAATCCATGGCGGAAAAGCCGATAGTCTTTGCTATGGCAAATCCCGAGCCGGAGATTATGCCCGACAAGGCAAAGGCGGCGGGCGCGTATATTGTCGGCACAGGCCGCAGCGACTTTCCCAATCAGATAAACAACGTACTTGTTTTCCCTGGTATATTCAAGGGCGCGCTTAGCGTAGGCGCAAAGGCTATTACCGAGGAAATGAAACGTGCGGCGGCTTATGCAATCGCAGATATAGTTACTCCCGACAAGCTCTCTCCCGAGTACATTATCCCCAGTCCGCTTGATAAATCAGTTGCGGCGGCGGTTGCCGACGCGGTTGCAAAAGCAGCGGATAAATAAATTCACGCAAAGAAAGGAACATCGCAGAAATGACATTTGAATACACACCCAAGGGAGTATGCTCCCGCAAGATGATAATAGAGGTCGAGGACGGCAAAGTAAAGGATTTGCAGGTAATCGGCGGCTGTAACGGTAACCTTAAAGGCATAGCCATGCTGGTACGCGGTATGTCGGTAGACGAGGTAATCACCCGACTTGACGGAATTACCTGCGGCTCAAAATCCACGTCCTGCCCCGCACAGCTTGCCGAGGCGCTGAAAGAATACAAAAACAGCTGAAATCCGAAATAACAAAAGAGGGGAGTGATACAGGTGGCGGAATACTGGGATATTCTCGACAAGGAGAAAAATCCCGTCGGCCGGCTTCACAGGCGCGGCGTAAGACTAAAGCAGGGAGAATATCATTTAATCTGCGAGGCATGGCTTGTCAGCCGCGGAAAGCTGCTTGTAACACAGCGACACCCAGATAAAAATTTCGGCGGTCTGTGGGAGTGCACCGGCGGAGCGGTCATTGCAGGCGAGAACAGCCGCGAGGCAATAAGGCGCGAAATACGCGAGGAAATAGGCATCGAGGTCAAGGACAGCGAGCTTGTTTTCATGGGCTCGGCAGAGGGTCCCACGTTTTTTATCGATTATTACGAGGTCGATAAGGACGTCGATATTGCCAGCATAAAGCTCCAGAAGGAGGAGGTAACCGATGCAAAGTTCGTCACCTATGACGAATTTATGCAGATGTACCGTCAGCGCAAGCTGATACCACATATGTACGACTATATGCTGGATTTTGATTTTGCATTTTTAAAGAACAAACGCTGACGAAAGGAAAAGCTTTATGAAAATAATGGCGGTTGACTACGGCGACAGCCACACAGGACTTGCCTGCTGTGACAGGACGCAGACGCTTGCGTCACCTCTCGGAGTGATTGACGAGCGCAACTTTCAGACCTGCGTCGAAAAGGTTGCGGCGGCGGCGGTAGAGTATGAGGTCGGCGAGGTCGTGGTCGGAAATCCAATAAATATGAACGGTACCTACGGCCCGCGCAGCGAAAAGTGTCGAATGTTCGCGGATATGCTTCAGAATTATCTCGAAATCCCCGTTGTCATGTGGGACGAGCGCTCGACTACAGTTACGGCGCACAATATGATGAACGATGTAAACAAGCGCGGCAAGGAGAGAAAGAAAGTAATAGACGCGGTTGCGGCGGCGGTAATTTTGCAGAATTATCTCGATTACAAGGCGAATCTGCTTGCGCGGCAAAAGGCACAGACCGAGCAAAATAACGAATAGATTTAAGATGACATACATAATATTTACCAGAGTGAAGGCGGTGGATATTATGATATGTCATTTTTGCGATTTAAGGTGTAAAGAGGTAATCAGTATAAAATCGGGCTGCCGTATCGGCTTTGTGGACGATGTTGAGTTCGACTCCTGCACCGCCAAGATATGCCGCATAATAGTTTTCGGGCGCAGCAAGTGCTTCGGCCTGTTCGGTCGGGAGGACGATTTTGTAATAAACTGGTGCGATATTGAGATAATCGGCGAAGATACCATACTGGTAAGCTGTGATTTTCCATCCCGTCCAAAAAAGCACGGAAATTTCTTTAAAAATTTGTTGAAATAAACGAAAATTATTTTGTTGATTTATTATCCGTTATGTGGTATAATATTAACGCTGTGCAAAACAGCAAATCCACACGCGCGTATAGGGCTTTACGGTGCCTTTCGGCTTGAGCCTGCAAGCGTCGCGGAGGAAAAACCAAAAAACAAGGAGGACACTACCATGGCAGTAGTATCAATGAAACAGCTTCTTGAAGCAGGCGTTCACTTCGGACACCAGACAAGAAGATGGAACCCCAAAATGGCACCCTACATTTTCACGGAGAGAAACGGTATTTACATTATCGACCTCCAGAAGACAGTAAAGAAGCTTGACGAGGCTTACAACTTCATTCATGAGGTTGCTGCAAGCGGCGAGGAGGTACTGTTTGTAGGTACAAAGAAGCAGGCTGCTGATTCTATCAAGGAAGAAGCAGAGAGAGCAAACGCTCACTATGTAAACGCAAGATGGCTCGGCGGCATGATGACAAACTTCAAGACTATCCAGAAGAGAATTGCACGTCTTGAGCAGCTCCACACAATGGAAACCGACGGCACCTTCGATTTACTCCCCAAGAAGGAAGTTGTTAAGCTCAACCTCGAAATTGAAAAGCTCGAGAAGTTCCTCGGCGGTATCAAGAACATGAAGAAGCTCCCCGGCGCTCTCTTTGTAGTTGACCCCCGCAAGGAAAAGATTTCCGTTGCAGAAGCTAAGAAGCTCGGTATCCCCGTAGTAGCTATCGTAGATACAAACTGCGACCCCGATGAAATCGACTATGTAATCCCCGGCAACGATGACGCTATCCGCGCAGTAAAGCTTATCGCAGGCGCTATGGCTGACGCTATCATCGAAGCAAGACAGGGTCAGGCTGACGAAGTGCCCGAGCAGGCAGAGGCTGAGGCTGACGAGGCAGAAGCTGCAACAGAAGAATAATTCATTTAATATAAAGGAGATAAGACAATGGCTATTTCAGCACAGGACGTAAAGCAGTTAAAAGAGCTTACCAACTGCGGCATGATGGACTGCAAGAGAGCTCTTGAAGAATCAAACGGCGATGTAGACGCTGCAATCAAGTACCTCCGTGAAAAGGGTCTTGCAAAGGCTGCCAAGAAATCCGGCAGAATTGCTGCAGAGGGTCTTGTATATACAAAGGTTGACGAGGCTAAGAAGGTCGGCGTTGTTGTAGAAATCAACAGCGAAACAGACTTCGCAGCTAAGTCCGAGAGATTTATCGAGTTCGTTGAGCTGGTTGCTCAGACAATCATCGACAACGATGTAGCAGATGTTGAAGCATTAAAGGCTATCAAGCCCGCAGGCAGCGACGAAACAATCGGCGACATCCTCACCGAGAGAATTGCTACTATCAGCGAAAACATTCAGATTCGTCGTTTCAAGAGAATGACAGGCGACTTATTTGCATACACACACAACGGCGGCGGCTCAATCATCGGTTCTATGATTAAGATTGAAGCTGACGATGCAAATGACGAAGCTGTAAAGGCTTGCGCTAAGGACTTACTGCTCCAGATCACTGCAAGTGCTCCGCAGTTCGTAGCACAGGGCGATGTTCCCGCTTCTGTTATCGATGCGGAGAAGGAAATCCAGCTCCAGCTCGTTAAGAAGGAAAACGAAGAGGCTGCTAAGCCCAAGCCGCAGAACGTTCTTGAAAAGATTGTTGAAGGCAGAATGAGAAAGTTCGCAGAAGAAATCTGCCTGCTTGACCAGCCTTATGTAAAGGATCCCAACATGACAGTTGCAAAGTACATTGCTTCTGTAGGCAAGAACATCAAGGTTGTAGAATTTGTTCGCTTCGAAAAGGGCGAGGGTATTCAGAAGAAGGAAGAAAACTTTGCTGACGAAGTTGCTTCCATGATTAAGTAATTTTCTTACTAAAAAGGCAGACCGAATTTGCGGTCTGCCTTTTTTGTCTCCTTGTTTTGCAATATGAATTTTTAAAAATTGCAAAAATGTGTGAAAAATCTTATAAATTTATTAAAAACAGATAAAATGTGCAATAAATATATCTATAAATCGTCAAAATTTACATTGACATTTTTCACAAACCGCTATATAATAATAGCAGAAAAACAAAGCAGGGTCGCTTTTTTGCGGCTCTGCTTTGTTTTTCTACAAAAAGAATTTGCAGTACGTCAGGAAGTGATTATTTTGGCTGAAGCAACAGCTATCCGCACACCCGTATCAAATGCCGTTGAGATAAACGAGCTTCTTAGAAGATACGGTGTAAAGTTCGGAATTTACAAAAACGGTGTGTTTAAAGAACAGCTTTTCCCGTTTGACCCTATACCGCGTATCATTACTGCGGAGGACTTTAAAAGTATCGAAAAGGGGCTTATTCAGAGGGTTGACGCACTGAATAAGTTCCTTTTTGACATTTATCACGAAAAAAATATCATTAAGGATAACGTTATCCCCGAGGACTTTGTCTACATATCGAGCGGCTATCTTCCGCAGTGCGAGGGCATTTCACCCGTACACGATATTTACAGCCATATTTCCGGTATCGACCTTGTACAGGGAAAGGACAACGAGTGGTATATTCTTGAGGATAACCTGCGTATACCGTCGGGTGCGTCCTATCCGCTTATCGCGCGGGAGCTTACCCGTGTCGCGTCCCCGTCGGCATTTACCGAAAATGATATTGTCGATAACCGAAACTATGCGAAGCTGTTAAAGGATACGATGGATTATGTAAACTGCGGCGGTATAAACGCGATACTTACCCCGGGCAGATACAATGCGGCTTATTTTGAGCATTCGTACCTTGCGGAGCTTACAGGCTCGGTGCTGGTGCAGAATGATGAGCTTTTTGTCGAGGATAACATATTGTATCACAAGACCTATACCGGCGGCAAGGCGAAAATCGGTGCGCTCTACCGCAGAATATCCGACGAGTATTTAGACCCGCTGACCTTTGAGCCGTCGTCACTTATCGGAATCCCCAATCTTATGGAGGCGTACCGCTCGGGAAATGTCGCGATAATAAACGCGCCCGGAAACGGCGTGGCCGATGATAAGGGCATCTATTATTTCGTACCTAAGATGATAAAGTATTATCTGGGTGAAGAGCCGATACTCAAAAACGCGCCTACCTATTTGCCTTTTTATGATGAGGACAGGGAATATGTGCTTGAAAATCTCGGCAAGCTTGTAATAAAGGACGTTGCCGAGGCCGGAGTCTACGGCGTAGTATTCGGAAGCGATTTATCCGAGGAAAAGCTCGAAGAATTTAAAAATACCATTCTGCGCGAGCCGCGCCGCTTTATAGCGCAGGAAGTTATTGATTTTCTTGATTTGCCGATACTCGATAACGGCGAGCAGGTTATGCGTAAGGCGGATTTGCGTGCGTTTGTGCTGTCGGGTGCAACAACAAGAGTATGGGCGTCGGGTCTGACGCGCTTTTCGCGCAATCCCGACTCGTTTGTAGTAAATTCATCACAGGGAGGAGGCTTTAAAGATACATGGGTACTATCTCGATAGAACACGGCGACAGGCTGTTCTGGCTCGGCCGTTACACCGAAAGAGTGTTTACCACTTTAAAGTCGCTTGAACGCGTATATGACATGACATTGGACGGAAATGCTGACTGTTACAAACAGTATCTTTCTGCCTTCGGGCTTAGTGACTGCGGTGATGCAGACACATTTTTCAGAAGCTACATTTTTGATAAGAAAAAACCCGGCTCGGTTGCTCACAGCCTTGAAAGGGCATACGACAATGGTATTGTACTGCGCGAGGAGATTTCGACTGAGGCTTTGTCGTTTTTGCAGATGGCGATGGACAAGCTTGAAAAATCCTCTGAATCGACACAGGGACTTTTGCTTGCTCTGCTTCCTATGGAGGATATTCTGTTCGGCTTCTGGGGATGTATCTCCGATTATATTTATGACCGCGAAATCCTGACTATCATCAGATGCGGAAAATCGGTGGAGCGCCTTGATTTATACCTGCGGCTGAAATATCCGTGGCGCATGATAAATCTTGAGTTTGAGCGCCTTTGCCGCCATCTGCAGAACGTGCCGAAAAATTCGCCGTACCGCTACAACACAAAGCACCTCAGCGTGCTTGCCGAGCTTATGGGCATGGGTGAGGACTACACCGAGCGTGCCGATGAAGCTATAATCAGCGTAGGACGGCTGTTTGAAACTGTTTGAGAGGAATTTTAATGAAAAAACTGAATTTTTGCTTTTCTACAAAGCTTACTTTTGACAACTATGTGCGTGAGCATTCGTTCGCTCTGCGGTGCATACCACCGGAGAGCGCGGCACAGCATATTTTGTCCTGCGAGCTTGATATAGTGCCGTTTGTATCTACTAAGCAGACGGTTGACGCTTTCGGCAACAATGTAATCACAGGCTATCTTAAAGGCGAGCACCGCTTTCTTGACTTTGAGGTAAAGGGTTGTGCCGAGATAGACAGCACCGCGCAAAAGCGTGATTATATGCCGTGCTATCTCTATCAGTCCGCGTATACAAAGCCGGACGCGGCTCTAAAGGAATTTCATCACAGAATAAGCATGACCTGTACAGAGAGTGAGCCGTACAGCCGCGCGCTCTGCTTTTGCGAGGCTTTGTCACAGCTTATGACCTATGACAAGCAGGCAACCGACACAAAGACGACTGCCGCAGAAGCCTTTGAGCTAAAGCGCGGCGTATGTCAGGACTACTCGCACATTCTGCTGTCGGTTCTGCGGCTTGACGGTATCGCTTGCCGATATATAGCGGGACTTGCAAGCTGCGACGGAGAGACCCACGCGTGGGTTGAGATATGGGACGGCTGCTGCTGGCGCGGTATCGACCCGACCAACAACTGTGCGGTAAACGACGAATATCTGATACTGTCACAGGGAAGGGACTTCGGTGACTGTGCGGTAGACAGAGGCGTGATGTTCGGAGCTTATACAAAGCAGCTCCAGCTCATTACATCGACGCTTTCGGCAAACGGATATTACTGAGATAAAACGGCGTACCAAAGTACGCAAAAAGCAAATAAAGAAAAGGATTGGCAGGTAAATTTCAATGGTGAAAACAGTGGCGCAGGCGGCGCTTGCGGTCAATGAAAAGCTGAGGATAAAAAAGAACAGCATAAAAAACGGAAACGGAAAGCGGTTGTGCATTGTAACAGGCATACACGGCGATGAGCTAGAGGGACAGTACCTCGCGTATCTTGTCGGTAAGCACATAAACGATAATATAGGCTGCCTTAAAGGCACGGTTGACATCTATCCCGCGCTGAACCCGATGGGAATAGACTCAATCACAAGAGGAATACCGCTTTTCGACCTTGACATGAACAGGATTTTCCCCGGCTCTAAGGACGGAACAATGATGGAGACAATCTGCTCCGCTATAATAGACGATATAGCAGGGGCGGAGATGTGTGTGGATATTCATTCGAGCAATATCTATTTAAAAGAGCTGCCGCAAATAAGGATAAGTGTGCCTACCGCAAAAACGCTCGTGCCTTATGCAAAGCTGATGAACGTAGATTTTATATGGGTGCACGAGTCCGCCACCGTGCTTGAATCGACACTTGCACATACCCTCAATATGCGCGGGACAAAAACCCTTGTGGTTGAGATGGGCGTAGGCATGAGGATAACAAAGGAGTATTGCAGTCAGCTTTTTGACGGCATATTCAACCTTATGAAGAATATCGGTATGTGGAGCGGAGATACAAAGCCGGTAAGAGAGCCGATTGTTTCGCTTAACAGCACCGTAGGCTTTGTAAACTCCGACGCGGCAGGTATTTTTGTTCCGTGCGTAAG